>NZ_JBVHPN010000004.1:0-424272 GCF_055567935.1 Streptomyces sp. NPDC026301 | reverse complement strand
GCCGAGCGGAGCGCCCGCGCGGGCTGCCGCCGCGTTCGCCGCGGTCACGCCCGGCAGCACCCGTACGGGCACGTCCGCGTCGGACACCCGCCTCGGCCTCGACCACTTGAAGGAGCGCGGCCCGTGCCGTTCACCGATCTGCCGCTCGACCGGCTTCGTACCTTCCAGACCGACGCATCCGCCCCCGTCGACTTCGACGCCTTCTGGAAGGAGTCACTTGCGCTGTCGTACGCGTCGGCCGGCGCCCCGACGGTCACCCCGGTCCGCGACCCGCTGCTGACCGCCGTCGACGTGGCCGACGTGCGGTTTCCCGGCTGGCGCGGACAGCCCGTCGCGGCCTGGCTGGTCAGGCCGGCGGGCGCCGCCGGACCGCTGCCCACGGTGATCACGTACCTCGGTTACGGCTGCGGACGCGGCCTGCCGACCGACCACCTGCTCTTCCCCTCGGCCGGCTACGCCCAGCTGGTCGTCGACAGCCGGGGGCAGGGGCATGACACACCCGACCAGGAGGAGGGGGACGGACCCCAGTGGGTCGGGGGGTTCATGACCCGCGGCATCAACGATCCGCACCACCATTACTTCCGCCGGCTCATCACGGACTGCGTGCTCGCGGTCGACGCGGCCCGCGCGCTGCCGTACGTCGATACGGACCGCATCATCGTCCAGGGCGGCAGCCAGGGGGGCGGGCTGGCGCTCGCGGTAGCCGGACTCGCCGGGGACCGCGTCGCCGGTGTACTGGCCGACGTGCCCTTCCTGTGCCACTTCCGGCGGGGTGCCGCAATCGCCACGGAAGGTCCCTACGCCGAGCTCGTGCAGTACCTGCGCCAGCACACGCGCGACGATCCGGAACGGGCCTTCGGCACCCTCGACTACTTCGACGGCCTCCACTTCGCGCCCCGGGCCTCGGCACCCGCGCTGTTCAGCGTGGGCCTGATGGACCCGGTGTGCCCGCCGTCCACGGTGTACGCCGCCGTCAACCGCTACGCGGGCAGGGCCGCCATGAAGGTCTGGCCGTACGCCGATCACGGCGGTGGCCAGGGTTCGATGGCACCCGAGCAGCTGCGCTGGCTGCGTGACGAAGGGCTCTCGCCGGGCGCGGAGCGGTGCCGGGCAGTGTCGTGAGGGCGGGCAGCGCGGCGCGTCTCAGTGGCCCGGGTGGGTCTCCCAGCGGGGGCCCTGGTCCGGGTCGTCGGTGTCGGCCAGTTGGGTGACCAGGCCGTGGGTGGTCGTGAGGTCGTGCAGCAGGGTGCGGGTCCGGTCCGCGGGGAGGCCGGCGGTGCGGGCGATCTCGTCCAGGTACGCGCCGCGGCCCTGTTGCTGTTCGGCCTCGGTCACGGCCTGGAAGACCCGTTCGTGGTCCTCCCCGTAGCCCGGACGGCCGCGGCCGCTGAAGCTGCGGGTGGGTTCCTGGGAAGCGCCGGGCCTGACGGGGCCCGTCTGGGCGGCGGGCCAGTCCTGCTTGCCGCGGTGGACCGGTGCCACCTTCTCCTCGTGGGTCAGCGTGGACCGGTCCGGCACGTGCGTGCGCTGTTTCGACGCGCCTGTCGTGCGGCCCTGCGCACTGGGCGTCTCCCCGGCCTGCTCGGCCTCGCGTGCGGCCGCGCGGCGCTGGTCCTCGTCTCCTTCGACCTTCTTGCGCACCATGAGGTGTACTCCCTGTTCGACTGGGCGACGGCGGTCTCGCCGGCGGTCCGCCGGGCTGCCCCGGCCGGTACCGCATCCTCAGCGTCCCCCGTCCCCGGCGGCGCGACCACCGGGGCGCCGCCGTCCGCAGTGCCCGCCGAACGGGCGACTCATGCATGAGGCGGTGCGCCCTCGATCGGGCGGCCGAGCACGCCGGGCCGGCGCTGGCGGGGCAGCGGGCCGCCGGGCGGGCGGTAGTCGACGCCCAGGGCGTCGAGGCGCGCGTAATGGCCGGCCATCCGCGCCTCGAAGTCCTGATAGTCCCGTTCCGCCGGCCCCGGCAGCGCGGACCAGGCGACCTCGGCGAACGCGGCGAGCCGGGGAAAGGCCTGGTAGTCGACGCGGGAGCGGTTCTGCATGACCTCGGTCCAGACGTTGGCCTGCGTGCCGAGGATGTGCCGGGCCGCCTCGGGGGAAAGACCCGGCGGTACGGGTTCAAACCGGTAGACGTCCTCCAGGGTGCGTACGTAGCCGATGGGCATCGGCTCGTCGGGGCCGCCGTGCTGGCGGTGGTCCAGGTACACCTGCTGCTGCGGGCACATCACGACGTCGTGCCCGGCCTCGGCGGCGGCGATGCCGCCCGCGTAGCCGCGCCAGGAGGAGACCGCGGCGCCTTCGGCGAGGCCGCCCTCCAGGATCTCGTCCCAGCCGATGAGGCGGCGGCCGCGCGCGGTCAGCCAGCGGTCGAAGTGGCGGATGAACCAGGACTGGAGTCCGTCCTCGTCGGCCAGGCCCAGCTCCGCGATCCGGGCCTGCGCGGCCGGGGACCGCCGCCACTGGACCTTGGGGCACTCGTCGCCCCCGATGTGCACGAAGGGCGAGACGGCGGCCGGGAAGAGGTCGAGTACCTCGGTGAGGACGTCCTCGTAGAAGCGGAGGGTGGTGTCGGTGGGTGCGAGGACGTGCGGGCTGACGCCCCAGCTGTCCCACACCTCCAGCGCCGCGGTGTCGACGACGTCGGTGTTGCCGAGCCAGGGGTAGGCGGCGATGGCGGCCTGGGAGTGACCGGGGATGTCGATCTCGGGGACGACGCGGATGTGCCGCTCGGCGGCGTACGCGACGATCTCCCGGATGTCGTCCTGGGTGTAGTACCCGCCGTACGGCGTCTCGTCCCACAGCTCCGACGCGCGGTGGCCGTACTTGGTGCGGGCGCGCCAGGACCCGACCTCGGTGAGCCGCGGGTGGCGCTTGATCTCGATACGCCAGCCCTGGTCGTCGGTGAGGTGGAAGTGGAAGACGTTCAGTTTGTGCGCGGCGAGCAGGTCCAGGTAGCGGAGGACGTCGTCCTTGGGGAGGAAGTGGCGGGCCACGTCGAGCATCATGCCGCGCCAGGCGAAGCGGGGGCCGTCCTCGATGCGTACGGCCGGGAGGGACCGGGTGCGGTCCGGGGCGACCGGGGCGCGGCGGAAGGCGTCGGCGCCGAGGAGCTGACGCAGCGTCTGGGCGCCCCAGAAGACGCCGGCCGGGCCGCCGCCGGTGATCCGTACGGCGCCGCCGGTGGTGTCCAACCGGTAGCTCTCGGGCGGCAGTTCGGGGTCTACGGTGAGTGTGATCGTGTGGGGCGCGCCGGCGGGGCCGGGCGGGAGCGGCAGTCCGAGTGCGGCGCCGAGGGTGGTGCGCAGCCATCGCTCGGTGGTTTCGGTGCCGGGTCCGGCCGCGAGGGCGGTGGTGTGGTCGAGGACGCATGTCTCGTCCTCGACGGCGTCCATGTGTACGGGGGCGGGGAGCAGTTGCGCGTTCATGGCATCAGTCCTTGACCGCGCCGCCGAGTCCGGAGACCAGGCGTCGCTGTACGAGTACGAAGAAGACCAGGACGGGGACGGTCATCACCGTGGAGGCGGCCATGATCCCTCCCCAGTCGTTCTCGTCGGGCTTGAAGAAGACCAGCAGTGCCATGGGCAGTGTGGACTGCGAGGTGTCGCTGATGAGGAAGGACTTGGCGAACAGGAAGTCGTTCCAGGTGGAGATGAAGGAGAAGACGCTGGTCGCGGCCAGGCCGGGAAAGACCAGCGGGAAGAGGATCTGCCACAGGAAGCGGGCGCGGCTCGCGCCGTCGATCGCGGCCTGTTCCTCCAACGCGTCCGGTACCGCCTTGACGAAGCCGCGCAGCATCCAGATGGCGAACGGCAGCGAGAAGGCGAGGTGCGGCAGGATCAGTGAGCCGAGGGTGTTGAGCTGGCCGAAGTCCCGCATGAGGAAGAACAGCGGGATGGTGAGCGCCTCGACCGGCACCATCTGCGCGACCAGGAACATGATCAGCAGGGTGGTGCGGAACCGGAAGCGGAAGCGGGTGACCGCGGTGGCGGCCAGGAAGGCGATCAGCGCGGAGGCGAGGACGACGGTGCCCGCCACGATCAGGCTGTTGAGGAAGTACCGGCCGAAGTCCTGCTGTGCGAAGACGCGGCGGAAGGAGTCCAGGGTCGGGGCGAGGGTCCAGGGGCTGGGGTCGGTGGACTGGATCTCGTCGGCGGGTTTGAGGGCGGAGAGGACCATCCAGTACAGAGGGAAGGCGACGAGGACGGCGATGGCCACGGCGGCGGCCTCGGCGGCCAGCCGGCCGGGGCGCCGGATGCGGAGCGGGCCGAGCAGGCTCACAGTTCCTCCCCCTGTCGCCGCACGATGCGCAGGTACACCAGCGTGACGGCCAGCAGGATCAGCAGCATGACGACGCCGATGGCCGAGCCGAGGCTGTACTGCGAGGAGGCGAACGCCTTTTGGTACGCGTACACGTTGAGCACGAGGTTCTGTCCGGCGATGCCGCCGCCGCCCGTCATCACGTAGATCTGGGTGAAGACCTTGAAGTCCCAGATGACCGACTGGATGGTGACGACGACGAGGATCGGCCGGAGCATCGGCGCCAGGACCGAGCGCCAGATACGCCACTGCGAGGCGCCGTCGAGCGCTGCCGCCTCCAGTATTTCCGCGGGGACGGCACGGATGCCCGCGTACACGGTCACCATCACGAACGGGAACGAGCACCAGACGACTTCGAGGAGGACCAGGGCGAACGCGCTGTACTGGCCGTACGTCCAGGAGAAGTCGCCGAGCCCGAGCACCCTGTTGACGGGCCCGAAGTCGGGGTCGAAGAGGAAGACCCAGACGGTGGAGCCGGTGATGGCCGGGGTGGCCCAGGCGCCGAGCGCGGCCATCATCAGGACGAGCCGGGGCAGCGCGCGGACGCGGGTCAGCAGGACGGCGAGCGCGCAGCCGACCAGGAGGGTGGCGAGCACGCAGGCGGCGGCGAAGAGGACCGTGGCGAGGAGCACCTGCCAGAACTGGCCGTCGGTGAAGAGCGCCGCGTAGTTGCCGAATCCCTGGAAGGAGGTCGGTTGCCCGCCGCTGACCTGGGCCTGGGTGTACTCCAGGAAGGAGATCAGGCCGAGCTGGTAGATCGGGTAGACGAGCAGCCCGCCGAGCAGGACGAGCGCGGGCAGCAGGTAGAGCCAGGGCGTCCAGCGGGAGCGGCGCAGGGCGGTCGAGGTCAAGGGGCGGCCCTTACCGCGCGGCGGAGAACGCGGCGTCCATCTTCTTCGCCGCGTCGTCGGACGCCCGGTCCACGCTCTTACGGCCGCTGACGATCTCCTGGTACATGGTGGGGAGGATCAGCGAGGCGTCGATCTGGCCCCAGGCCGGGGAGGCGGGCACGAACTTGGCCCCGGCGTGCAGGGTCTTGACGAACGGCGCGACGTACGGCTGCTTCTTCGCGGCCTCGTCCAGCACGTCGGTGTAGGTCGGCAGGAAGCCCATCGCGTCGAAGAGTCCCCGCTGCGATTGTTTGCCGGCCAGCCACTTCATGAGGTCCACCGCGAGGGTACGGTGCGCGGTGCTCTTCAGGACGCCGATGTTGTTGCCGCCCGCGAAGGCCGGGGCGATCGACCCCTTCTTCGCGCCGGGGAGCGGGACGACCGCGTACTTTCCCTTGGCCTTGCTCGCCTCGACGGCGGCGTGGCTGAAGTCGCCGCCGATGGCCATGGCCGCCTTGCCGGAGGTGAAGGCGGTGACGGTGGCGTTGCCGCCCATGGAGGCGCACTTGTC
The DNA here is from genome assembly GCF_055567935.1 of Streptomyces sp. NPDC026301. Lineage (NCBI taxonomy): Bacteria > Bacillati > Actinomycetota > Actinomycetes > Kitasatosporales > Streptomycetaceae > Streptomyces > Streptomyces sp. NPDC026301. Next base: position 418,554 of record NZ_JBVHPN010000004.1, on the reverse strand, counting down.
CGCGGGGCAGTTGGCGTCGCCGAAGAGCGCGGCGTAGGTCTCGATGCCCTTGCGGGCCTTCGGGGTGTTGACAGCCGCCTTGTACGTGTCGCCGCGCTGCACGGCGAGTTCGCCGCCCTCGGCCCAGAGGAAGGGCAGGGCGCCGTAGGTGTACGCGCCGCCGACCGCGAGGCCGTAGAGGCCGGGCCGGGCCTTGTGGATCTTCTTCGCCGCCGAGACCAGCTCCGCCTGGCTCTTGGGCGGCGCGATGCCGAGGTCCTTGAGGACGTCGGTGCGGTAGTACAGCGCGCGGACGCCGACGAAGAGCGGCGCGCCGTAGACCTTGCCGTCGACGGTCACGGACTGTTTGGCGGTGGGGTCGGTGTCCTTCGCCTCGTCCCAGGCGGTGTACTCCGCGGTGACGTCGGCGAGGCCGCCGTCCTTCACATAACCGGCGGTGTCGGTGTTGCCGTACTCGATGAGGTCCGGGGCGCTCGCGGGGTCGTTGAAGGCGGCCTTGATCCGCTGGGCGCGGGTGTCGACCGGGATGTACTCGACCTGTACGTCGGTGCCCTTGTGCTGCTTCTCGAACGCGGCGACGGCCGCGTCGACGACCTTCTCCTTGGGCTTGTTGCCGACCTCCCGGAACAGCCACACGCGCAGCGTCCCGCTCTTCTCGTCCTTGGTCCCGCCGCTCGCCGAGGTCTGCGGAGCGCAGCCGGTGACGGCGAGGCCTGCGAGGACAAGTCCCGCCAGCGGAGCGGCTATTCGGGCATACACGGTCATCGACACCCCTACAGATCGCGCGTTGCAACATACGCAATGAACGTTTCGCTCTGCACAACTGGCGAGATCATATGGGCGCCGAAGAACGCCGACAAGTGGTCTGTACCACTCAACTGGCGTTCAGTATCGGCCAATCGAACTTAAGGCGATTGTCTTAGTAAGACACGCGTCTTACGGTGGCCGGGACGCCGACGCCCGGAGGAGCCCCCCATGACCGACGAGGCCACACCGATCCCCGACTACCCGTTCGCCCAGCCCCACGTGCTGGAGCCGCCGCAGGAGTGGGCCGAGAACCGGGCGAAGTGCCCGGTGGCGCACGTCCGGATGCCCAGCGGCGACGTGGTCGGGCTGCTGACCGGATACGACGAGGTCCGCACCCTGCTGGCCGACCCGCGGTTCAGCCGCAACCTCGCCCGGGAGGGCGGGGCACGCCTGTCGAACACCGAGGACGGCGGGATGTTCAGCCGGCGCAACCCCGGCGCCACGGACATCCAGGAGGGCCCGGGGCACCAGCGCTGGCGGCGGCTGCTCAGCCGCGCCTTCACGGTGAAGAAGATGGAGGCGTGGCGGCCGCGCATCCAGGGCATGGCCGACGAGCTGGTGGACGCCATGATGGCCGGGGGCTCACCCGCCGACCTCCGGACGGCCCTCGCGCTGCCGCTGCCGGTCCAGGTCATCTGTGCGCTGCTGGGCGCGCCGAGCGAGGACCAGGAGAAGTTCGCGTACTGGTCGGAGGTGGCGTTGACGCTGACCAAGTACACGCAGGAGGAGGTCGACGCGGCGCAGCAGGCGTTCCTGGACTACGCCTCGGACCTGGTCGAGCAGAAGCGCGCGCACCCCGGTGACGATCTGCTCAGCGAGCTGACCCTCATCTCGGACAGCCAGGACGGCCGGCTCAGCCACGACGAACTGGTCTCCACGGCGCGGGGTCTGCTGCTGGCCGGGCACGAGACCACCTCGAACATGATCCTGAAGATGACGGCGCTGCTGCTGGCCGAGCGGGAGCGTTACGAGGCGGTGGTCGCCGACCCGGAGCTGGTCACGGGCACGGTCGAGGAGTCCCTGCGGATGGACCCCCTGGCGGGCGTCGGCATCCCCCGGTTCATCACGGAGGACACCGAGGTCGGCGGGGTACCGGTCGGCGCGGGCAGCAATCTGTTGGTCAACATGGCCGCCGCCAACCGGGACGCACGCAAGTTCCCCGAGCCCGACCGGTTCGACGCGCGGCGCGAGAACAACAGCCAGCACGTCACCTTCGGCGCCGGTCCGCACTTCTGCGTCGGCCAGACACTGGCCCGGGTGGAGCTGAACGTGGTACTGAGTACGTTCGCCCGGCGGCTGCCCGGCCTGCGGCTGCGGGACACCCCGGAGGAGCTGCGCCCCCGGGACGGCGTCGCGGCCGGCGGCCTGCAGGAGCTGTGGGTCACCTGGTGATCACGGAGCATCGGGGCAGCGGGAACGAGGAGATAGCATGAAGATCACCGTGGACCAGGAAGCGTGCTGCGGCAGCGGGTTGTGTGTGCTCAAGGCCGATCAGGTCTTCGATCAGCGGGAGGAGGACGGTGTCGTGATGCTGCTGGCGGAGGCGCCGTCGCCGGAGGACTTCGAGGATGTGCGCGCCGCGGCCGCGGGGTGCCCGACCGGAGCCATCCGACTCGCGGAATGAACACCCCAGCACCGGCCGCCCCGCCGTCCCCCCGCTCCGTGGTCGCGCGGAACAAGCTCATGCGCACCGCGGAGCGGCTCTATGCCGAGAAGGGCTTCGCGAACGTCTCGGTCCGGCAGATCAGCGAGGCGGCCGGCCAGCGCAACAACTCCGCGGTGCAGTACCACTTCAACGGCCGTGACGAGCTCATCAAGGCGATCCTGTCGAGCTACACCGACGTCATCGAAGAGCGCCGCATCGCCATGGTGGAGGCGCTGCTCGGCACGGAGCGGGCGGTGACGCGGGAGGAGCACTACGCCTGTCTCATCCTGCCGGGCGTCGAGTACCACATCGAAGCGTCCGCGCCGACCTGGGGCGCGCGCTTCTTCGCCCAGGCCATCGTCGAACCGGCGCTGCGCGAGTACGTGATCCAGGAGCAGCTGAACACGCCGTCGCTGCGCCTCCTCAACACCCGTGGTGCGGTGCGCCGGAAGGACTTCGCGCCCGGGCTGTTCCAGCGGTACAGCGCGATGGTGCGGCAGCTCAGCGTGCACGCCTTCGCGGAGCTGGAGTACGACCTGGCCAACGGCCGGATCGAGCAGCGGGAGGCGGAGGCGCACTGGCGGGTGCTGGGGCAGGACCTCATCACGGCACTGTGCGGACTCTCCACCGCCCTGCTCGGCGGGGCCGGGCGCTGAGGCTCAGCGCAGGCCCAGCCGGTCGGCCGCCGTGTCGCCGCGGCTGCCGACCGGCAGGACGCCGGTGGCGGCGGCCAGCCCGTACGGCGGCATGTCGACATAGACCGCCTCGTACGCGCCCGCCGGCACGAGGTAGTTCTCGTGGTAGAGCCCCACGGCGCCGCGGCTCTCCCGGATCCGCCGGTTGAACTCCGCCCACGCGGGCCGGTGCCGCCGCCGCGCATCCGAGGCGTACGCGAGCAGCTTGTCCTGCGACTCCCAGTACTGGATCAGCTCGATCACCCGGGGCGGGCCGAACCGGGTCCGGGAGCCCAGCAGCCCGCTGTCCCGGTCGGCCAGCAGCTCCCTGATCAACGGTGCCATCGCCCGGCTCACCGGCACCCAGTACCGCGGCGAGCGGAGCCGGTTGACGCGCATCCCGAGGACGAAGACGACCAGGTCACCCGTGGCTGCCGCGGTGGTACGGCCGAGCTCAGGGGGCGGTGTACGGGGCGTCATGCGGGCACCCCGCACTCCGCGCCCGCCAGGGCCTCGCGGGCGAGCCGCGCGTTGTGGACGAGGTGCGCGGCATCGAGCAGCTCGTCGTGCGTGCCGGAGCCGTCGAGCCGGACCGCGCCGGTGCGGGAACTCTCCTGCCAGCCGGCCCGTTTCCCCAGTACGTACGGCAGTCCGCTGCGCTCGGCGGCGATCACCGTGATCGGTGCGGCGACCGTGCCGAGGTTCGGCGTGCGGCAGCAGAAGGCGAGGTAGTCCCGGGCCTGGCCGACGGTCTCCGCGGCGAGCGGGCCCGCACCGGCCCGCAGGCCCAGCCGGTCGCGCAGCCCGTCCTCGAAGCGGGCCAGCTGCTCGCCGTCCAGCGGCCCGGCCTCGGTGAAGCGGTAGGAGTCCAGCAGGACCAGCCGGGACACCTCCCTCCCCCGCCGTTCCAGCTCCTTGGCCACTTCGAAGGCGAGATTGCCGCCGAGCGAGTAGCCGAGCAGGGCGCACGGCCCGGCCGGCCGCAGCGACTCGATGAGGTCGGCGTAGCGGGCGGCCTTGGCCTCGTCGGGGAGATAGTCGAACGCGATGAGGTGGAAGTCCCCCAGGTGCATGGCCAGTTCGCGGTACACGGCGCCGTGGCCGCCCGCCGGCGGGAAACAGAAGACCGTACGATCCGGGGCCGAATCGTCCGGGTCATCCGGGTCGTCCGGCCCGAAGCGGACGTAGGGCGGTGCGTCGTCGGCTTCGCCTGCCACCACATCCTCGACGGTGCGGGCCATGCCGCGCAGGGTGGTGTCCTTGAACAGCGGGCCGACGGGGATCTCGGTGCCGTACTCGGTGCGCAGGTGGTGGATCAGCTCGATGAGGGTGAGCGAGTTGCCGCCGGCCGCGAAGAAGTCGTGCTGCGGGCCGAGGAGTTCACCGCCGAGCAGGGCCTGCCAGTGCGCGGCCATCCGCGCCTCGTAGGGAGTGGCCGGGGCCTCGGGGGCCCCGGGCTCCGGCTCGTACGCGGGGGCCGGGAGCGCGGCGGTGTCGACCTTGCCGTTCGCCGTCAGCGGCAGCGCGGGCAGCGCCACGAAGTGGGACGGGATCATGTAGGCGGGGAGGTGGTCGGCGAGCCTCCGGCGCAGCTCGCCCCGGTCCACCCGCGCCCCTTCGTCCGGTACGTAGTAGGCGCACAGGGTGTTGTCGCCGCCGTCCGTGCGATGGGTCGTGACGTGGACCTGGCGGAGCCCGGCGCAGCGGGACAGCTGTGTCTCCACCTCGCCGGTCTCCACGCGGTGGCCGCGCACCTTGACCTGGCGGTCCGCGCGCCCCAGCAGGTGGACCGTGCCGTCGGCGGACCAGCGGGCCAGGTCGCCGGTGCGGCAGAGCCGGCGCGGCGCGCCGTGCAGAGCGAGGGTCGGGAAGCGCCGGGCGGTCTCCTCCGGGGCGCCGAGGTAGCCGGTCGCGAGGCCTTCGCCGCCGATGAAGAGCTCGCCGGTCACGCCGGGCGGCACCGGCTCGCCGTACCGGTCGAGGACGTACAGCTCGCTGTTGGGCAGCGGGCGGCCGATGGGGACCGTCGCGCCCGGTGCGAGGCCGTCCACCGGGCCTTCGAAGTACGCGCTGTCGATGGTGGCCTCGGTCAGCCCGTACGAGTTGACCAGGCGGGTCCGCGGTCCGCACAGGGCGCGCAGCCGCCGGTGCTCACCGGCCCGCCAGGTGTCCGAGCCGACGATGAGCAGGCGCAGGAAGTCCAGCCGCAGCCCGGCCGCTTCGCAGTGGCCGATCAGGCCGCGGGCGACCGCCGGGACGAATTCGGCGCAGTCCACCCGCTCCTCGGCCATCGTCCGGTACAGCCGGTGGGTGTCGAAGAGCAGATCGCGGTCGGCGAGGAGCAGGGTGCCGCCGGAGCACAGCGCGCGCACCAGGTCGCCGGTGAAGACGTCGAAGGACGGGGCGGCCATCTGGAGGTGGACGCCGACCTCGTCGTCGAGGCGGTACTCGGCGCGCCAGGCGGCGTGCACGGCGGCGAGGCTGCGGTGGCTGACCCGGACGGCCTTGGGGCGGCCGGTCGAGCCGGAGGTGTGGATGAGGTAGGCGGGCGCGTCCAGGGAGATGGGCGGCTCGGGATCAGGGTCGTCCGGGGCGGGCACGTCCAGCTCGTTCAGGGTGACCGCCTCGGGGCCGGGTCCGCTCCCGTCGGGCTCGGGCCGGTCGGGCTCGCGTCGGTCGGGCGCCCCATCGGCCACGAGCAGGACGGCGCCCGCGTCCGCGATCAGGCGGGCCGTCCGGTCGGCCGGATGGCCGGGGTCCAGGGGCAGATAGCAGCCGCCGGCCCGCAGCACCGCGAGGAGTGTGACGATCAGCTCCGGCGACTTGGCCATGCGGACCGCCACCACGGCGCCGTCGCGCACCCCCAGCGCACGCAGCCGGCGGGCCGCCCGGCGGGACCGTTCGTCCAGTTCGGCGTAGCTGAGCCGGCGGGTGTCGCCGGACGTCGTGGGGGCCACGACGGCGACGGCTCCGGGCCGCTCGGCGGCGCGCCGCCGGATGAGGTCGGGCACCGGCACGTCGTGGTCCGCCGTCCGGCCGGACCCGCTCCACCGGGTGAGGATGCGGTCGCGCTCCTCGGGGCCGAGCAGGGGCAGCCGGCCGGCCGGCGCCTCGGCGGGGACGCGGGTCAGCGCGTCCAGCAGGTTCAGGTAGTGCCCGGCCAGCCGACGGGCCGTCGCCGCGTGGAACAGGTCGGTGTTGTACTTCAAAGCACACGTGAAGCGCCCGCTCGCGGGCTCCTCGTAGGCGGCTAGCGTCAGCTCGAACTGCCCTTCTTGCTCCGGCAGTTGGATTTTCTCCACTCGGTGCCCGGCCAGTTCTTCGCCGAGCTGGTGGGTGAGCAGGACGAACATCGCCTGGAACACGGCGGAGCGGCTGGCGTCGTGCGGCAGCCCCAGCTTCTCGACCAGGAGGACGAACGGGTACTCCTGGTGGTCCAGGCCGCCCAGCACGGTGTCGCGGGTACGGGCCAGCAGTTCACCCACCGAAGGGTCGCCGGCCAGGCTGACGTGCAGCGGCAGCGGATTGACGAAGTAGCCGTAGACCGGGGCGTCTTCCGGGTGGGTGCGGCCGCTGACGGGGCTGCCGACGACGATGTCGTCCTGGCCCGAGTAGCGGTGCAGCAGCAGGTAGTACGCGCTCAGCAGGACCATGAAGGGCGTGACGTCGTGGCGGCGCGACAACGCGTGCACCCGTGCGCCGAGTTCGGCGTCGATCTCGAAGAACTCGGAGGCGCCGTGGTGGGTGGCCACCGCGGGACGGGGCTTGTCGGTGGGCAGCTCCAGGTCCGGGATCCGCGCGGGCAGGTGCGCCCGCCAGTAGTCGAGCATGTGCTGTGCCTCGGGCCCGGCGAGCAGGCTGTGCTGCCGGTCGAGGAAGTCCAGGTACCGGGCCGGCAGCGGCGGGAGCTCGGCGGGTCTGCCGTGTCGCAGTGCGTCGTAGAGGGTGAACAGCTCCTCGACGAAGGTGAAGATGGAGTGGGCGTCGGAGACGATGTGGTGGACGGCCTTGAGGACCACCCACCGGTCCGGCGCGAGCTTGAAGAGGCGGAGCCGGACCAGCGGGTCACGCGTCAGGTCGTACGGCCTGCGGTACTCATGGACCAGCCGCTCGCGTACGGCGTCCCAGTCCTCGCCCTGTACGTCGAACACGGCCGTGTCGGCCCGCGCCTCCGGGGAGACGCGCTGCACGGGCCGCCCCTGCTCCGCGACGAAGGTGGTGCGGAGGCACGGGTGCCGCTCCACCAGGAGGCGGAAGGCGGTGCGGACCAGCTCCGGGTCGAGCTCGCCGTGCACCACCATCGCGCCGCCGATGTTGTAGGCGTGCGCATCCGGGTCGAGCTCCCGGAGGAACCACAGCGCCTTCTGGTTGTAGGTGAGGGGGTACTGCTGTTCCTCTTCGGGATGCTCCGCTTCGGGGCGCTGATCTCCGGTGCGCTGTTCTTCGGTGTGCTGCTCGATCGCGGGCGCGGCCTCGGACTCGCCGGCCGCCAGCAGCCCGTCGTACAGCCGGTTGGTCAGCGCGTCGACCGGTTCGCCGCTGAGGAGTGCCACCACCGGGAGTGTGACGCCCAGCTCGGTGCCGGTCCTGGCGCGCAGCTCCATCGCCAGCAGGGAGTCCAGGCCCAGCGCGAGCAGCCCGGCCGCCGGGTCGACGCGGTCCTGCGGCACGCCCAGTACGGCGGCGACCAGCTCGCCGAAACGTTGCGTGATCAGGTGGCGGCGGGCCTCCTCGCCCTCGGCCGCGTGGAAGGCGTCCAGGAACGTGCCGCGCGCGGCGGTCGCCGGGGCGTCGGCGGCGGCCGCCGCGAGGTCGGCGACGAGCGGGGGCGGCGTTGCGTACCAGGCGGTGGCGGTCCGCCAGTCGGTCACGGTGGCGACGGCGAGCTGGGCTCGCTCCTGGCCGATGGTGCGCTCCAGTACGGCCATGCCGGCGGCGGGCGAGAGCGGGCTCATGCCGCGTGCCGTGCGGTAGTGCTCCGCGAGGCCACGCTCCTCGATCATGCCGGCGTCCCAGGGGCCCCAGGCCAGGCTGAGCGCGGGCAGGCCGCGGGCCCTGCGGTGGTGGGCGAGCGCGTCCAGGAAGGCGTTGCCGGCCGCGTAGTTGGTCTGCCCGGCCGTGGTCAGCAGAGCCGCGATGGAGCCGAAGAGGACGAAGTGGTCGAGCGGTTCGTCGCGCAGGTGATGGTGGAGCAGCCAGCCGCCGGCCACCTTGGGACCGTACCCGGCCTCGAACGCCGCCCGGTCCATCGCCGGCACCAACGCGTCCCTGACCTCTCCGGCCAGGTGGAACACCCCTCGGATAGGCTGGAGTTGGCGGCCTCGGCGGTCGGCCAGCCAGTCGGTCAGCGCCGCCTCGTCGGTGATGTCCAGCGGGGCCGGGACCGGCTGGGCACCGAGCGCCTCCAGCTCCTTGAGGAAGGCGATCCGCTGCCCGGCGGGGCTGTCGGGGTCGACGCGGTGCCACTCCGTGCGGTCGGGCAGCGGGGTCCTGCCCACGAGGATCAGCCGGCGGGCGCCGCGTTCCACGAGAGTGCGGCAGAGCACTTGGCCGAGCGCGCCGAACGCGCCGGTCACGAGGTAGTCCGCATCGGGGCGGAGCCGCAGCGGCAGCGGGCGGGTGAGACCGGCGGGCGGGCGGAGCCGGCTGGTGCGACGTTGGCCGTCGCGCAGTGCGATCTCCTCGTCGTCGGTGGTGGCTCGGCCGCCCCCGGTGGCGAGCTCGCGCCAGAGTGCCTCGGCCTCCCCCTCGGCGGGCTCGGCCGGGAGGTCGATCAACTTGCCGCGCTGCGCGGTGAGTTCCTGCTGCCACAGAACCCTGCCGAGGCCCCAGGCCGCCGCGCCCAGCGGTTCGACGGGGTCGCCGGCGGCCACGGCCTGAGTGCCGCGGGTGACGATGTACAGCCGGGCGCCGGGCTGCGCGTCCGGCAACACCTGCGCGAGGCGGACCAGCGAGTACGCGCCGAGGCCGGTGCACCGGGCCAGTTCCGTACGGGTGACCTCGTCCAGCGGTGGCAGGTCCAGGTTCCAGAGGTGCACGACGGCGTCGAAGGAAGCGTCGAGGTCGGCGAAGAGGCGGGTCAGGTCCTCGGCCGAATCGGGCCGGACCGTGGATTCCTCCGGGCCGTGCGCATACCTCGTACCGGGGCGCACCAGGTGGCAGCGTCCGCCGCGGGCGCGTGCGAACCCGGCCAGCCGCTCGGCGAGGGGGCCCGCGTCGGCGAGGATCAGCAGATCGCCGAGGCCGTCCGCATCCTCCGGAAGGCTGTCGGCGTCGGTCCAGACGACCTCGGCCAGCCAGTTGTCGATCGTGCTCAGGCCGACCGAGGCGGAGGCACGTTCGACGTCCGCCGCGCGGAAGCCGGTGATCCGGCCCAGCGGCGCGCCGTCCTCCGTGTACAGCGCGAGATCGCCGGTGATCTCGTCGGCGTCCTGACCGGTGAGGGTGGCGTGCACCCAGAAGGGACGGTCGCCGACCGGGTCGAGGCGTACCTCGGCGATCGCGAGCGGCAGGCGGATGCCGCCGGACGCGCGGTCGTCCTCGGCCGATACGGACGTCAGTTGGGTCGTCAGCAGCGTCTGGAAGGCGGCGTCGAGCAGGGCCGGGTGGCAGTGGCTGTCCGCCGCGCCGCCGGTGAGCCCGGCCGGCGGCCGGATCCGGGCCAGCGCCTCGCCGGGTCCGGTCCAGACCTCCTCGATGCCTTGGAACGCCGGGCCGTACTCGTACCCCTGCTCGGCCAGTGCCGCGTACGTCTCGGGGCCGGACAGCCGGCGGCTGGTGCGGGAGCGGACCGCGTCCGGGTCGAGAGCGGGGCCGGGGCCGCGGCGCTGGCCCGTGCGGACGACGCCGGTGGCGTGCACGGCGGGGTCGGCAGCGCCCGTCGCGACGGTGAAGCCCGCGCTGTCCGGGTCGAAGGAGAACTGGACCGCCGTCGGCCGCGCGTCGTCGAGGAAGAGCGCCTTGGCCAGCCGGATGTCGGCCAGCACCGCCGGGCCGCCGCCGGTCAGCGCCCGTACCGCCTGCGCCGCCATCTCCAGATAGCCCGCGGCGGGGAAGACGGTGTTGCCCTGGATGCGGTGGTCCGCCAGGTACGGCAGCTGTTCGGTGTCGAGCCGGGCCTCCCAGGTGGGCCGGGGGTGTGTGGTGCGGCGGCCCAGCAGCGGGTGGTCGAGGCGGCCGAGCCGGAGCTGCGCGATGCCCTCGGGCTCGGCCCAGTACCGGTCCCGGCGCCAGGGGTAGCGGGGCAGCGGGACCACCCGGCCGCCCGGCTGGAGGGCGCCCCAGTCCAACTCCACGCCGAGCGTGTGCAGTTCGGCCAGGGTGCGGTGGAACCGTTCGACGTCGTCCTCCTGGCGGTGCATCGAGGCCAGCGTCCGGCCTTCGGTGCCCTTCCCCTCCAAACACTCGGCGATCGAGTGGCCCAGGACCGGGTGCGGCCCGATTTCCAGGAAGAGGCGGTGGCCGTCCTCGGCGAGCCGGTCGACGGCCGCCCGGAAGCGGACCGGCTCGCGGACGTTCTCCCACCAGTACGCGGCGTTCAACCCGCCTCCGGCCACGGCTTCCTGGCGTGCCGTCAGGTACAGCGGTAGCTCCGGCGGGCGCGGCTTGAGGTCCGCCAGCGCCGCCAGCAGCTCCTCCCTGATCGGGTCCATCCGCACGCTGTGGTACGGGACGTCGACCGCCAGGAAGCGGGCGAAGATCTGGTCCCGTTCCAGGTCGGAGGCGAGTCCGCGAAGTGCGTCCGCGTCTCCGGAAAGGGTCACGCCGTGGGGGCTGTTGACCGCCGCGACCGACACCCGGTCGCGCAGCGGGCGGACGCGGCGTGCCGCTTCGGCCTCGGTCAGCCCGACGGCGAGCATCGTGCCGGTGCCGGCCAGCCGGTGCTGGAGTCGGCTGCGGTGCAGGATGACCTTGACGGCGTCCGACAGGGTGTAGACCCCGGCTTCGTAGCACGCGGCGACCTCGCCGGTGCTGTGGCCGACCACGGCGTCGGGCCGGACGCCGTGGCTGCGCCAGAGCGCGGAAATGCCGGTCTGGAGCGCGAAGTTGGCCGGCTGCGCGAGCCAGGTCTCCCCCATCCTCGACGCGGCCTCGTCCTTGGCGAGTTCGTCCAGCAGGGACCAGCCGGCCTGCGCACGGATCTCGCGGTCGCACGCCTCGACGGCCGCGCGGTACACCGGTTCGGCCGTCAGCAGCCGGCGGCCCATGCCCCACCACTGCGGCCCCATACCGGTGAACACCCAGGCCGCGCCCCGGCGTTCGCGCTCGCGGCAGTGGCCCGTGACGACACCCGGATGCTGCTCGCCCCGCTCGTACGCGGCCAGCGCCTCGTCCAGCGAGTCGGGCGCCGCCGGTGAGTACGTCACCGCGAGCCGGTGCGCATGGTGTTCGCGGCGGTGGGCGAGGGTGTGGCCGACATCGGCGAGATCGGGCGGCGTGCCGTGCGCGCCGGAGAGCTCGGCGCGGAGACCGGCGGCGAGTGCGCGCAGGCCGTCCGGGTGGCGTGCGCTCAGCGGCAGGATCGTACGGCTGCGCTGCGGCGGTTCGGGCCGCGGGGCCGCCTCGGGGGCCGGTGCTTCTTCCAGCAGTACGTGGGCGTTGGTGCCGCCGAAGCCGAAGGAGTTGACGCCGGCCCGGGCCGGCCCGTCGTGCGCGGGCCAGTCGACCAGCCGGTCCGGGATCTCGAAGGGCAGCGTGGCCGCGTCGAGGGCCGGGTTGAGCCGCTCCAGGTTGAGGTGCGGCGGGATCTTCCCGTGCTTCAGGGACAGCACGGTCTTGATCAGCCCCGCGATGCCGGCGGCGGCCTCGGTGTGCCCGATGTTGGTCTTGACCGAGCCCACGTAGCACGGGGCGCCGGGCGGGCGGCCCGCGGACAGGACGCGGCCGAGCGCCCGGGCCTCGATCGGATCGCCGACGGGCGTGGAAGTACCGTGTGCCTCGACGTACTGCAGGCTGCCGGGCGCGACGCCCGCCTCGGCGCACACCTTCCGTACGAGGTCCACCTGGGCGTCCTCGCGCGGCACGGTGATGCCGTTGGTCCGCCCGTCCTGGTTCACCCCGCTGCCGAGCACCACGGCGTGCACCGGGTCGCCGTCGCGCACCGCGTCGGCCAGCCGTTTCAGTGCCACGACGGCGACGCCCTCGGCACGTACGTAGCCGTCGGCCGCCGCGTCGAAGGCGCGCGACCGGCCGTCGACGGAGAGGAAGCCGCCCTTGGTCTCGGCGATGGTGTACTGCGGCGCGCTGTGCAGCAGTGTGCCGCCGGCCAGCGCGAGGTCGGTCTCGCCGCGCAGCAGGCTCTGCCGGGCGAGGTGCAGGGCGACGAGGGAGGAGCTGCAGGCGGTGTCGAGGGAGACGCTGGGGCCGCGGAAGTCGAAGGCGTGCGAGACGCGGTTCGACACCATCGTCATCATGGTGCCGGTCGCGGTGTGTGCCGCCAGGAAGTCCGGGTCGGCGAAGTGCAGGATCTTGTAGTCCAGCGTGAACGCGCCGATGAACACGCCGATGTCGCGGCCCGCCAGGCCGGCCGGGCGCTGGCCGCCGTCCTCCAGGGCCTCCCAGGAGACCTCCAGGAGCTTGCGCTGCTGCGGGTCGAGGTGGGCGGCCTCGCGCGGGCTGATGCCGAAGAACGCCGGGTCGAATTCGTCGAAGCCGTCGATGTACCCGCCGCGGCCGCCGACCAGCCGCCCGGGCTTGGCCCGGTCCCGGCTGCCCAGGGTGGTGACGTCGTACCGGTCGGCCGGGGTCGGGACGATGCAGTCCCGGCCCTCGGCCAGGTTCCGCCAGAACGCCCGGTGGTCGTTGGCGTGGCCGGGCAGGCGGCAGCCGATGCCGATGATGGCGATCCGGTCACGGGCGGAATCAGGCATTTGACTCATAAGCGCACGATAAGGGGCGCGTGCGGCACATCTCGGCACTCTGCCTGACGACACGTCAGGTCAGCTTGTCGGACAGTCGGCCCGATACCCCCGACCTGTTCCGCGCGGGGCTGCCCGACGACACTCGGCACGGCGTACGCACACAGCGGGGGATGGCACGTGGACGGCGACAGGGCATAACCTGATCGCTGCAGCTGGTTCGCCCTGTCCGCCAGGCAGGCGCGTCGTAAGAGGGAACCCGGTGGGAATCCGGGACTGCCCCGCAGCGGTGAGCGGGAACGACCGCCGTCATACGCACTGGATCCGACCGGGTCCGGGAAGCGACGGCCAGTAGGTGTCTACCTTCGGGTGGACGTGCTCGTGAGTCCGAAGACCTGCCCGTTGCCCGCACGCGGCCCCCGTCGTGTGCGGTCCTTCCGGTGACCTCGAGGGCGGGTCGGCGTACAGCAGGGACGCGGCACACGAGTGCGTGGCGTCCCGTCCGCTGTGCACTCCCTTCGCGCTCTCGCCCGTCGCCGGGCGCTCGGAGACACGCTCGCGAAGGAGAGCAACGTGACCAGCAAGAACACCGCCACGGCCGTACGGGCCACCGTGTACGGCTATCCCCGGCAGGGGCCGGACCGGGAACTGAAGAAGGCGGTCGAGGGGTACTGGAAGGGCCGCGTCACCGCCGACGCGCTCCGGGAGACCGCCGCGGGACTGCGCCGCTCCGTCTGGGGGCAGCTGGCCGAGGCGGGCCTGCACGAGGTACCGACCGGCGACTTCTCGTACTACGACCACGTGCTGGACACCAGCGTCATGGTCGGCGCGATCCCCCGCCGGCACCGCGCCGCCGTCGAAACGGACGCCCTGGACGGGTACTTCGCCATGGCCCGCGGCACGCAGGACGCGGCGCCGCTGGAGATGACCAAGTGGTTCGACACCAACTACCACTACCTGGTGCCGGAGCTGGGCCCCGACACCGTCTTCGCCGCCGACTCCCGCAAGCAGGTCGCGGAGCTGAGCGAGGCCCGCGCGCTCGGCCACACCGCACGCCCCGTCCTGGTCGGCCCGGTCACCTATCTCCTGCTCGCCAAGCCGGCCCCCGGCGTGGACCCCGGCTTCGAGCCGCTGACCCTGCTCGACCGGCTGCTGCCCGTCTACGCCGAGGTCCTCGCCGACCTGCGCGCCGCCGGTGCCGAGTGGGTCCAGCTGGACGAACCGGCGCTCGTGCAGGACCGCACCCCGGCCGAACTGAACGCCGCGGCCCGCGCCTACCGCGACCTCGGCGCCCTCACCGACCGCCCGCAGCTCCTGGTCGCGACCTACTTCGGACGTCTCGGCGAGGCCCTGCCGGTACTGGCCAAGGCCCCCGTCGAGGGGCTGGCGCTGGACTTCACCGAGGCCGCGGCCGGCAATCTGGACGACCTGGCGGCGGCCGGCGGCCTGCCCGGCAAGCGGCTGATCGCGGGCGTCGTCAACGGCCGCAACGTGTGGATCGACGACCACGGGAAGTCACTCGCCACCCTCGGCACCCTGCTGGGCCTCGCCGACCGGGTGGACGTGGCGGCCTCCTGCTCGCTGCTGCACGTCCCGCTGGACGCGGCCGCCGAGCGCGACATCGACCCGCAGATCGCCCGCTGGCTCGCCTTCGCCCGGCAGAAGACCGCCGAGCTGGTCACCCTGGCCCGCGGGCTGACGCACGGCACCGGCATCATCGCCGCCGAACTGGCCGCCAACCGCGCCGACCTCGCCTCCCGTACCGGCGCCGCGCTCACCCACGACCCCGCCGTGCGCGCCCGCGCCGCGGCCGTCACCGCCGCCGACTGCCGGCGCTCCCAGCCCTACCCCGAGCGGTCCGCGGCCCAGCGCGCCCACCTCGGCCTGCCGCCGCTGCCGACCACCACCATCGGCTCCTTCCCGCAGACGTCCGCGCTGCGCACCGCACGCGCCGATCTGCGCGCGGGCCGGATCGACGAGGACGCGTACGAGGAGCGGATCGCGGCGGAGATCCGCGAGGTCGTCGCGTACCAGGAGAAGGCCGGGCTCGACGTCCTGGTGCACGGCGAGCCGGAACGCAACGACATGGTGCAGCACTTCGCCGAGCGGCTGACCGGCTACCTCGCCACCCGGCACGGCTGGGTCCAGTCCTACGGCACCCGCTACGTCCGCCCGCCGGTGCTGGCCGGCGACGTCTCCCGCCCGGAGCCGATGACGGTGCGCTGGACCCGGTACGCGCAGTCGCTCACCGGGCGGCCGGTCAAGGGCATGCTCACCGGTCCCGTCACGATGCTCGCCTGGTCCTTCGTCCGCGACGACCAGCCGCTCGCCGACACCGCGCGCCAGGTCGCGCTGGCGCTGCGCGACGAGGTGGCCGACCTGGAGGCGGCGGGCACCTCGGTTGTCCAGGTGGACGAGCCGGCGCTGCGCGAGACGCTCCCGCTGCGCGCCGCCGACCACGCCGCCTATCTGGCCTGGGCCACCGAGGCGTTCCGGCTCGCCACCGGCGGCGTGCGCCCCGACACCCAGATCCATACGCACATGTGCTACGCGGAATTCGGCGACATTCTCCCGGCCATCGACGACCTCGACGCCGACGTGATCAGCCTGGAGGCGGCCCGTTCCCACATGCGGGTGGCCGGTGAGCTGGCCGCCGCCGGTTATCCGCGCGAGGTCGGCCCGGGTGTGTACGACATCCACTCACCGCGCGTCCCGGACACCGACGAGATCGAGGCCCTGATCCGCGCGGCGCTGACGGCCGTCCCCGCGGAGCGGCTGTGGATCAACCCCGACTGCGGCCTGAAGACCCGGGGCTGGCCGGAGACGCGCACCTCACTGGAGAACCTGGTCGCGGCGGCCCATCGCGTCCGCCGGACGCGCACGGCGCGGGAGGACACCGCCTGACGCCTTCGAGGGCGCTGCCGGACTCAGCGATGCGCGCACCGACCTCGGTACCGGGGCGTGACTCGTGGGATGCTGGGGCCTCCATGGATCATGGCGAGCTTCGGGAGAGTACGGCAGCGTGATAGCAGCGACACGGCGGGCCTCCATCCGCACCTGGGACCGCTTCGCGGCGTCCGACCCGGGACTGCTGCGGCTGATGGCGGGGCTGCGGACGGTCGGCGCGATCGTGCTGGCCCTCGCCGTCCTCGCGCTGCTCGGTACGGACGTCACGCACATGGTCGCGGGCGCCATGGCGGCCATGGTCGCCACCTTCGCGATCAAGGAGAAGGAGGTGCGCGGCCAGGCCGTCACGCTCGCGTGCGGCCTGCCCGTCGCCCTCGCCGCGATGTCGCTGGGTGCGCTGCTGCACACCCGGATCATCGCCGGTGACGTCTTCTTCGTGCTGCTGATCTTCGGCGCGGTGTACGGGCGGCGGTTCGGCGACCGCGGCACGGCCCTCGGCCTGATGGGCTTCCAGGTCTACTTCGTCTCGCTGTTCGTCCAGGCCACCGTCGGCGCGCTGCCGGAGCTGTATCTGACGCTGGCCGTCGCGTTCGCGTGCAGCGCCGTCGTCCGTTTCGCCGTCGTACCGGAGACGCCCCAGCGCACCCTGGGGCGGCTCCGCGAGGCGTTCCGGGCGCGGCTCGCGCAGCTGCTGGCGGCCCAGCTCGAGCTGCTGGACGCCGGCCCCGACGACCTGGACAAGGTCCTGGACACGCTGCGGCGGCGCACGGCCCGGCTGCACGAGGCGGCCCTGATGATCCAGGGCCGGCTGGAGGAGGGGACCCGGGACGAGGCCACGGCGGCGCGGCTGCAGCGCCGCATCGCGGACGCCGAGATCGCCGCCGAGCGGCTGGGCGTGATCCTGCTGAACGCGCGCAGCGCCGAGCGTGCCGACACGATCACGATGCACCTGCCGCACGCGCCGGTGCCGGTCGCCGCCGACCGCGCGCCGGGCGAGGACGCCGAGACCCGCACCCTGCGCCGGGACCTGGGCGCACTGCATCTGCTGATCGCGCGCCGCGGTGCCGACGACCGCGGCATGGCCCTGGCCCACGTACGGAACCGGCTGCTCGGCTACCGCGACGAGGACAAGCTGCCGGCCGCCTCCCCCGCCGTCCAGGACGTCTTCCGCGGCATCGGTGAGGCCGCGCGCGCCGTGCTGGGTCTGCGGCTGGCGCTGGACGGGCCGCAGGACGCGTCCGACGACACGCCCGCGACGGCCCGCTCCCGCGAGGAGTTCGACGCCGAGGACGTCGCGATGGGCAGTCTCGAGGGCGCGTCGGAGGAGCAGGAGGCCGACGAGCGCACCGGGCTGAAGCGGCCCACCACCCGGGCCGCCTTCCAGGTCGCGGTGGGCTCGACGCTGGCCATCATCGGCGGCGAGTTCCTCTCCAGCCAGCGCTGGTACTGGGCGGTGCTGACCTGCTGGGTGGTCTTCCTCAACACCGCGTCGACGGGCGAGATCCTGGTCAAGGGGTACCGCCGGCTGGTGGGCACGATCCTCGGCGTGGTCGCCGGTGTCGCACTCGCCGGGCTGGTCGGCAACCAGACCTGGCTCGCGTTCGCCCTCGTACTGCTCTTCATCTTCGGGATGTTCTTCACAGCGCCGCTGTCGTACGCGCTGATGTCCTTCTGCGTCACCGCGATGCTGGGCCTGCTCTACACGCTGCTGAACACCTACAGCCTGGCCGTGCTGGTGCTGCGCATCGAGGAGACGGCGCTCGGCGCGGCCTGCGGGATCATCGCCGCCGTGCTGGTGCTGCCGGTGCACACCGACCGCCGCACGGACGAGCTGCTGGGCACGGTGCTGGAGCGGCTGAGCGACGTGGTGACGGCCGCGGTAGCGCAGCTGAGTGGCGGTCCCGCCGCCGACCTGCTGGACAAGGCGCGCGACCTGGACTCGGCGCTGGACGATCTGCGTGCCTCCACGCAGCCGCTGACGCATCCGATCACGCCGCTGCGGGGGCGCCGGCAGACCGCCCGCTATCTGGTGGCGCTGCTGGAGACCTGCGCGTACCACGCCCGTTCGCTGGCGGCGACGGCCGAGCTCGTGCCGTACAGCAAGAACGTCGCGGCCGACCCGCGGCTGGAGCGGGCCGGCCGGCGCATCGCCCGGAACATCGACATCATCGTCGCGCGCGTGGTGGACGAGAGCACCCGCGGCGAGGTCTCCTCCGGCGCGAGCATCGCCTCGGTACTGGAGGCGAACGGCACGAACGCGCTGCCCTCGGGCACGGTGACCTTCCGCGTCCTGCGTCACCTCCAGCGCCTCGACGAGGGCGTGATCGGCCTCGCCCGGCCGCTGGAGGTCCCGGTGTCGGGCCGCAATGTGGGCACGACCGGCTGAGAGCTCCCCGGCCCGCCGCCGTCACGCCCGGCTCAGCAGCTCCCTCACCAGTGCCCCCACCTGCTCCGTCTCGATGAGGAAGCCGTCGTGGCCGTACGGCGACTCGATGGTGCGGAGCCGGTCGGCATCGGGCAGGGCGGCCGCCAGCTCCGCCTGCTGGGCGAGCGGGTAGAGCCGGTCGGAGTCGACGCCCGCGACCAGCGCCGGCATCCGGGCCCGGCGCAGCGCGGCCGCCGTGCCGCCCCGGCCGCGCCCGACGTCGTGGCCGTTCATCGCGTCGACCAGCGTGACGTAGCTGCCCGCGTCGAAGCGGCGGACCAGCTTCGACGCGTGGTGGTCGAGGTAGGAGGCGACCTGGTACCGCCCGCCCTGCCAGGGGTCTTCGCCGGGCTGCGGCGTCTGTCCGAAGCGCGCTGCCAGCTCCGGCTCGCTGCGGTACGTCACATGGGCGATGCGGCGCGCGACGCCGAGGCCGTGGTGCGGGCCGCCGCCCGGTGGCGCGTCGTGGTACCGCCCGTCCCGCCATCCTGGATCGGCACGGATCGCGGCGGTCTGGATCGTGCCCCAGGCGATCTGTTCGGCGGAGGACGCGGCGGGGCAGGCGAGCGCGAGCAGCGCGCCCGTGCGCTCCGGGCGGCCGACGGCCCACTCCAGCGCGCGCATCCCGCCCATGGAGCCGCCGATGACCGCGGCCCAGCGCCGGATGCCCAGCGCGTCGGCGAGCGCGGCCTCGGCGGCCACCTGGTCGCGCTGGGTCAGGTACGGGAAGTCCGGCCCCCACCGCTCGGTGGCGGTACGGAGGGAGGCCGGGCCGGTACTGCCCTGGCAGCCGCCCAGTACGTTCGGCGCGACGACGTACCAGCGACTGGTGTCCAGCGGCGCGCCGGGCCCGATCAGCGCGTCCCACCAGCCCGCGGTCGGGTGCCCCGGACCGGCCGGCCCGGCGGCGTGACTGTCGCCCGTCAGCGCGTGCAGCAGCAGCACGGCGTTGCCGGCGTCCGGTGCGAGCCGCCCCCAGGTCTCGTACGCGATCCGTACGCCCTCCAGCGCCCCGCCCGCCTCCAGGGGCAGCGCCCGTGGCAGCGTCACCCAGGCGCGGCGGCCTGGCGGGTCCCCCTCCCGCCAGGCCCCGGTGGCCGGCGGGAGGGAGACCGTGCTCGCCGCTGCGCCCGGGCTCAGGACGCCGCCTTCGCGGCCCGGAACCCCGCCTCCAGGTCGGCCTTGAGGTCATCGGCGTTCTCCAGGCCGACCGACAGGCGCACCAGCCCCGGCGCGGTGCCCGTCGCCGCCAGCTGCTCCTCGTCCAGCTGGCTGTGCGTCGTGGAGGCGGGGTGGATGATGAGGCTGCGGACGTCGCCGATGTTCGCGAGGTGGCTGAAGAGGCCGACCGCGTCGACGAACCGCTTGCCCGCCTCGACGCCGTCCCGCAGCTCGAACGCGAGCACGGCTCCGGCGCCGCGCGGCAGATAGCGCCGCCCCGCCTCGTACCAGCGGTTGGAGGGCAGGCCCGGGTAGTGCACGACGGACACCTCGTCGCGCCGCTCCAGCCACTCCGCGAGCGCGAGCGCGTTGGCGGTGTGCCGCTCCAGGCGCAGGCTCAGCGTCTCGACGCCCTGCAGCAGCAGGAAGGCGGAGTGCGGGGAGAGCGCGGGTCCGAGGTCGCGCAGCAGCTGTACGCGGAGCTTGGCGGCGAAGGCTCCGGGGCCGAGGTCGGGCCAGTACCGCAGGCCGTGGTAGCTGGGGTCGGGCGTGTGGAAGTCCGCGAACCGCTCGGCGTGCGCGCCGAAGTCGAAGGTGCCGGCGTCGACCACGACGCCGCCGATCGTGGTGCCGTGCCCGCCGAGGAACTTGGTCGCGGAGTGCACGACGATGTCCGCGCCGTGCTCGATGGGCCGCAGCAGGTATGGGGTGGGCACGGTGTTGTCGGCGATCAGCGGCACCCCCGCCTCGTGTGCCACGTCGGCGACGCCGCGCACGTCCAGGACGTTGCCGCGCGGATTGCCCAGCGTCTCCGCGAAGAACGCCTTGGTGGTGGGGCGGACGGCGGCCCGCCACGCGTCGAGGTCGTCCGGGTCGTCGACGAAGGACACCTCGATGCCGAGCCGCGGGAGGGTGTGCCGGAAGAGGTTGTACGTACCGCCGTAGAGGGAGCTGGCGGCGACGAGGTGGTCCCCGGCACCGGCCAGGGTCAGGATCGCCAGGGTCTCGGCGGCCTGCCCGGAGGCGAGCGCGACGGCGGCGACGCCGCCCTCCAGCGCGGCGATCCGCTGCTCCAGTACGTCCTGGGTGGGGTTGTGGATCCGGGTGTAGATGTTGCCGGGCTCGGCGAGCGAGAACAGGTCGGCCGCGTGCTGGGTGTCCCGGAAGACGAACGACGTCGTCTGGTAGATGGGCGTGGCGCGGGCGCCGGTGGCCGGGTCGGGCACGGCGCCCGCGTGGATCTGCCGGGTCTCGAACGACCAGCCGGCGCCGGGGTCCTGCCGGGCGCCGTCGTTCGGGGTGTGTCCTGCGGTCACGGAGTCGATGGGCTGGCTGCTCATGTCTGGCCTCACACGCTCGGGGGGGCGGAACCGGCGGCGGCAGGGCCCTTGCCGCACTCGTTCATGGACCGGTGCCAAGGACCGTAAAACGCTTTCCGGTTCGCCTGAAAGGCCGTCCGGCAGGTGGCCACGAACCTGCAATACCGGCCATGCGGCGGCAATGCGGCGGACATGTAAGCCCCCCGGTCTCCTCTCCGGCCCATGGTGCAAAGTAGTGGCGGGGGTTACTTGCTGCCCTCCAACTGCCGTGGGGCGTGGGAGTTCGGGCTTTTGCCACTCTGCGGTCCGGGCAAGCCGCAACCGGATCGCCATACGGAGGACGCCCACACATGCATACGCCACCATCGCCGCCCGGCGAAGCGCGGACCGACGGATCGTCCGTCCGGATCGGCGCTCTCGTTCCGCTGACTCGGCCCGGCTGGGTCGGGGCGGGCCAACACCTGCTCGCCGGGCTCGAGTTGGGCGTTCGCGAGGTCAACGACGCCGGCGGGATCGTCGGAAGACCGCTCGAGCTGGTGGTCCGGGACACCGCGGCCGATCCGCAGCGGGCCGCGGCGGCCGTGGAGGAATTGGCTCGCCTGGGCGTGGCCGCCTTGGCGGGCGAGTATCACAGCGTCGTCGCTCGCGCCGCTGCCGCCAGGGCCGACGCCCTCGGCCTGCCCTTCCTCTGCTCCTCAGCGGTTCTAGACGCGCTCACCGAGCAGCCGACGGATGTGGTCGCACGCCTCGCCCCGCCGCAGTCCCGCGGCTGGCAGGTCTACGCGGACTTCCTCCTCGGCGCGGGCCACCGTCGCATCGCCGTAGCAGCTCAGCCGAGTGTCTACTGGGCAGCCGGTACCCGCATTCTGCGGGACTATTTCGCCGCACACGGCGGCACCGTCACCGCACTCGACATGAGCGCGCTCACCCCCGCCGCCGCGTGCGACGCACTCGTCGACAGTCGCGCGACAGCCCTCCTTCTTCTGGTCGGCCACCCGGAGCCGGCGGTGTCGATCGTCAAGGCTGTCCGCAGCGACCAGCGCCTCGCCGGGATCCTGATCGGTGCTCCGGCCGGGCAACCGGAGTTCGCCGAATGGGCGACGTCGCTGGGCGACGACAGTGCCGCGATCCCGTTCTTGCGCTATCTACCCGAGCGTCTCGGCCCACTCGGCGCACGGGTCGAGACGGCCCTCCGCGAGCAGTTGGCCGAAGCGCCCTCCTTCGTCGCCTTCGAGGGCTACGACACGGTCGCCGTCCTCGCTGATGTGCTGCGTTCTCGCGGCACGGACCGGGCGCATACTGCCGCATCCTGGCCGCGCGTTGCGGTCGAAGGCACCCGCGGGCGGATCCGGTTCTCCCGCCTGCCGGGCATCAGCGTGTGGCAATGGGCCAGTACGCCCATCCAAGTCGTCGATCGAGATCCGGCGGAACCCGATCGCTTTCGGACCCTGCACACCGGCTGAGAGAGAAAGCACGAAGGGCCGACGGCAGGGACGCGGGGGCGGACCTCGGGGGTGGGCCGCGTGGCTGCGCAATCTATCCCTGGGCGGTGGGGCGCACCACGATGTCGCCCACATCGACACCGTCCGGCTGCTCGATGGCGAAGGCGATGGCGCGGGCCACCGCGTCCGGCGAAAGACCGATCTCCAGCAGCTTGTCCGCCTGGTCCTTCACGGCCGGATCCATGCGCTCCGTGAAGTCCGTGCGGACGGCGCCGGGCGAGACGACCGTCACGCGCAGGCTGTCGCCGGCCTCCTGGCGCAGACCCTCGGAGATGGTGCGTACGGCGTTCTTCGTACCGGCGTACACCGCCTGGAGCGGCACGATGCGCAGTCCGGCGGTGGACACGGTGTTGATGAAGTGCCCGAAGCCCTGCTCCCGGAAGACGGGAAGGGCCGCGGCGATCCCGTACAGGACCCCTTTGAGATTGACGTCGATCATCTCCTCCCAGTCCTCGACGCGCAGGTCGTCCAGGCGGGAGAGCAGACCGACCCCGGCATTGCTGACGAGGACGTCGAGCTTGCCGTACCGCTCGCGTGCCAGCTCGACGAGGGCGGCGAGGTCCCCGCGTCGCGTCACATCCGTACGGGCCCAGGCGGCCTCACCGCCGGCCTTTTCGATGCGGGCGGCCAGGGCCTCAAGACGCTCCGGACGGCGTGCCCCGAGGACGATCTTCGCGCCGCGCTCGGCGAGCAGAAGCGCGGTCGCCTCGCCGATGCCGCTGCCGGCGCCCGTGATCGCCACGACCTTGCCTTCGATTCCCGACATGATGGGCGTCCTTCCGGAAGAGGAATGAGGGCAGGCCAGGGCCATGCCCTACAGTGAAAGCGGAGGCGCCGCCACTTCGTCCGACTCTAAGTGGCGGCTCCTCCACTTAGCAATGGTGATGAGGAGAGAGCCGCTGATGGCCCGAGACGCAGGACGCCCGTTGCGGGCTGACGCGCAGCGCAACCGGGAGAAGATCCTGGCCGCCGCGGTGCGCGTGTTCACCGAGGAGGGACTCGACGCGCACTTCGAGCGCATCGCCAGAGAAGCGGGCGTGGGAACCGGCACCCTCTACCGCAACTTCCCGACCCGGGAGGCCCTGATCGAGGCGGCGTACCGCAACGAAGTGGCCATGCTGTGCGACGCCGTCCCCGGCCTCCTCGCGGCGATGCCGCCGTCCGAGGCCCTGCGCGCGTGGACTCGCCGCTTCATCGACTACGCCACCGCCAAACTCGGCATGGCCGACGCCCTGCGCGCCGTCGTCGCTTCGGGAACCAACCCCTATGCCGACAGTCACGAGATGATTCAGGCCGCCCTCTCCTCCCTCATGGACGCCGGTACCGCCGCCGGGACGATCCGGTCCGACATCAGCCCGACCGACATGTTCGCCGCGCTCGCCGGCATCGCCCTCACCTCGGCCGAGCCCGAGCAGCGAGAGCAAGCCGAACGCCTCCTCGACCTCACCCTGGACGGACTGAAAGCCGTACCGCAGCGGCTTCCCGAGGACTGACCGCAGCACCCGGACGTCACCGAAGCGTGCGGCTCCCCCGGCTCGCGGCCGGCACGCGGGGCTCGTCGGACGAGCGGTCCGGGACGGGGCTCGAACGGGGGCGGCCGGCCGCGGCCGCGGCCGCGGGCAGACGGAACGCCCAGTCCAGCCTCGGTTCCATCACCGGGCGGAAGAAGCGGCGGACCGGGGGCGAGGTGAGCGCCAGCGCGAGGGCGACGCCGAAGGCGGTGACGGTCAGTTCGCCGGTCGGGGTGTGCCAGAAGGGCGCGTCGAACCAGCCCTTCCAGGCGGCGGTGCGCACGAAGAAGCCGTGCAGCAGATAGGCACAGAGGGTGCCGGCGCCGAGCGGGGTGAACCACGTGCGGCGGCGCGGCACCCAGGCCAGGAACGCCACCGCGAGGACCAGCGAGCAGGCGGTGGTGGCCAGCGTCATGGCCATCCCGACCGGCCAGGAGACGTGCAGGTCCTCCCAGCTGTGGTTGTGCATGGCCCACTGGGCGGTCATCCGGCCCTTGGCCCAGTACGCCATCACCGCGCCGCCCGCCAGCACCGGTACCGAGGCGATCCGCACCCACCGCGTCCGCAGCAGCTGCCAGTGCTCGGGGCGCAGCACGAGGCCGATCACGAAGAACGGCAGGAACTGCAGGACGCGGGCGAGGTTGAGGACGCCGCTCAACGGGGTGGCCGCGCCGATCAGCGCGACGGCGAGGGCGAGGCCGACCGCGACGTACCAGCGCAGCGCGCGCCACACCGGGGCGGTGAGCCGCCATACGAAGAGCGCCGCGAGGAACCAGGTCAGGTACCACGGGGAGAGCAGGCTGAGGTCGTTGTGCCGGCCGTCGACGGCGTTGCCGTAGAGCGTGTACGCGGCCTCGAAGACGAGGTAGGGCACGGCGACCCCGGTGATCAGCCGTTTGCCCTGCTCGGGCTTGAAGGCGAAGCTCCGCGAGAAGTAGCCGGAGATCACGATGAACAGCGGCATGTGGAACATGTAAAGGAACAGGTACCCGGACCACACGGCGTGGCTGTCCTTGAGCGGCTGCCAGGCGTGCCCGGCCACGACCAGGACCATGGCCAGCAGCTTGGCGTTGTCGAAGAACGGATCGCGTCCCGTGCCCTGCATGTCCGGCGAGCGCTGTCCCACGTGACCTCCTCAGCGATGACCGCGGCACCCTCCCGCTGTCCCCACCGCTTCCACCGGTCACCGTGAGCGGGACGGCCCACCCTCCTCCTACACGTTGTAGGGCACGACCCTAGGGGCCGATGGGGCGCGGCGTCGAATGCCGTACGGAGGTGGAGGCGGAGGGCCGCCCGGCGCCCCGGCTTCCCGGCTTCCCGGCTTCCCGGCTTCCCGGCTTCCCGGCTTCCCGGCTTCCCGGAGGACGGCATCCGGCCGTGCGGGGCGGCCGCCGGGGCGTGACACTGGCCGCATGGACTGGTACCCCCTGCGGCTGACCACGCCCGTGAAGCAGCACGTCTTCGGTGGCCGCGCCATCCCCGACCGGCTCGGCCGCGGCGGGCTCCCCGAGGGGCCGGTCGCCGAGACCTGGGAGGTCAGCGACGTGGAAGGGGAGAGCGCGCGGATCGGCAACGGCGCGCTGGCCGGGTGGACCCTGCGCCACTTGACCCTGGAGCATCCGGCGGAGCTGGTCGGGCGCGACTGGCACGGCCCCCGCTTCCCGCTGCTGACCAAGTTCATCGACGGCCACCGCCCGCTCCCGGTCCACCTCCACCCCGACGACGCCGCGGCCCGCGGCAAGGAGGACGAGCCGAACGGCAAGACCGAGGCGTGGCACATCCTCGACGCCCCGCCCGGCGCCACCGCGTACGCGGGTGCGCACCCAGGGGTGGACCGCGCGCGGCTGCGGCAGGCACTGCTCTGCCAGGACTTCGCCTCCGTACTGCGGCGGCTGCCGGTCCGCGCGGGCGACACCCTGTACGTACCGGCGGGAACGCTGCACCGCTTCGGGCCCGACACGCTGGTGTACGAGATCGAGCAGACCTCGGACCTGCAGCAGCACGCGATGCGGCACCGGATGGAGGACGGTTCGCCGCTGGACGAGGCGGAGTGGCGGGCGAACATCGAGGCACTGCTGGACGAGTGGAAGCCGGAGCCGCGGCCGGAGTTCCACCCGGGGCTGCGGCTGCCGTCGCCCGACGGCGTCGAGGGCCGGATGCTCTGCGCGGGCCCGTACTTCGCGCTGGAGCGGTGGCGGACGCGGCACACAGGGACACCGCTGGTCCGCTCGTTCGACACCGCCGTCGTGCTGAGCAACGCCGGGCCCGCGGTGACCATCGCGTACGGAACGGGGAGCGAGCCGCTCGGGCGGGCCGAGACGCTGCTGCTGCCCGCGGCGCTCGCGCGGGTGGAGATCCACGGCCCGGCGGACGTCCTGCTCGGTTACCTGCCCGACCTCGACCGGGACGTCCGCACCCCGCTCCGCGCCGCGGACCACGACCCGGCCGCGATCGCCGCGCTGGGCGAAGGCCTGGAGGGCTAGCGGGCGCGGGCTAGAGGGCTGGCGGCTCCCCCGGCGCCTGACGCCCATCCGGCACCGAACACGCGAACACGGGAGCGGTTGTTCCCCAGAACGCGTGATCACCCGCCAAAGCGCTTTCCTTGGTTGCCTGAGGCAGGCGATTCTTACGGGGCGCAAGCGACGGGCTGCAGACCGTTACAGCGCCGCTTCCGGCCGAAGTCCCTTTCCGGAGCGGGAGCGTGTCCCAGAAACGCATCATGCACAAGGAGAACGACGAGATGAACTTCCTCACCAACCTGCTGGCCGGCGTCGTCCACTTCGTGGGTTGGCTCGTCTGACAGAACCGCACGACCGGGCGCCGCTCCTCCCCGTCCCAGGGAGGAGCGGCGCCCGCCGTTGCGCCTAACCGGCAGTCTCGTACTGCCCCACCTCGCGGAAGTGGCGCAGGGTTTCCGGGGAGCCGTCGTCGAGGGCGGCGTTGGCTGCGGCGCGCAGGGAATCACTGATATTCGGGTCCGCGAGCAGGCGAGCTGTGTAGACGGCGTCGTCTTCGGCTTGGGCCAGCCGGTAGCCGGTCTCCAGCCAGGCGCGCATCTCTTCGGGGGAGCCGTTGTCGAGGAGCTTGTTGGCCTCCTCGATAACTCGCTTGTCGTTGTTCTGCGTTGCTCCGTAGAGGATGCGGGCGATGGCGACCCGGTCGTCCTCGGCCTGAGCCAGCCGGTAGCCGGTCTTCAAGAAGGTGCGCATGTCGTCCACGGTGCCGTTGAGTGCCTCATTGGCCTCTCGGGCGACCCCCCGGCCGCTGTCCTCGTCCGCCAGGATGGCGGCGATCGCGGCCCGCAGTTCGTCCTCCGACATCTCGTCCACCGGTGTGTCGGACATGGTCGCCGCGGTGGTGGCGACCGGGGCCGGCGCCGAACCGCCGGCGAACGCCGGGGCGGTGAAGAGGAGGGCCGGGGTCAGGGCAGTGGCCACGACGAGCAGAACGGCACGCGTCGGTCTCATGGAAATATGCCTCCGTGTTCGAACTTGGGTTATGAGATTCAGATATGACGCCAGGTAGGCAGATGATCCCCCAGCACCGGACGCTCCGGTAGCCACATGCCCACAGCATCCGGGTCCGGCATGGGGCCCGGTCCGTGGGGCGTGGGAAGGCGCTGGTCATTTCTCCTTCAGGCCCGCGACCATCGCCGCGACCTGATTGCGGGAGCTGAAGCCGAGCTTCGAGAGGATGTGTTCGACGTGTGCATCCGCCGTGCGCTTGGAGATGACCAGCCGCTCGGCGATCTGGCGGTTGGCGAGCCCCTCGGCGATCAGGCGGGCGACCTGCCGCTCGCGCGCCGTGAGGGGGCCGAGGGGGCTGCCGTCCTCGGCGCCCTTGGGGCCGCGGGAGCGTCCGCTGGCCACGTCCACCAGCTCCTCGACGGAAAGCCGCGCCCCCTGCGCGTACATTTCGGTGAAACGCTCGGCGCCCAGGCTGAGCATCAGCGTGCGCTCGATGTCGTTGTGCAGGCGCGTCAGACCCCGCTGGGACCACAGGAGCGTGCCGACCTTGCGCCACAGGGCCCCCGCGCCGCCCAACAGCACGGTGCCCAGTGCGTGCTCCCCTTTTGTGCAGGCCACCCAGGACAGGTACTCCATCACGGCGGCGAGCTCCATCGTCTCGCCCTGCTCGACGATGGAGGGCAGCACGGACTGGCCCAGTTCGCGGCTGCGGTCCGGCTCGCCCGCCGCCCACAGGCACAGCACCTGCATGATCAGCAGATAGTTCCGCACCCAGCGCTCCTGGGGGATGTGCTCCAGCGCCCGCAGCCCCTGCTCCACCTCCTGCAGGGCCCGGGCGTGATCGCCGCGCGTGGCGTGGATCGCCGCGGTGTCGGGGCGGCCGGCCGCCAGCAGAAACAGGTCGTCCGCCGCCGCGAGCTGCTCTCTCGCCTGCTCGTACAGCGCGAGTGCCTCGTCCGTGTCCCCCCACAGGGCCGTGTCGAACGCCTCCATGAGCGCGGTTCGGGCTCGCAGGAAGTCGTCGTCCAGCTGCTCGGCGACCGCCCGGCAGCGGCCGACCAGTTCGCGGGCCGCCGTGTCGGCCTGCAGCAGCCCGTACATGCAGCCGTGCCAGAGTGCCTTGCCGTACTCGGCCGTCACCTCCTGCTCGGCCGCGAGGGCCTTGTCCGTCCAGCGGCGGGCCTCCGTCAGCCTGCTCTTGCCCAGCCACAGCCCCCACAGGCCGTTCACCAGCCGCAGCGCCGCCTCGTCCCCGGGGCGCGCGACGGCGCAGTCCATGGCCGCCCGGAAGTTGTCGAGGTCGGCGGCGAGCCGCTCCCCCCACCGGACCTGGTCGTCACCCAGCCACTCCTGGCCGGCGCGGGTGGCCATCCGCAGGAAGAAGTCCAGGTGGCGCCGCGCGTAATCGTCGGTACGGCCGCTTCGCTGCAGCCGCTCGGCGCCGTACTCCCGGAGCGTGTCGAGCATCCGGTAACGGTCCTCCTCGACGCCGTCGGCGCGCTGCACCACCGACTTGTCCACCAGGGCGAGGAGTACGTCGATCACGTCGGCGCCGTCCAGCTCGTCGCCGAAGCAGACCTCCTCCACCGCGGCCAGCGTGAAGCCGCCCGCGAAGACCGACAGCCGTGCCCACAGTTCCTGCTCGTGCGGCGAGCACAGGTCATGGCTCCACTCGATGGTGGCGCGCAGCGTCTGATGGCGGGCCTGCGCGGACCGTACGCCCGTCAGCAGCTGGAAGCGGTCGTCGAGGCGGCGCAGGATCTGTTCCAGGGAGAGCGTGCGCAGCCGCACGGCGGCGAGTTCGATGGCCAGCGGCATGCAGTCGACGCGGCGGCAGAGCGCGACGACCTCGGCACGGTTGTCGTCGCTGACGACGAAGGAGGGGCAGGCCGCCCTGGCGCGGGCGGCGAACAGCGCCACGACGTCGCTGGTGCTCTCCGTCGCCTCCGGGTCCGGCTCGGGCAGCGGCCCTACCGGCAGTACGTACTCGCCGGCCAGCGCCACCGGCTGCCTGCTGGTCAGCAGCAGGACGAGCCGGGCCGAGCTGTGGACGAGGATGTCGGCGAACATCGCCACGGCGTCCACGAGGTGCTCGCAGGTGTCGAGCACCAGCAGCGCCCGCTTGTCCGCGAAGTACTCGATGAGCTGGTCCATCGCCGACTGGGCCACGATCTCGGGCAGGCCCGTCGCGGAGGCGACGGTGTGCGGCAGAAACTCCGCATCGCGCAGGCCACTGAGCTCGGCGACGGTGACGCCGTCGGGGAAGTCGACGCTCAGCTGCTGTGCGGCCCGCAGGGCGATACGGGTCTTGCCCACTCCCCCGGGCCCGGTCAGCGTGATGACCCGCGCCAGCGCGACGGCCTGGCCGACCGCGGCGAGTTCTGCCGCACGGCCGACGAAACCGGTGGGCTCATGCCGCATACTGCCCCTGGCCCACTCCCATTGCGCCACGGGGACAGTGTCCTCCCGTAACGTACAAGTCCCCCACGGATTCCACGGTTTGAGCGCGACGGCAAGAATTCCGCGCTACCCTCGCACGTCGCACGCTCCTGCGGACCATGGGCCGATTCCCAGCATCCTCACCGCTCCAGCGGGCGGTGGGCCGTCTCGGGGAGCCGGAGGTAGACGGCGGAGGAGACCAGGCACAGCACGGCCACGTACACGGGGAAGAGGCCGGCCTGGCCCATGTCCTTGAACAGCGTGCCGATGTAGGGCGCCGTGCCGCCGAAGAGGGCGACGGTGAGCGAGTAGGGGAAGCCGATTCCCGCGGCGCGCACCCGGGCCGGGAACGTCTCCGCGTTCACGGCCGCCGAGATGGCCGTGAAGCCGCTCAGCAGGATCATGCCCGCGCACTGCACGAGCAGCAGCGTGGTGAAGGAGTCGTTCAGCGCGCGCAGCAGCGGCACGCTCAGCAGGGCGAAGCCGATGCCGAACGTCAGCAGCAGCGGCTTGCGCCCGAAGCGGTCGGACACCATGCCCGCGATGGGCTGGAGCACGGCGAAGAACGTCAGCGAGAGGGTGCCCGCCAGCAGCGCGTCCGCCTTCTCCACCCCGGCGTTGAGCTCGGCGTACGTCGGCAGGTACGACGTCCACGTGTAGTACGCGAGCGTGCCGCCCGCCGTGATGCCGCAGATCAGCAGCGACTCGCGCGGATGGCGGCGCAGCGCCTCGAAGAGGCCGGGGCGGGGCGCCTTCGCCTGCTCCTCGCTCCGCGTCTCCTCCGCGCCGCGCCGGACCCAGAAACCCACGAGACTCAGCAGCGCGCCCAGCACGAACGGCACTCGCCAGCCCCAGCTGTCCATGGTGGCGGGCGCGAGTTCCGCGACGAGCAGCGCCGCGACGCCGGACGCGACGAGCTGCCCGATGGTCGTCGAGACGTACTGGAAGCTGGAGAAGAGTCCGCGTCGCCCGGGCCCGGCCGACTCCACGAGGAACGTGGTCGACGCGGCGAACTCACCGCCCACCGACAGCCCTTGCAGCAGTCGGGCCAGGACGAGGATGACCGGCGCGAGGACCCCGGCGGCGGCGTACGTCGGCGTCAGTCCCACCAGCAGGCTGCTGCCGCCCATCAGCAGAATGGTCACCGTCAGCGCCGTACGGCGCCCGCGCCGGTCGGCGACCGCGCCCATCAGCAGCCCGCCGACGGGCCGCATGAAGAATCCCACCGCGAAGACCGCGAACGTCGAGAGCAACGGCACCAGCGAATTCGCCGCGCCCTTGGGAAAGATCTGCGCGGCGATGTACGTGGCAAGGAAGGTGTATGTGTACCAGTCGTACCATTCGACCGCATTGCCTACGGACGCCGCGGCGAGCTGCCGCACCGCGGACACCGGGCGCGTCTCCCCCGCCTGCCGGTCCGCCATCTTGTTCTCCGCGCTCGACATGCGCCTCCGCTCCCGGGTCCTTCACGTGGCCCTGCCGCTCGGGCAGGATGAGCCGTCAGGTGATCATGCCTCCGCGAGGCCGGTGGCCGCCAGCCGATTCGGCGGCCGAAAGGAGATGGCAACGTGCGCGTAGCGCTCTTCGTCACCTGCATCAACGACACGCTGTACCCACGGACCGGCCGGGCGGTGGTCACCCTCCTGGAACGGCTGGGCGTGGAGGTCGGCTTCCCGGCCGAGCAGAGCTGCTGCGGGCAGCCGCAGTTCAACACCGGTTACCGGCATGCCACCGAGCCGCTCGCGCTGCGGTACGCGCGGGCCTTCCGGGACTACGAGTACGTCGTGGTGCCCTCCGGGTCGTGCGCGGCGATGGTGCGGGACAACTATCCGCGGCTCGGCGAGAAGGCCGCGGCGGAGGGGCGCGGCCGGGCGCTCGCCGAGGCGGCGGCGGAAGCCGTGCCCAAGACGTACGAGCTGACGGAGTTCCTGGTCGACGTGTTGAAGGTGACGGACGTGGGTGCGTACTACCCGCACGCGGTCACCTACCACCCGACCTGCCACGGCCTGCGGATGCTGGGGCTCGGCGACCGGCCGCGCGCCCTGCTGTCGCACGTGAAGGGCCTGGAGCTGCGGGAGCTGGAGGGTGCCGAGGAGTGCTGCGGCTTCGGCGGCACGTTCACGGTCAAGAATCCGGCCGTCTCCGCCGCGATGGGTGCCGACAAGACCCGGCACATCCGGGAGACCGGCGCGGCGGCGGTCTGCACCGTCGACAACTCCTGTCTGATGCACATCGGCGGGATGCTCTCCCGCCAGGGATCGTCGGTCCGTCCAGTCCATCTCGCGGAGATCCTGGCGAGTACGGAAGGGGACGTGCTGTGACGGGGACGGGCGAAGGACCTGCGGCGGAAAGGGAGCGTGCTGTGAGCGTCACCGAACTGGGTATGCCCGCCTTTCCGGCGGCCGCCGCCCGCTCCACCCGCGACACCCGCCTGCGCGCCAATCTCCAGTACGCCACGCACACCATCCGGGACAAGCGCGCCAAGGCGGTCGGCGAGCTGGCGGACTGGGCGCAGTTGCGCGCGGCGGGGCGTGCGATCAAGGACCGCACGCTGCGCCACCTGGACCACTATCTGGAGCGGCTGGAGGAGGCGGTGACCGCGGCGGGCGGCCAGGTGCACTGGGCGGCCGACGCGGCGGAGGCCAACCGCATCGTGACGCGGCTCGTGCGGGCCACCGGGGAGCGCGAGGTCGTCAAGGTCAAGTCGATGGCGACGCAGGAGATCGGGCTCAACGAGGCGCTGGCCGAGGCCGGCATCAGCGCGTACGAGACGGACCTCGCGGAGCTGATCGTGCAGCTCGGCAAGGACCGCCCGTCGCACATCCTGGTCCCGGCGATCCACCGCAACCGCTCCGAGATCCGCGACATCTTCCGCTCCGAGATGGGCAATTGGGGGCGGCCGGCGCCGGACGGGCTCAGCGACCGGCCGACGGAGCTGGCGGAGGCGGCCCGGCTGCACCTCCGGGAGAAGTTCCTGCGCGCGAAGGTCGGCATCTCCGGCGCCAACTTCATGGTCGCGGAGACCGGGACGCTGGTGGTCGTGGAGTCCGAGGGCAACGGCCGGATGTGCCTGACGCTCCCGGAAACGCTGATCTCGGTCGTCGGCATCGAGAAGGTCGTGCCCAGTTGGCAGGACCTGGAGGTCTTCCTGCAGCTGCTGCCGCGCTCGTCCACGGCCGAGCGGATGAACCCGTACACCTCGATGTGGACCGGCACCACCGACGGTGACGGCCCGCAGACGTTTCATCTGGTCCTGCTGGACAACGGGCGGACGGACACCCTCGCGGACACGGTCGGCCGGCAGGCGCTGCGCTGCATCCGGTGCTCGGCCTGTCTCAACGTCTGCCCGGTGTACGAGCGGGCCGGCGGGCACGCCTACGGCTCGGCCTACCCGGGGCCGATCGGCGCGATCCTGACGCCGCAGCTGCGCGGCACGGCGAGCGCGCTGGACGCCTCCCTGCCGTACGCGTCGTCGCTGTGCGGGGCCTGTTACGAGGTCTGCCCGGTGGCGATCGACATCCCGGAGGTGCTGGTGCACTTGCGGGAGCGGGTGGTCGAAGGCGGCCGGGTCACCCGGCACGGGATGCGGACGGTGATCCAGCCGGCGAAGGGGCACGCGGCGGAGCGCGCCGCCATGCGTGCCGCGGGCTTCGTGTTCGACCGGCCCGGTGTGCTGCGCGCGGGCCAGCGGCTGGCGGCCCGCACTCGGAAGCTGCATCCGCGGCGGCTGCCGGGCCCGGCGCGCGCCTGGACCGACACCCGCGACCTGCCCCCGGTGCCGACGGAGTCGTTCCGGGACTGGTGGCAGCGCACCCGACGCGTAGAGCGCGGCGACGGACGCGAGGAGGACGGTAAGTGAGCAGCCGGGATGTGGTGTTGGCGCGGGTGCGCCGGGCGCTGGCGGACGTGCCGCGCGCCGCGGGGCCCGAGGAGACCGCGGTGCCGAGGGACTATCTGCGGGCGCACGGCGATCGGCCCGCGGCGGACACCGTACGGCTGCTGGCGGAGAACCTCGCGGACTACCGCGCGATCGTGCACGACATCGACGACGCCGGGCTGCCGGGCCTGCTCGCGCATCTGCTGGGCGAGCGGGGCTCGCGGTCGGTGGTGGCGCCGGCGGGGCTGCCACCGGAGTGGCTGGCGGCCTGTGACCTGGAAGTGGTGCCGGACGCGCCGGAGACGACGCCCGGCGAGCTGGACGCGGTGGACAGCGTGGTGACGGGCTGCGCCGTTGCCATCGCCGAGACCGGCACGATCGTGCTGGACGCGGGCCCGGACCAGGGGCGCCGCCGCATCACGCTCGTGCCGGACCATCACATCTGTGTCGTACGGGTGCCGGAGCAGGTCGTGGCGTCGGTGCCGCAGGCGTTGGAGCGGCTGGCCCCGCAGCGCCCGCTGACCTGGATCTCCGGCCCGTCCGCGACGAGCGACATCGAGCTGGACCGGGTGGAGGGCGTGCACGGGCCGCGGACGCTGGAGGTGGTCCTGTTGACGTCACGGCGGGGGTCCGAGTGACTTTCTGAGCGAAATGGCGTGCGTGAGGCTTGTGTTACGGACGGATTGCGTTCGATCCTGATGCTTCCTGTTGCCTTACGTTCGGAGCTGTCGCATGTCGTCGCGTCGTTTCAGCCGCCGGTCGTTCCTCGCCACCGGCACAGCCCTGGCCGGCTGGGCCGCCTTCAGCGCGCAGAAAGGTGCCTTCGCCGCCGTGGCCGGACGGGCCACGGCGACGGCGGGCGAGGAGTGGAACGGCGCGCCCCGCACGTTCCAGGTCAACCGTGAGCCCGCCCGCCCGCGCCTGATCCCGTTCGCGAGCGCGGCGGCCGCGCTCGCCGGCGAGGTCTCCAGATCGCCGTACCACCGCTCCCTGAACGGCACGTGGCGCTTCCACTGGTCCAAGAACCCCGACGAGCGCCCCACGGGCTTCCACGCCCCCGGCTTCGACGACGGCTCCTGGGACCGCATCACCGTTCCCTCCAA
This sequence comes from Streptomyces sp. NPDC026301, assembly GCF_055567935.1. Lineage (NCBI taxonomy): Bacteria > Bacillati > Actinomycetota > Actinomycetes > Kitasatosporales > Streptomycetaceae > Streptomyces > Streptomyces sp. NPDC026301. The sequence goes on along the minus strand of NZ_JBVHPN010000004.1, from coordinate 383,860 downwards.
CTGGGAGATCGAGGGCTACCCGGAGCCGATCTACCTCAACATCAAGTACCCCTGGGTCGGCTACGAGGACCCGCAGCCGCCGCAGGTCCCGCACGACTTCAACCCGGTCGGCTCCTACCGCCGTACGTTCACCGTCCCCAAGGACTGGGACGGCCGCCGCACCCTGCTCTCCTTCCAGGGCGTGAAGTCCGCGTTCTTCGTGTGGGTCAACGGCGAGAAGGTGGGCTACAGCGAGGACAGCTACACCCCCGCCGAGTTCGACATCACCAGCAGGCTCAAGCCCGGCGAGAACAGCCTGGCCGTCGAGGTCTACCGGTGGTCCGACGGCAGCTGGCTGGAGGACCAGGACATGATCGACCTGTCCGGGATCTTCCGCGAGGTGTATCTGTACTCCGTCCCACAGGTGCATCTGCACGACCTCTTCGTGCACACCGACCTCGACGCCGCCTACCGGGACGCGACGCTGAAGGTGTCGGCGACCGTACGCAACGGGGGCTCGGCGGCGCCCGGCGACCACCGGCTCTCGGCGGTGCTGTACGACGCGCAGGGCAAGCCGGTACTGGCCAAGCCGCTCACCGCTGACGTGCGGTTCGGCGAGGGCGCGGAGGTCACGGTCGCGCCGGAGGCCGCCGTGAAGGCCCCCGCCCTGTGGTCCGCCGAGGACCCGAACCTCTACACCCTCGTCGTCACCCTCACCGGGCCCGACGGCAAGGCCGTTGACATCCAGCGCACCCGTGTCGGTTTCCGTTCGGTCGTGTGCGAACCGGGGAAGTTCACCGTCAACGGCGTGCCGATCGTCTTCCGCGGGGTCAACCGCCATGAGTCCGACCCGGACCACGGCCAGGCCGTCCCCGAGCAGCGGATGATCGAGGACATCCGCATCATGAAGCAGCACAACGTCAACGCGGTGCGCACCTCGCACTACCCGAACTCCACGCGCTGGCTGGAGCTGTGCGACGAGTACGGGCTCTACGTCGTCGGCGAGGCGAACCTGGAGTCGCACGGCGTGCGCGACAAGCTCCCGGCGAGCCTGCCGGAATGGACCGACGCCTGCCTCGACCGGATGCGCACGATGGTCGAGCACGACAAGAACCACCCCTCGATCGTCGTCTGGTCGCTGGGCAACGAGGCCGGCCAGGGCGACAACTTCAAGGCGATGGCGGAGTGGACGCACGGCCGGGACTCCTCGCGGCCCGTCCACTACGAAGGCATGAGCTCCGTGGCCGACATGGAGAGCCAGATGTACACCAAGCCGGCCGACGTCGAGAAGTACGGCAAGTCCGGCAATCCGAAGCCGTTCATTCTGTGCGAGTACGCGCACTCCATGGGCAACAGCACCGGCAACTTCCGCGAGTACTGGGACATCTTCGAGCGCTACCCGAACCTGCACGGCGGCTTCATCTGGGACTTCGTCGACCAGGCCATCCGGCTCCCGGTCCCCGGCGACCGCAAGCGCACATACCTCTCCTACGGCGGCGACTGGAAGCCCGGCTACCCCACCGACGGCAACTTCAGCTGCAACGGCATCGTCTCCTCGGACCGCGTGCCGCATCCGGCGATCCACGAGGTCAAGAAGTGCTACCAGGCCGTCCGGATGGCCGCGGCCGACCTGGCCTCCGGCACCGTGAAGGTCACCAACAAGCAGCTCTTCCTCGGCCTGGACGCGTACGAGCTGCGCTGGGAGGTCACGCGTAACGGGGAGCGCATCCAGCAGGGCACGCTCCCCGCGCCGCAGATCAAGCCGGGCCAGGACGGCACCGTACGCATTCCGTACCGGCGTCCGGCGCGGCCCGAGCCCGGCGCCGAGTACTGGCTGAACCTCTCCTTCGTGCTGCGCCGCGGCACCCGGTGGGCGGACGCCGGACACAGCGTCGCCGCCGAGCAACTGGCGCTGCCCTGGCACGCGAAGGCCCCGGCCGATCCCCCGGCCTCCGCGCTCCCCGCCCTCAAGGTCTCCGAGACCGACAAGGCGGTGACGGTCAGCGGCAAGGACGTGGAGGTCGTCGTCGACAAGTCGACCGGCACGCTGTCCGCCTACCGCTACCGCGGCCGGACCCTGTTGGCCGGCGGCCCGGTCCCCAACTTCTGGCGGGGGCCGACCGACAACGACATCGGCCGCGGCGCCCAGAAGTCGCTTCGGACGTGGCGCGACGCGGGCACGAAGCGGACGGTCGACTCCGTGAAGGCGGCGCAGCCCTCGGCCTCCGAGGTCACCATCGAGGTCACCGCCACCCTGCCCACCTCCCCCGCCGCCTCCACCTGGCGCACGGTCTTCACCGTGCGCGGCGACGGCGAGGTCCGCGTCGCGCACACCCTGAAGCCGGGCGCCGGCCTCCCCGACCTGCCGATGGTCGGCGCCCTTCTCACCGTCCCGGCCGGCTTCGAGACGCTGTCGTGGTACGGCCGCGGGCCGCAGGAGAACTACCAGGACCGGCGCACCGCCGCGTTCGTCGGCAGCTACCGCTCCTCGGTGGACGACCAGTACGGCCCGTACATCCGGCCGCAGCAGACGGGCAACGTGGTGGACGTCCGGCACGCCTCGCTCACCGACCGGGACGGCGCGGGCCTGACCGTGCGCGCCGAGCCGGGCGACGACGCGCCGCTGCTGGAGATCAGTGCGCTCCACTACACGCCGCACGATCTGGACGGGCCGCGCCATCCGTACGAGCTGAAGCGCCGGCCCGAGACGATGCTCGGCGTCAATCACCGCCAGATGGGCGTCGGCGGCAACGACTCCTGGGGCGCGCCCCCACTGGAGCAGTACCTGCTGCACGCCGACCGCGAGTACACGTACGCGTACCGGCTGACGCCCGCGTAACGGGACCGGCGGTGCCCTTCCCCGCGGGACCCGTTACGCGGGCAGGGGGAGGGCATCGTGCTCGGGCACGGCCCGCAGGCTAAGGGGCCGGCTGGGGCTGGGCCACGGGCTTTTCCGGAGCCGTCGGCTTTTCCGGAGCCGCCGGAGTCCGGTCCGGGTCCGCCCCCGCACCGTCGTTCCGCGCCTTGTCCGACGCGGCGCGCTCGTCCCGCCGTACGAGGGCGGCGTACCGGCCGTCGGCGGCCAGCAGTTCGTTGTGCGTGCCGCGCTCGGCGATCCGGCCCGCGTCCAGGACGACGATCTGGTCGGCGTCGCGGACGGTGGAGAGCCGGTGCGCGATGGTGATCGTCGTGCGGCCCGCCGACAGCTCGTCGATGGCCTGCTGGACGGCGTGCTCGGTACGGGTGTCCAGCGCGCTGGTGGCCTCGTCCAGTACCAGCACCGGCGGGTCGCGCAGGATGGTCCGGGCGATGGCGAGGCGCTGCTTCTCGCCGCCGGAGAAGCGGTAGCCGCGCTCGCCCACGAGGGTGTCGTAGCCGTCGGGCAGGGCGGCGATGTGGTCGTGGATCTGGGCGGCCCGCGCGGCGCGGACGATCTCCTCGTCGGTCGCGTCGGGCGTGGCGAAGCGCAGGTTGTCGGCGACGGAGGCGTGGAAGAGGTATGTCTCCTGGGAGACCACGCCCACCGAACGGGCGAGCGTGTCGAAGTCCAGCTCGCGGACGTCCGTACCGTCCAGCGTCACCCGGCCGCCGGTCACGTCGTACAGCCGCGGCACCAGGTAGCTGAGCGTGGACTTGCCGCTGCCGGTGGGGCCGACCACGGCGAGGCTGCCGCCGGCCGGGACGGTCAGGTCGATGCCGGTCAGGGTGGGCGCGGCGGCCGGGTCGTACGCGAAGGTGACGTCCTCGAAGCGGACCTCGCCGCGGGGCGCCGCAAGCCGCACCGGCTTCTCGGGCTCGGTAATGGCCACCGGCAGGTCGAGGTATTCGAAGATGCGCTGGAAGAGCGCGAGCGAGGTCTGCATCTGCACGCCGGTGGTGAGCAGCGAGACGGTCGGGCGCAGCAGGCCCTGCTGGAGCGAGACGAAGGCGACGAGCGTGCCGATGGAGAAGACCGGGCCACCGAACTGGAGGACCATTCCCGCCGCCCAGTAGATCACCGCGGGCATCGCGGCCATGACGATGCCGATCGTGGCCATCCGCCAGCGGCCCGCCATGTTGGCGCGGATCTCCAGGCCGACCAGTCGTTCGGATTCCTTGGTGAAGTTCTCGGTGAGCGAGTCGGCGCGGCCCATCGTGCGGCCGAGCAGGATGCCGGAGACGGAGAGCGATTCGGTGACCATCGCGGACATCGTGGCCATCTGCTTCTGCCGCTGGGTGGTGATCCGCTTGCGCTCGTTGCCGACCCGGCGGCTGACCCAGACGAACAGCGGGAGCAGCAGAAGGGAGACGAGGGTGAGCCGCCAGTCCAGGGCGAGCATGGCCACGACAGTGGCGATCACGCTCGTGAGGTTGGAGACCAGCGAGGTCGCGGTGGACGTGACGGTGGCCTGCATGCCGCCGATGTCGTTGGCGATGCGGGACTGCACCTCGCCGGTGCGCGTACGGGTGAAGAACGCCAGCGGCATCCGCTGCAGCTTGGCGTAGACGCCGGTCCGCAGGTCGTGCATGACGCGCTGGCCCACGGTGGTGGAGATCAGCGTCTGCAGCACGCCGAAGACGCTGTTCATCACGGCGGTGGCGATCATGCCGAGGGCGAGCAGGCTCAGCAGTCCGGTGCGCCGCTCCGGGATCGCCACGTCGAGGACCGCGCGCAGCAGGAACGGCGAGGCGACGGAGACCAGCGAGGCGGCGGCCACCAGCAGGCCCACCAGGGCCAGCCGGCCGCGGTAGGGGCGGAAGAGGCGGAGGATCCGCCGCAGCTGGACGGGCTGCTGCTCCTCCTTGGGCGGCGGGGTCCAGTCAAGGGTGTCGGGACGCAATGAGCTCCTTCGAAGGGTCGAGGCCGACGGGCGGCTGCCGAGCGGCCGACGGGCAGCTTCAGGGGTTGCGGCGGCCCGTGCCGGGCCCGGCGACAGCCGAGCGTAGTCCATTGTTACCTATACTCACAATGAGCCATGTCCTGATAACCTCCCGGCATGTCCTCGCCCCAAACCGGCCCCGGTCCCGGCTCCCCCACCGGCTCCGGCACCGGCGCCCAAGCCGGCACGAGCACCGGCACGAGCACCGCGCGCTCCGCCCCCGACACCGACCTCGCCGAACAGCTGGTACGGCTGACCCGGCGGATGCACCGCGCGCAGAAGCGGCACCTCGAACCGCTCGCCCTCACCCCCGCGCAGTCCCGGCTGCTGCGCATCGTGGCGCACTGCGACACTCCGCCCCGGATGGCCGACCTGGCGGCGCGCCTGGACGTCGTGCCGCGCGCGATCACCACCCTCGTGGACGCGCTGGAGGCGGCGGACGCCGTACGCCGGGTACCGGACCCGGCCAACCGCCGCGTCGTACGCATCGAGCTGACCGAGACCGGCCGGACGACACTCGGGGCGCTGCGGAGCGCGCGCCGGGCCGCCGCGGAGGACATCCTGGCTCCATTGACCGCCGACCAGCGCGAGCTGCTCGGCGGGCTGCTGTCCACCCTGGTCGACGAGCCGGGGCGGCGCTGCTGAACCGATGGCCCGCTGACGAGGAGACGCCATGCCGTTGCTGGAGCCGGAGCCGACCGCACTGCGGCCCGCCACGACCGAGGGACCGGCCGTCGACCGGGTGGCCGACGCGCAGGCGTCCGGCACGCCCGAGCCACTGCGCGGCGACCTGATCGCCCTGCTCGGCCCGGAGAAGGTGCTGCACGGCCTCTCCGACCTGGTGAAGTACGCCTCGGACGCGAGTCCCTACCGCTTCGTCCCGCAGGTGGTCGTGCTCGCCGAGGACATCGACGACGTCTCGGCGGTCTTCTCCTACGCGCACGGCCACGGCCGCGAGGTCGTCCTGCGCGCCGCCGGCACCTCCCTCAACGGCCAGGCACAGGGCGAGGACATCCTCGTCGACGTGCGCCGCCACTGGGCAGGCATCGAGGTACTGGGCGACGGCGAGCGGGCCCGCATCGGCCCGGGGACGACCGTCGTCCGGGCCAACACCACGCTCGCCCGGCACGGCCGGCTGCTCGGCCCCGACCCGGCCAGCGCCATCGCCTGCACCGTCGGCGGCGTCGTCGCCAACAACGCCTCCGGCATGACGGCCGGCACCACCCGGAACTCCTACCGCACGCTGGCCTCCGCCACGGTCGTGCTGCCGTCAGGCACGGTCGTGGACACCGCCGACCCGGCCGCCGACGAGGAGCTGGCGCACGCGGAGCCGGCGCTCTGCGAAGGACTGCTGGCCCTGAAGGCGGAGATCGAGGCGGACCCCGAGCTGGTCGCCCGCATCCGCGCCAAGTACGAGCTCAAGAACACCAACGGCTACCGGCTCGACGCCTTCCTCGACGGCGCCACCCCCGTCGAGATCCTGCGCGGCCTGATCGTCGGGTCGCAGGGCACGCTCGGCTTCATCGCCGAGACGGTATTCGACACCCTGCCCCTGGACCGCTGCACCTCCACCGCATTGCTCTTCTTCCCCGATCTGCGGGCCGCGGCCGCCGCCGTCCCGCGGTTCAACGAAGCGGGCGCGCTCGCCGTGGAGCTGATGGACGGCAACACGCTGCGCGCCTCGGTCCGCGTCGCCGGAGTACCCGCCGACTGGGCGGCACTCCCCACGGAAACGACCGCGCTGCTCGTGGAGTTCCGCGCCCCGGACGAAGAACGTCGGGCAGCGTACGAAGAGGCCGCCCAACAGGTGCTGAGCGACCTCGAACTGGTCGCGCCGGTCGAATCCGTCACCAACGAATTCACCCGCGACCCCGGCACGATCGCGGGCTACTGGAAGGCCCGCAAGGCGTTCGTCACCGCGGTCGGCGGCTCCCGGCCCTCCGGTACGACGCTGCTCACCGAGGACTTCGCCGTACCGCCCGCACAGCTCGCGGACGCCTGTACGGCGCTGCTGGAGCTGCAGGCCCGGCACGGCTTCGACGCCGCCGTCGCCGGCCACGCCGCCCACGGCAACCTGCACTTCCTCCTCGCGTTCGACGCCGCGAAACCCGCGGACGTGGCGCGCTACGCGGCGTTCATGGACGACTTCTGCCGGATGACCGTGGAGCGCTTCGACGGCTCGCTCAAGGCCGAGCACGCCACCGGACGCAACATCGCGCCCTTCCTGGAGCTGGAGTGGGGACCGCGCGCGACGGACCTGATGTGGCGGATCAAGGACCTGTTCGACCCGCACGGCATCCTCGCCCCGCGCGTCGTCCTGGACCGCGATCCCAAGGCCCATCTCCGCGGTCTGAAGACCATCCCCGAGGTCGAGGCGGTCGCCGACCCCTGCATCGAGTGCGGTTTCTGCGAGCCGGTCTGCCCCAGCCGCGACCTCACCACCACGCCCCGCCAGCGCATCGTGCTGCGCCGCGAGATGATGCGCCAGCACCCCGACTCCCCGGTCACCGGCGCGCTCCTGGACGCGTACGGATACGACGCGGTCGACACCTGCGCGGGCGACTCGACCTGCAAACTGGCGTGCCCGGTCGGCATCGACACCGGCGCGATGATGAAGGACTTCCGGCACCGCCGGCACTCCCCGCGCGAGGAGAAGGCCGCCGCGCTCGCCGCCAAGCGCTTCAAGGCGGTCGAGGCGTCGGCGCGGCTCGCGGTCGCGGCGGCCGAGCGGATCGGCGACCGGCTCGGCGACCGGCTGCTGGAGACCGTGACGGACGCCGCCCGCAAGGCCGTACGGCCGGATCTCGTGCCGCGGTGGCTGCCCGAACTCCCGGGCGCGGCGGCGCGCCGGCTGCCGCCCACCCGTAAGCAGGACGCGGTCGCGGTCTACTACCCGGCGTGCGTCAACCGGATCTTCGGTGAACCGGACGGGTACGAAGGCCCCTCCCTCCCCGAGGCCGTCGTCGCCGTCTCCCGGCGGGCCGGCAAGCCGGTGTGGATCCCCGGGGACGTCGCGGGCACCTGCTGCGCCACGATCTGGCACTCCAAGGGCTACGACGAGGGCAACGCCGTAATGGCGAACCGGATCGTGGAGGCGGCCTGGGGCTGGACCGCCGGCGGCCGCCTGCCCCTGGTTGTCGACGCGTCCTCATGCACCCTCGGCATCGCCCACGAGGTCGTCCCGTACCTCACCGAGGACAACAAGCAGCTGCACGCCGAGCTGACCGTCGTGGACTCCGTCGTCTGGGCGGCCGAGGAGCTGCTGCCGCACCTGGAGGTGGTGCGGACCGTGGACTCCGCGGTGCTGCATCCCACTTGTTCGATGCGCCACCTGGGTGACGAGGCGCAGCTCCGTACGGTCGCCGAGGCGTGCGCCCAGGAGGTCGTGGTACCGGACGACGCGGGCTGCTGCGCCTTCGCCGGCGACCGCGGGATGCTGCACAAGGAGCTGACCGAGGCGGCGACAGCCCGGGAGGCGGCCGAGGTGACGTCCCGTCACTTCGACGCGCACCTGTCGGCGAACCGCATGTGCGAGGTGGGCATGGACCACGCGACGGAGGGCCGCGGCTACTACTCGGTGCTGCTGGAACTGGAACGCGCGACGCGGCCCGCCTGAGGGGCGGACCGCGCGCGGCGTACGGGAGGGGTCAGGCCTCGGCACCTACGTGCAGGGCCACCGCCCCCTTGGCGGGCACGGTCAGCTTGGCCTTGCCATCGTCGCCGACCGTGACGGTGTTGCCGTCACAGGAGTCCGGCGCGGCCTTTGCGACATTGCAGTACGTACCGGTGGGCAGTGACGTCGCGAAGGTCTCGGACAGCTCGCCGTCGCCTGCGTTGAGGGCGACGAAGCCCTTGTCGCCGCGGCCGAAGGCGATCGCGCTGGACCCGTTGTCCCACCAGTCGGTCAACTTGGCGTCGCCGACCGCGTTGCGGAACCCGACCAGGCCGGTGATCTCCCGCTTCGCGTGCATGTCCGTCCAGCCGTCGGCGCCGCTGGGCGGGCCCGCGTCCTTGTCGGACCACTCGTAGCCGGAGAAGACGTTGGGCGAGCCGTAGGGCGAGGCGAGCATGAAGACATTCGCGAGCGTGTACGCCGCGCCGTCCTTGTACGTGAGCGTCGAGCCGTTACGCTCGGTGTCCCAGTTGTCGACAAAGGTACGTGCCGACCCGCTGCTGAGCTTGCCGTCGGCGACGGACTTCAACTGGGCGATGCTGCCCCCTTGGAAGGCGCTCTTGAGGTGGCCCCCGTAACGGAACTCGTCGACGTCGCCGATCCCCGTGTACTCCTCCGGCTTGACCGCCTCGCCGCCCCCGTAGATGACTTCGGAGACCCAGAAACCCGGGTCGCTCATCTTTCCCTTGATCGCGGCCATGTCGTCGGCCGCCATGTGCTTCGCGGCGTCGACGCGGAAGCCGTCGGCGCCGAGCGAGCGCAGGTCGTCGAGGTACTTGGCGATGGTGGTGCGGACGGCGTCGCTGCCGGTGTCCAGGTCCGCCAGGCCCACCAGTTCACAGGTCTGCACGTTGTCGCGGTTGCCGTAGTCGGAGATGTCCTTGCGGCAGGCGTGGAAGTCCTGGTCCTGGAAGTACCCCGGGTAGTTGTACTTCGTGTACTGCGTGCCGCCGGTGCCCGTGCCGGACCCGGAGGACATGTGGTTGATGACGGCGTCGGCGATGACCTTGACGCCGGCCTTGTGGCAGGCGGCGGTCATGGCGGCGAAGGCGTCCCGGTCGCCGAGCCGGCCCGCGATCTTGTAACTCACCGGCTGGTACGACGTCCACCACTGGTCGCCCTTGATGTGCTCCGAGGCGGGCGAGACCTCGACGTAGCCGTAACCGGCCGGGCCGAGCTGGTCGGTGCAGGCCTTGGCGACGTCCGCGTACGGCCGCTCGAACAGCGTGGCGGTGACGGTCTTCTCGCCGGGCGGGGTGGCCTGGGACTGCCAGGGCGCGAGGGTCGCGAGGCCGGCGGCGACGAGCACGCCGGCCAGCGTGCCACCGATTATCCGGGATCGTTGGTGCAACATGCGGCTCCTTCTGCATACCGACGCGGTGGGGGACGCGTCCACGAAGGCAGCCACGCGCCGGGCCGCCGTGGGGGGATTCCGCGAGGGAGCCTGCCTTTACGAAGTGAACACGTCAAGGCGTTACGCAAGAATTTCCAGGAGCTTGCGCAAGAGAAGAGTCCAAGAACTCACCCCAGGAGTCCAAAGAGCCCTCTTGTGGCCCAGTGGTCTCAACCACCAGGGTCCTCTTCGAGCTTGGACGTATTCGCCGCGCACCATCCGCACCCCGGGAGGACCCATGCACGACGCACGACCTGAGCCTCACGACCGGCACAACGAGCACGACCAGCACGACGAGCACGGCGGCGCCGGCACGGCCGGCCACGGCGGCACGGCCGACGGGTCCGGCCCGAGCCGCCGTTCGGTGCTGTGGACCGCGGGCGCCGCGGGCACCGGGCTCGGACTCGCCGGAATGGCCGCGGGCACGGCGTCGGCGGCGACGCCTTCGGCGGCCGGCTCCGCAGTCGGCGCCGCCGACACCGCCGCGGCGCCGAAGCGGCGCGGCAAGACGATGATCGGCGTGCCCTTCGAGGGGCGCAGCACCGTACGCGTCGGCATCGTCGGCCTCGGCAATCGCGGCGGCTCCATGATCGACCTCTTCCTCGCCGTGCCGAACACCCGCGTCGTGGCGGTCTGCGACCCGGTCAAGGAGAAGACCGCCAAGGCCGCGAAGAAGGTCACCGACGCCGGTCAGCCGGCCCCCGCCGTCTACACCAAGGGCGACCACGACTTCGAGAACCTCTGCAAGCGCGGCGACATCGACTTCGTGTACGTCGCCACGCCCTGGGACTGGCACTTCGAGATGGCGAAGACGGCCATGCTCAACGGCAAGCATGTGGGCGTCGAGTGTCCGATAGCGCTCCGGCTGGAGGAGCTGTGGGAGCTCGTCGACCTCTCCGAGCAGACCCGTAAGCACTGTTTGCAGCTGGAGAACTGCTGCTACGGGCGGAACGAAATGCGGGTGCTGCGGATGGCGCACGCGGGCCTCTTCGGCGACCTGCTGCACGGCGCCGGCGCCTACAACCACGACCTGCGCGGCCTGATGTTCGACCCGGACTACTACGAGGGCCCGTGGCGGCGGCTGTGGCACACCCGGCTGCGCGGCGATCTGTACCCCAACCACGGGTTCGGGCCGGTCGCCAACTACATGGACGTCAACCGCGGCGACCGGGCGGTACGGATCTCCAGCTTCGGCACGCCCTCGCTGGGCCTGGCCGCGTACCGCAAGGAGCACATGCCGGCCGGCGACCCGAGCTGGAAGGAGACGTACATCGAGAGCGACCGGACGCTCTCCCTCGTGCAAACGGCCAAGGGCCGCGTGATCCGCCTGGAGCACGACGTCTCCACCCCGCACCCCTACAGCCGCATCAACAGCCTCGGCGGCACGAAGGGCGTCTTCGAGGACTACCCGGAGCGGATCTACATCGAGCCGGACCACAGCAACGACGAGTGGGGCGACTTCGGCGCGTACACCGAGTGGGACCACTGGCTCTGGAAGGAGCACGCCAACCCGCCCGGCGGGCACGGCGGCATGGACTACATGCTGGTCTTCCGGCTGACCCAGTGCCTGCACCTGGGCCTGGTACCGGACTTCGACGTGTACGACGCGGCGACCTGGACCGCGCCCGTACCGCTGAGCGACCTGTCGATCAAGGCGCACGGCATGCCGCTGGAGATCCCGGACTTCACGCGCGGCGACTGGAAGAAGGCACGGCCGGGGATGGATTCGGAGAAGCCCACGGCGTGACGGCCGGCGGGGCCCGGCCTTGCGCCGGGCCCCGGGAGGTCACTTCTCGACGGGCGCGTCGGCGGGGACGGGCTTCGCTGCGGCGGCGGGGGCATCGGGTGCGGCGGGCGACGTGGAGGTGGCGTGTGCTGCGGAGGTGGCGGGCGCGGCGGACGTGGCGGGCGACGTGGAGGTGGCGGGCGCGGCGGGCGCCTCCCCGTTGAGGACCTTCTTCGCCGTCACGCGGTCCAGGGCGCCCTCCCAGCGGGAGACCGCGAAGACCGCGACACAGTTGCCGAGCAGGTTGGTGACGACCCGCATCGAGTCCATGATCCGGTCGACGCCGAGCAGCAGCGCCACCGCCGCCGCGGGGATGACGCCCAGCGCGGACGCGGTCGCCGACAGCGCCAGGAACGCCGAACCGGGTACGCCCGCCATTCCCTTACTGGTCAGCATCAGGATCAGCACAACGGTGATTTGCTGACCTATCGACAGATCGACACCCACGGCCTGCGCGATGAAGAGCGTGCCGATGGAGAGGTAGATCGACGCGCCGTCGAGGTTGAAGGAGTAACCGGTCGGCAGGACCAGCCCGACCGCGTCGTCCCGGCAGCCCGCGGCGCGCAGCTTCTGCATCATGCGCGGCATCACCGTCTCGCTGGAGCCCGTGCCCAGCGCCAGCAGCAGCTCCTCGCGGGTGTAGCGGACGAACTTCCACAGGCTGAGCCCCGTGACGGCCTTGAGCGCGAGCCCCAGCAGCACGAGGAAGGCCAGCGCGACGCCGTAACAGACCGCGATCAGCTTCGCGTACGTCGTCATCGCGCCGAGGCCGTACTCCCCCACGAGGTGCGCGGTCGCCCCGAAGACGGCGAGCGGCGCGAGTCGCATGATGTAGCCGACGATCGTGAAGACGACCTCCTGCGCCTGCTCGATGAACGGCAGGATCTGCGGCACCTTCGTCTGCCCGAGGTGCAGCAGTGCCGCGCCCACCAGGCAGGACAGCACGAGGACCTGGAGCAGCGAGTTCTCCGCGAACGCCCCGACCGCGCTGTCCGGCAGCGACTCCAGGATGAACTGCGCGGTGGACGGCAGGTGCCCGCCCCCGGTCTTGGCGTCCACGGCGCCCTGGTCGAGCGACGCCGGGTCGACGTGCATGCCCGTACCGGGCCCGAAGACGTTGCCGGCGAGCAGGCCGATGACGAGCGCGAGTGTGGTCGCCACCTCGAACCAGATCAGCGCCTTGAGGCCGATCCGCCCGAAGGCCCGCAGGTCACCGGCCTTGGTGATGCCGGCGACGACGACGCAGAAGACGAGCGGGGCGATCATCGCCTTGATGAGGCGGACGAAGCCGTCGCCGAGCGGCTGGACGGCCGAGCCGAACTGCGGCCACAGCCGTCCGACGAGGACTCCGATGAGCAGGGCGACGAGGACCTGCGTGAACAGACTGGTGCGCAGCATGCGGCCTGCTCGGCGAGCGAGCGATCCGGTGGCGTGCGGCACGGGCACTCCCTAGGACGGATTCTGGGATGCGGAAACGGACTTCCGGTTTCCGTGATCCGTCACTATGGCTGAGCCGCATGCCGCACAGAAGGGGTCGGTGTTACATCGAAGAAAATCTTGGAGCTTGCTCCAAGTAACCGACGGTACGACAGCCTGTTACCAAATCTGTCACCCCGCGCGGAGTGCGTTCCGCGCCGCGCGTGATCAGCGTGCTGCGGAGAGCATGATCATGCCTCCAGGTGGGCCTTGTCGCCCATCACCACGACGGGGTGCTGCGCGGGATCGATCGTGCGCAACAGGTACCGCATACCGGACTTGGGCAGGCTCACGCAGCCGGACGTACCACTGCCGTGGTCCATGTGCAGCCAGATGCCGCCCCCCTTGGACTCCCCCTCGGGCCGGGTCGGGTCGAGCGGCGAGACGCCCTTGGCGCGGTTGTAGTCGATGGCGATGACGTAGTCGAAGTCGTGCCGGGTCCGCTTCGCCCAGTACGAGGGCGGCGTGAAGGCAGCAGACGCGGTGTACGGCAGCTTCGCGCCCGGGTCGGGCAGCACGCCGCCCGCGTCCGAGAGCGTGTACACGCCGACCGGGCTGCGCTTGTCCCCCACGTGGTGGTGCAGCGTCCAGCCACGCTTGCCGTTGTGCGCCTCCCAACTACGCTCCCGGCTCCAGGTGCTGCCGGAGCCGCTGCCGGTGCTGGTACCGGAGTTCTCTCCGGCGTCCTTCGTATACAGCACGACGGTTGAGGTGGTGGCGTTCTCGCCGTTGCCGTAGACCGCGATCACCTGCCGGGAATCGGCAGGGATGCGGGACTGCAGCCCCTCACCCACGCCGGGTATGCGCGTCAGCCCCGTCGACGGCGTGGCGCCGGACTTCCCCGCGCGCCCGGCGGCTTCCTTGCCGTCCCCCTGGGCACCGCCACAACCCGCCACCAGGACCAGCCCCGCGGCGACCAGCACGGCCGCCTTACTTGTACTCCGCATGGTTCACATGGTCGCACTGTCCGACCCCGGCCCATCGGGCGAGGCGGCCCACCACGAACGGGCCGACGCCCTCCCGGACCGCACATCGTGGCCCGATTCATGCGTTCCGCCAGAAAAACAATTGAAAATCCCGGCCATTCCACGCCAACCTTCCATGGCTCTGCCCTGCTCCTGTCGCAGGCGCAAGCGGCACAGCCCTGCCCTGTTCCGCCGCGCCTGCCGCGCCCCGCGGGCTCCCGGCCACGCTCCTCCGGCCGGGGCTCCGTGCCCGGCCTCGTGCCCGGACTCCTGTCCGGGCCCCGCACCCGGGCTCCGTACCCGACGAAACTCTTGGACGTCATGCAGATTCGCGATCTACCGCATCCCGACCCGGGTGTCCCCGACGTCCGTTCCGGCGGCCGCTTCCTGGTCTGGCTCTACCGCCGGCAACTGGGCGGCCAGCTCAAGGCCACGGCCTGGGGGCTGGTGCACACCGGTGCTGTGGCCTCCTTCCCTGTGCCGGTGGGCATCGCCGTCCAGGCCGTCGCCGACCGTTCCGGCGCCGGACTGGCCCTGGCGGGCGGCCTGATGGTGGTCCTGGGCGTACTGGTCGCGGTCGGCGACACGATGCTGCACCGCGCTGCCGTCACCAACTGGATCACCGCCGTCGCCCGCATCCAGCAACTGCTCGCCCGCAAGACCGCGGAGTTGGGCTCCGCCCTGACCCGGCGGGTCGCGGCCGGCGAAGTGGTCGCCGTGAGCACCGGCGACCTGGAGAAGATCGGGTGGTTCGTCGAGGCCATCTCCCGCTTCTCGGCCGCCGCGCTCACCACGGTCGGCGTGTGCGTGGCCCTGGTGATCTACCAGCCCACGCTGGGCGTCGTGGTCGCGATCGGCGTACCGGTACTGGCGCTCGCCGTACTGCCGCTGCTGCCGCGCGCGACGCGCCGCGCCGACGAGCAGCGGGAAAAGGCCGGCCGCGCCACGGAACTGGCCTCCGACACCGTCGCGGGACTTCGTGTGCTGCGCGGCATCGGCGGCGAGGAGCTGTTCCTCGGCCGCTACCGCACCGCCTCCCAGGATGTCCGCAAGGCCGCCGTCCGCAGTGCCCGGATGTGGTCGCTGATCTCGGCCGTCCAGGTCGCGCTGCCGGGGCTGCTGCTGATCGTGGTCGTCTGGTACGGCGCGCGGCTGGCCCTGGACGGCCGCGTCGAGGTCGGCGCGCTGGTCACCATGTACAGCGCGGTCACCTTCCTGCTCTTTCCGCTGCGGCACTTCGAGGAGATCGCGCAGGCGTACTCCTTTTCCCGGCCGTCCGCGAAACGGACGGCCCGCGTCCTGGCCCTCAGCCGTCCGACCGACGGTCGCATCACGGACCACGCCCCGCTCCGGGGTGACCTCTACGACCCGGCCACCGGCCTGCTCGCCCCGGCCGGCCGTCTCACGGCGGTGGTCTGTGGCGACCCGGACGCGGCCGGCCGACTGGCGGAACGGCTGGGCGGACATCCGGCGAACGAACCGGAGGAAGGGGATGAGCGGGGCGAGCGCGCCGCGGACGGCGCGGGCAGCGTGGGCGACGCGGGCGACGCGGGCGACGCCAAGCGCGAGGACAGCGAGAAGGGCAGCGGGGAGGCCGCGGCGGACGCGGCCGTTCCCTCGCGCGTCGCTCTCCCTTCCGTGGAACTCGGCGGCACCCCCCTGGACGACGTACCGCGGGACGCCGCCCGCCAGGCGGTCCTGGTACAGGACAAAGACCCGGTACTGCTGTCCGGAACGCTGCACGAGCTGTTCGATGTGCCGTCCTCCGGCGCCGTCACCGCCGAACAGGCCCTGGCCGCCGCCCAGTGCGACGACGTACTGGCCGCGCTCGCCCAGTCCGGCACCGACGACTCGGGCGACCCGATGCACAGCCGCATCACCGAACGCGGCCGCTCCCTCTCCGGCGGTCAACGCCAACGGCTGGCGCTGGCCCGGTCGCTGGTCACCGACCCGGAGGTGCTGGTACTCGACGAGCCGACCAGCGCGGTCGACTCGCACACCGAGGCCCGGATCGCCGACGGTCTGCACGCCCTCCGCGACGGCCGCACCACGGTCGTCCTCACCTCCAGCCCGCTGGTACTGGACCGCGCGGACCAGGTGGTCTTCGTGCCCGACGGCAAGGTCACCGCGGTCGGCCCGCACCGCGACCTGCTCCGTACCTCCCCGGCCTACCACTCGGTCGTCACCCGCGAGACCGAGGAGGAACGTGTGCGGAAGCAGGCCGCCGACGCCTCCGTCCCGCGGGAAGATCCGCAGGAAGGTCCGTACGAGGGCCCGGGCACAGACCCGCGTGAAGGAGCGCAGGGCACCTCGCACGAAGCCCGGACGGACACCCCGCGGGACACGGAGCCCCTCACCCCACCGCACGCCCGCGTAGGCGCGCTCGACTCCATCGAGGAGACGGCATGATCGGCCTGGCGCCGCCGGAGCACGATCCGGAAGCCGCACGTACCACGACCATTCTCCCCGTCGGTTCCCCCGCGACCGTACGCAGCTACGCCGCGGGGCTGATCCGCCGTCACCGAAAAGCATTTGTCCTCCTCGTCACCGTCAATGCCGTCGCCGTCGTCGCTTCGATGGTCGGCCCGTATCTCCTTGGCGGCCTCGTGGAAGACCTCGCCGACGGCGCGCGCGGCCTGCATCTGGAGCGCACCATCGGGCTGTTCGCGCTCGCCCTGGTCATCCAGACGGTGTTCGTGCGGATGGTCCGGCTGCGCGGCGCGATGCTCGGCGAGCGGATGCTCGCGGACCTGCGCGAGGACTTCCTCGTACGGTCCGTCGGGCTGCCGCCCGGCGTGCTGGAGCGGGCCGGCACCGGCGACCTGCTGTCCCGGATCACCACGGACATCGACCGGCTGGCCAACGCGATGCGCGAGGCCGTGCCGCAGCTGTCCATCGGCGTGGTCTGGATCGGGCTGCTGGTCGGGGCGCTCGGCGTGACCGCCCCGGCGCTCGCCCTGTCCGTACTCGTCCCGCTGCCCCTGCTGATCGTGGGCTGCCGCTGGTACTTCAAACGCGCACCGAGCGCCTACCGTTCCGAGGCCGCCGGATACGCGGCGGTCTCCGCCGCGCTCACCGAGACGGTCGACGCGGGGCGCACCATCGAGGCGCACCGGCTCGGCGACCGCCGCATCCGGCTGTCGGAGCGGCGAGTCCGCGAGTGGACCCAGTGGGAGCGGTACACGCTCTACCTCCGCTCGGTCCTCTTCCCGGTGATCAACGCGACCCACACCCTCAACCTCGGTGCCGTCCTGATGCTCGGCGGTGTCTTCGTCCTGCAGGGCTGGATGACGCTCGGCCAACTGACGACGGGCGCGCTGCTCTCGCAGATGATGATCGAGCCGATCGGCATGATCCTGCGCTGGTACGACGAACTGCAGGTCGCCCAGGTGTCGATCGCGCGGCTCGTCGGCGTGCGGGAGATCGAGCCCGAGGCGGCCGACGAACGGATCACCCCCGACGGCCGGCACGTCCATGCCGACGGGGTGCGGTTCGGCTACCGCGCCGGCGTCGACGTCCTGCACGACGTCTCGCTGCGGGTACAGCCCGGCAGCCGCGTGGCACTCGTCGGTCCGTCGGGCGCGGGAAAGTCGACACTCGGCCGGCTCCTCGCGGGCATCTACGCACCGCGCAAGGGTGAGATCACCCTGGGCGGTGCCGAGCTGTCCCGGATGCCGGCGGAGCGAGTACGCGCCCACGTGGCGCTGGTCAACCAGGAGCACCACGTCTTCGTGGGCTCGCTGCGCGACAACCTGCTGCTGGCCCGCACGGGCGCCGACGACGCGGAGCTGTGGGCCGCGCTGGGCGCGGTGGACGCGGACGGCTGGGCACGCGGACTGGACGAAGGGCTGGACACGGAGGTCGGCTCCGGCGGCCACGCCTTGACTCCGGCGCAGGCCCAGCAGATCGCACTGGCGCGGCTCGTCCTGGCGGACCCGCACACGCTGGTCCTGGACGAGGCCACCTCGCTGCTGGATCCGCGGGCCGCTCGTCATCTGGAGCGCTCGCTGGGCAAGGTGCTGGACGGCCGTACCGTCGTCGCCATCGCCCACCGGCTGCACACCGCTCACGACGCGGACGTCATCGCCGTGGTCGAGGAAGGCCGCATCACCGAGCTCGGCAGTCACGACGCGCTGGTGTCCGCCGACGGCGCCTACGCCGCCCTCTGGCGCTCCTGGCACGCCTGATGCGCTCGCCCCGGCCGCGCTCTCCGGGGACCGACGACCTCCGGCGAGCGTGGCCGGGGAGCCCCGCTCGGGGGCGGCGGGACCACGCGTCCGGGCGTCAGACCGCTCGCTCGGGGCCCGTCGCCCTGGTCGGTCGGCCGGGACGGCTGGGCCGCCGGGGCCGGCCGGGTCGCCCGGACCGACCGGGTCGCTCGGGCCGGCTCGACCGGCTGGGCCGGCTCGGCCGGACAGGACGGCCGGGCCGTTCGGGCCTGCGGGGTCGGCCGGGCTGCACAGTACGGCTTGGCCTTTCGGGCCTTCGGGGTCGGCCGCGCCGCCCGGAGCCTCCGGGGCGCGGCGGGCTCCGGGAGTACCGAGGGCGCCAGAGGACCTCGGCGCGCCAGTGGTACTCAGTACTCCAGCGGCACTCAGTACGCCAGCGGTACTCGGTGCGCCCGGGGAGTCCGGGATGTCGCGGGCGACCGGTTCGCCGCGGGTGCCGGGCCCAAGGGCTACAGGAAGCCGAGGGCCGTCAGGCCGCCTATGCCGCCGAGGAGGGTGAAGATCGGCATCAGGACCTTCAGCTCCACCCAGCTGCCCGCACGGAAGCGCATGCCCTTCGGCGGACCGACCGCGTACCAGCGCTTGCGGCCTATCGGGATGGGCCACATGATCGGGCAGCCCGAGACGGTCAGGGCGTCGCCGATGTCGTGCACCAGCGCGCCCAGCACGATCGGCAGGCCCAGCCAGAGGTACTCCTGGCCCGGGTCCGTGAAGAGCCAGTGCGAGCCGTTCCCCGGCTGGTCCAGCACCCCGGCCAGAATCCACGCCGAGGCCGCGCCCAACAGCCACACCAGCACATCGCTGGAGACCCGCGCCGCTCGCCACAGCAGCCCTTCGATGGCGAGGACCATGTGCACGAAGAGAATGGCGAGCACCGCCCAGCGGCCACCCTGTACGGCCAGTACCGACATGCCCGCGCCGACGAGCACCGCCCACAGCCAGGTGTGGGTCAAGGTGCGGTGACCACCGGAACGGCGTGCGTCGCCCTTCATCCGAGTGGCTTTGTAGACGGCGTGGGAGATGTTGTCGACGATCTCGCACAGCCCCCGGGACAGCGGGCCGAAGGCACGCGAGATCGTGGCCGCCTTGTGGTCCAGGTCGGGGGCGAGGGCCGCACCGGCACAGATCAGCGCGCCGACGACGACCACCGGCCAGGGCATCGGGTGCCCCGCGGCGCCGGCCGCCGCGCCCACCCCCAGCCAGGCCGCGGCCCCGGACAGCGAGTGCGCCGGTCCCATCATGGTTGTTCCCCACCCCTTGTCGTCTTTGTTCTCGCCCCGGCGACGGGTGTTCGCGCGCCGGTGACGTGTGGTCGGCGACACAGCGTAGCGCCCGATGATCACCGCCGAACCCGCCGGTTCCCTCTTCCGGGGTGAAGGAAGGCAGTATGGGGGCGTGACCCTCATCGATCATCTGCCGAACGACGCCGACCCCGATGCCCTCTTCGAAGCCTTTTCGACCTGGGCCGAGCAGCAGGGCATCTCGCTCTACCCTGCCCAGGAAGAGGCAATGATCGAGGTGGTCTCGGGGGCGAACGTCATCCTGTCCACCCCCACCGGTTCCGGTAAGAGCCTCGTCGCGGCGGGCGCGCACTTCACCGCCCTGGCCAAGGACCAGGTCACCTTCTACACCGCCCCCATCAAGGCGCTGGTGTCCGAGAAGTTCTTCGACCTGTGCAAGCTCTTCGGCACCGAGAACGTCGGCATGCTCACCGGCGACGCCTCCGTCAACGCCGACGCACCCGTCATCTGCTGCACCGCCGAGGTGCTCGCCTCGATCGCGCTGCGGGACGGCAGGGACGCCGACGTCGGCCAGGTCGTCATGGACGAGTTCCACTTCTACGCCGAGCAGGACCGCGGCTGGGCCTGGCAGATTCCGCTGCTGGAACTGCCGCAGGCGCAGTTCATCCTGATGTCGGCGACGCTCGGCGACGTCTCGATGTTCGAGAAGGACCTGACCCGGCGTACGGGCAGGCCGACCTCGGTCGTCCGGTCCGCGACGCGTCCCGTGCCGCTGTCGTACGAATACCGCACGACACCGATGACGGAGACGCTGACCGAGCTGCTGGAGACGCACCAGGCGCCGGTCTACATCGTGCACTTCACGCAGGCCGCGGCCGTGGAACGGGCGCAGGCGCTGATGAGCATCAACATGTGCACGCGGGCCGAGAAGGACGAGATCGCCAAGCTGATCGGCAATTTCCGCTTCACCACCAAATTCGGGCAGAACCTCTCGCGGTACGTACGGCACGGAATCGGCGTGCACCACGCCGGGATGCTGCCCAAGTACCGGCGCTTGGTGGAGAAGCTGGCCCAGGCGGGTCTGCTGAAGGTGATCTGCGGGACGGACACGCTCGGCGTGGGCGTGAACGTGCCGATCCGCACCGTGCTCTTCACCGCGCTGACGAAGTACGACGGGACCCGGGTGCGCACCCTGCGGGCCCGTGAGTTCCACCAGATCGCGGGACGCGCCGGGCGGGCCGGTTTCGACACCGCGGGCTTTGTCGTCGCGCAGGCCCCCGAGCACGTCGTCGAGAACGAGAAGGCGCTCGCGAAGGCGGGTGACGATCCGAAGAAGCGCCGGAAGGTCGTCCGGAAGAAGGCGCCCGAGGGCTTCATCAACTGGGGTGAGAACACCTTCGAGAAGCTGATCGCCGCCGATCCGGAGCCGCTGACCTCCCGTTTCCGCGTCACCCACGCGATGCTGCTGTCCGTGATCGCCCGGCCCGGCAACGCCTTCGAGGCCATGCGCCGCCTGCTGGAGGACAACCACGAGTCGCGCAAGAACCAGCTGCGGCACATCCGGCGGGCCATCGCCATCTACCGTTCGCTGCTGGACGGCGGGATCGTGGAGCGGCTGGACGAGCCGGACGCCGAGGGCCGGATCGTGCGGCTCACCGTGGACCTGCAGCAGGACTTCGCTCTCAACCAGCCGCTGTCCACGTTCGCGCTGGCCGCATTCGACCTGCTGGACCCCGAGTCGCCGTCCTACGCGCTCGACATGGTCTCGGTCGTGGAGTCCACTTTGGACGACCCGCGGCAGATCCTGGCCGCGCAGCAGAACAAGGCCAAGGGCGAGGCGGTCGCCCAGATGAAGGCCGACGGCGTCGAGTACGAGGACCGCATGGAGCGCCTCATGGACGTCGAGTACCCCAAGCCGCTGGAGGAGCTGCTCTCCCACGCCTACGGCCTCTACCGGCACAGCCACCCCTGGGTCGGCGACCACCCGCTGTCGCCCAAGTCGGTCATCCGCGATATGTACGAGCGGGCCATGACCTTCACGGAGTTCGTCTCGTTCTACGAGCTGGCCCGGACCGAGGGCATCGTGCTGCGCTACCTCGCGAGCGCGTACAAGGCTCTGGACCACACGGTGCCCGACGACCTGAAGTCCGAGGACTTCGAGGACATCATCGCCTGGCTCGGCGAGATGGTCCGCCAGGTCGACTCCAGCCTCCTGGACGAGTGGGAACAGCTCGCCAACCCCGAGGCGGAGACGGCCGAGGAGGCCATGGAGCACGCGGACGAGGTCAAGCCGGTCACGACCAACGTCCGCGCCTTCCGGGTGCTCGTCCGCAACGCGATGTTCCGCCGGGTCGAGCTCGCGGCGCTGGACAAGGTCGAGGAGCTGGGCGAGCTGGACGCCGACTCCGGGTGGGACGAGGACGCCTGGGCGGACGCGATGGACGCCTACTGGGACGAGTACGAAGACCTGGGCACCGGCCCCGACGCGCGCGGCCCCAAGCTTCTGCAGATCGAGGAGGACACCGCGCACGGACTGTGGCGGGTCCGGCAGACGTTCGCCGACCCGAACGGCGACCATGACTGGGGCATCTCTGCCGAGGTGGATCTCGCCGCCTCGGACGAGGAGGGACGCGCGGTCGTGCGCGTCACCTCGGTGGGCCAGCTCTGACGATGGACACCTGCATGATTCCGACGGTGGGCGCCCGTCCGGTTCCGACCGGGGGCGCCTGCTCAGGGACCACCGTGGGTCTCGTGCCGGCCGAGCGCCTCTGCTCCGACTCCTCTCCGACACCGACGAAGGACGCCCGTAGATGACCAATCCGGCGGAAAAGCTGGTCGACCTGCTCGATCTGGAACAGATCGAGGTGAACATCTTCCGCGGCCGCAGCCCCCAGGAATCCCTGCAACGGGTCTTCGGCGGCCAGGTCGCCGGGCAGGCGCTGGTGGCCGCCGGGCGGACCACGGAAGGGCACCGGCCGGTCCACTCGCTGCACGCGTACTTCTTGCGGCCGGGCCGGCCCGGGGTGCCGATCGTGTACCAGGTCGAGCGGGTGCGTGACGGACGTTCCTTCACCACGCGCCGGGTCGTGGCCGTCCAGCAGGGGCGCACGATCTTCAATCTGACCGCCTCCTTTCACAAGCCCGAACCGGGCTTCGAGCATCAACTTCCGATCGGCCGAGTGGTGCCGGCTCCCGAGGACCTGCCGACGGTCACCGAGGAGGTACGCGAGCACCTCGGCGGACTGCCCGAGGCGCTGGAACGGATGGCCCGCCGCCAGCCCTTCGACATCCGCTACGTCGACCGCCTGCGGTGGAAGCCGGAGGAGATCGAGGGTGCGGAGCCGCGCAGCGCCGTGTGGATGCGAGCGGTCGGGCCGCTGGGTGACGACCCGCTCGTCCACACCTGCGCGCTGACGTACGCCAGCGACATGACGCTGCTGGATGCCGTGCGCATCCCGATCGAGCCGCTGTGGGGTCCGCGCGGATTCGACATGGCGTCTCTCGATCACGCGATGTGGTTCCACCGGCCGTTCCGCGCGGACGAGTGGTTCCTCTACGACCAGGAGTCGCCGATCGCCACCGGCGGCCGGGGGCTGGCCCGTGGCCGTATCTACGACCGCGAGGGCAGACTGCTCGTCTCGGTCGTCCAGGAAGGGCTCTTTCGCAAGCTGGGTGACTGAGGGCGAGAGCGGCCGGCGAAGCCGCGGCCGCGGCCGGGCGGGGGCGCACCGGGGCGATCGGTCGACGGTCGGGCCGGGGACGGTCCGGCCGCCTCGCCGACCCTTCCGGCCCGTCGCCGACCGAACAACGAGCCGGGCCTGTCGGCGCCGGACCTAGGCGGGGTGCCGCCGGTAGCTGCCGTCCTCGGCCGAGTGCGGGAGGGAGTCGGAGTCCCTGTCCGTGCGCGGATGAGACGTGCACGGCGCGCGGCTGCCTCGGGGGCGAGTACTCCTCCAGGGCTGTGGTGTGTGGCCACCTCTCCGCTCGGTACCTCGTCGGGGCTGGGGCTGTTGGGCGCGGTTGCCTCGTGGGACGGCGCCTCATCGGGGCCGTGGGGCGCGGCGACCTCGTCGCTCGGTGCCCGATCGGAACCGTTGGCAGAGCCGACTGTCGCAGGGCCCGTTGCCGTATAAGGCTCTGCCCCGTACGGCTCCTGAAGGCGGGATTCGTCGAAGTCCGGGCGCGAAGGGCCGATGCCGGGGCGGGAGAGAGTCGGTGCCGGGTGTTCCTGGCGGGCCGCGTCGAGCTGCCGGGAGAGGCTGATGCGGTACCACATCACCTCATCGAACTCCTCCGCCGTCTCGGCGCGTTCGACCGCCTCACGGGTGCGGGTCGTGTTCGCCCCGGCCGACGACAGGCGTGGCCTCAGCTTGCGCAGCCAGGCCCGCTCCGCCGGGTCACGTACCAGCGATGCCAGCTCCTCCGGCGGCAGTACGGCGGCGATCACGGCCGAGACCGCCCAGGAGCCGTCCGCCTCCTCCACGAGCTGGGCGACCCGTCGACTCCGCCACAGCCGGCCCCGCCAGTCCTGGCCGCGGGTCAGCAGCTCGCGCATCGGCGGCGGTGTGGGCCCGTGGATGAGGCTGCATTCCCTGCCCGCGAAAGCCTGGAGCTCCGCTGCCAGGTACTGCCACACGATCGCGCCGTAGCGGTTCACATAAAAGCGGACAGGGCCGAAGCAGCCCGCCCGGGCCAGACGCAGGAACCTGCCGGGGGCGATGCCCAGCAGTTCGGCGCCCTCCGTCGCGCCGACGACGCGGATCCGCTCACGCAGCGTTTCCGGGAATCCCTCTTCCTCCCGCAGCCGCTCGACCTCGGCCGCCGGCACCCGCCGCCGGCCGGGCGCGCCGCCCGGCCCCGGCAGGACCGTCATCACTTCTTCGAGCTGCGTGGCGAGCTCGAACTCGCCTGTTTTCAGCCCTAGTTCACGAGCCGCCCGCCCCATCGCGAGTGTCTCGGAACCCTCGTACATCGCGGTCATGTCGCACTCCCCCGCTACAGTCCAATCACTGACAGTCACGACTGTAGCCGCGGGGTGTGACAGCGGGTCAACCCCCGCCTCAGACCTGTGGATAACTTTCCGGCTGGCGCACCGCGACGCCGAGATGTTCCCCGACCCGGTTCACCAACAGCGTCATCTCGTACGCGATCTGCCCCAGGTCGGAGTCGGCCTCGGCCAGCACGCACAGGCAACTGCCGTCGCCCGCCGCCGTCACGAACAGCACCCCGTCGTCGAACTCGACCATGGTCTGCCGTACCCGGCCCGCCCGGAACTGCTGCCCGGAACCCTTGGCCAGACTGTGCAGTCCGGAGGCGACCGCGGCCAGGTGCTCGGCGTCCTCCCGCTCCAGCCCCTCGCTCGCTCCGGTGACCAAGCCGTCGTTGGAGAGCACGAGGGCGTGCCGCACCTGATCGACGCGTCGTGTCAGGTCGTCCAGCAGCCAGTCCAGTCCGCTGCTCAGTGCCATGCCCGCTTCCTCCCCGTAACACCGTGCTACCTACCGGTCGGCAGTGCCACGTGTCGCGCACCGCTGTGCCAGCCTCGCTCACCTCGGCGTTCTCGGCAAGCGGCCCGGCACGTCGGCCCGCGCCCTCCGACTCCTGGGACTCCGGATACAGCAGGATGGCTCCATGGCACGAAGGATGACCAAGGACGAGTGGCAGGCGTTCGTCTCCCACGGCACCCGCACGGGCAAGCTGGCGACCGTGCGGGCCGACGGCAGGCCGCATCTCGCGCCCGTGTGGTTCCTGCTGGACGGCGACGACGTGGTGTTCAACACCGGGAAAGAGACGGTGAAGGGCCGGAATCTGCTCCGGGACGGGCGGGTGGCGCTGTGCGTGGACGACGACCGGCCGCCGTTCGACTTCGTCGTGATCGAGGGACGGGCGCAGGTCAGCGAGGAACTGCCGGAGGTACGCGCGTGGGCGACCCGCATCGCCGCGCGGTACATGGGCGAAGAGCTGGCCGAGCAGTTCGGGGCGCGCAATGGCGTGCCCGGGGAGTTGCTCGTACGGGTCCATGTCGACAAGGCGCTGGCCATGGCGGAGATCGCGGCCTGACCTCGAGCGGGGCCGCGGGACCGCTGGACCTAGGGGCGACTCGCGGTGTCCAGTAGGCGGGCCGTGTGCATCCGCCCTGCGTGCTCGACCAGCCGGATCAGTACTTCCTTCCCGGAATCTCGGTCGCGCGCGTCGCACAGCAGCACAGGCGTACCGCCGTCCAGGTCCAGCGCCCGCGACACGTCGTCCGCGCCGTAGGAGCGCGTTCCGGGGAAGCAGTTGACGGCCACGAGGAACGGCACCCGGCGGTTCTCGAAGTAGTCCACCGCGGGGAAGCAGTCCGCCAGTCTGCGGGTGTCCGCGAGGACGACGGCGCCCAGGGCGCCTTCGGAGAGGTCGTCCCACAGGAACCAGAAGCGCTCCTGCCCGGGGGTTCCGAAGAGGTACAGCGACAGGCCCGATCTGATGGTGATCCGGCCGAAGTCCATGGCCACCGTGGTGGTGGTCTTGCCGTCCACACCGCGGGTGTCGTCGACCCCCTCCCCCACCTCGCTGAGGTACTCCTCGGTGCGCAACGGGCGGATCTCGCTGACCGAGCCGACCAGCGTCGTCTTGCCGACTCCGAAGCCGCCCGCTATCAGGATCTTCAAGGCCATCTCGGGCTCGTCCTGCACCGTTCCGGGGTGCACGGAATCCGCGGAAACCATCGGTACTGTCCTCCAGGAGGCGGTGTGCGCACTCGGGGCCAGTGCGCAGGTGAGGTTGACGCGTTCGTGGGTGCCGGGGCCCGGTCACACCGGTGCCGGCCGATGTGACCGGAGCGGTCCGGTGGCCCGATGTGCGGTGCTCGGGACGTACGGTCAGGACCGTAATCCCTCTCGCGTCACAATCGGGGGCGATTCGGTGAACTGGATCACCGCCGTGGCGCACGGCCGTGGACCGGTGCGGGCGGACCTGCGGCCCTGCCGACGTGGTGTACCACCGGCGGTCCTGGGGCATCACGCACCGCCTGCGCCTCTCATGTGGTGAAGCGCGGTGGGGTACGCAGGTGTTCGCCCACGCGCCGGACGAGCCGGGCCATCTCGTAGGCGATCATCCCGATGTCGGCCACCGCCGTACTGAGCACCGCCAGACACGAACCGTCCCCGGCCGCGGAGACGAACAAGACGCCGTTGTCCATCTCCACCACCGTCTGGCGCACTCTGCCCGAGCAGAAGTGGCGCCCGGTGCCCTTGGCCAGGCTGTGGAATCCCGAGGCCACGGCCGCCAGGTGGTCGGCGTCCTCCCGGGGGAGCGAGCCCGAGGCCCCGGTCACCAGGCCGTCGCCGGAGAGCACCACGGCGTGCCGGACCTCCGGCACCCGGGCGGCCAGATCGTCCAGCAGCCAGTCGAGGCCGCTCCGGGGACGCGACGGTGTGCCGCTCGCTCGTTCCTCGTGCATCAGGGTTCTCCCTTCGTGGAGCCGCGGGCCCAGCCGTGGCGGTAGGCGGTCATACGGGTGCGTGCCTGTTCCGGGCTGAGCGTGGGCTCCTCCTCGGGCGGCGTGTCCGCCTCGGCAGGGGGCGAGTCGCGCAGCTGAACGGCGAGGCTGCGCTGCGGTATGCGGCGCGGGAGCCCGTCCAGGCCGTCGGGCTGTGCCCCGCCATCGGGCGAGGCCGTTACGGCTGCGTCTGCCGAGGGCTCCAGTGCGCGGCCGGTCCGGCGTTCGAGGTGCGCGCGTACCCGCTCCAGTGGCACATCCCGGGGCGGGCGGGCCGGCGCGCTCCGTACTGGGGGCGTGGCCTCGTGCACCAGCGCGTTCGGCAGAAGTACCACCGCCGTCGTGCCTCCGTATGCCGAGGCGCGCAGGACGACGCGTACGCCGTGCCGGGCCGCCAGCCGGCTGACCACGAAGAACCCCAGTCGGTCGGCGTCAAACGGGTCGAGCGAGGCGGCCTGCTCGATGCGCCGGTTGGCTTCGTCCCGTGCCGCTTCCTCCATGCCCAGCCCACGGTCCTCGATCTCCAGCACGTGCCCGGTGCCGACCTGTTCTCCCTGGACCCGCACCTTGGTGTGCGGCGGTGAGAACTGTGCGGCGTTCTCGATGAGCTCGGCCAGTAGGTGGGTGAGCTCCGCGACCGCGTCACCCGGGATCACGCCCGCGGGGAGGCGCCGCACCTCGATGCGCGCGTAGTCCTCGATCTCCGAAACCGCCGCGCGCACCACGCCCGTGAGCGGCACCGGTGACCGCCAGGCGCGTCCGGGAGCCGCGTCCGAGAGGATGAGCAGGCTCTCGGCATGGCGCCTCATACGGGTGGTGAGGTGGTCGAGCCGGAACAGGTCGCCGAGTTCGGCCGGGCCCTGGGAGCGGCGTTCCATGCTGTCCAGGAGGGCGAGCTGGCGGTGGAGGAGGACCTGGCTGCGGCGGGCGAGGTTCACGCAGACGCCGCTGATGCCGTCGGCCGGTCCGGCCCGCTCCGCGACCGCGTCCAGCGCTGCCCGGTGCACGCTGTCCAGGGCAGCGCGGACCTGTGTGATCTCGTCAGCGGCGGTCGGTGTCTCGTGGGCGGTGGGCGGTGCTTCATGGGCGGTGGAGGTGTCGGCCTGTCGGCCGGCACGCGCTTCGTGCAGCGCTTCGGGGAGTTCGTGCCGGGCGATGCCGAGCGCACCGTCACGCAGGGCGGTGAGTTCCGTGGCCAGTCGGCGGCCGATCCGTACGGCGACGACCAGGGAGAGCACGAGGGCGACGAACCCGAGGCCGACAGCCGCTGCGGAGAACGGCGAGAACCCGTACACGAGCGGGCCAGGGCGGCGTGCGGTGTCGGCGGCCACGTCCTTCTCGATGCCCCGCAGTCCGCGCCGCAGATCCTCGTACGAGGGCCGCCAGCGGGCTCCTGGGGCCGCCTGTGCCGCGTCGCGGCCGGGGGCGGCGGCGCTCACCGCGCTCTCCATGGCGCGGACGTCCGCGTGAGCGAGGCCAGTGGCGAGTGTGCGCCAGGGTGCGTCCACGGATGTCGGCAGGTTCTCGGTGGCGATGCGTTCCATGAGGCGCCGCGCCGCGACGGTACCGGTGAACGACCGCTGCCGGTCCTTGTCCAGCGTTCCCGTGAGGTCGGCGGCGGTGAGGTCGGCGTCCTCCTGGGCGAGCAGCTCACAGGCGCGGCCCAGTTCCCCGAGGAGCCGTGTGCCGTTCGCCGGGCCGTTCAGCGCTCCGTTGACGGTGAAGGCCGAGGCGATGGCCGCCGTGTAGGGACCGGATGCCTGCTGCCAGGTGAGGGAGCGCTCCATCGTCAGCCGGCGCTGTTTCGGCAGGGCATCGAGTGCGGTGGCGAGATCCGTCAGATGGCCGACCGTGCGGTCCGGGAGCCCCGCGCTCTCGGGCGCCGTGTGCCGGCCGTCCAGCCGCAACCTGGTGGCGGTCTTCGCCGTCTCCCTGGCCCGCGCTCCGAAGGCGTTCTCGCGCGCCTGAGTGGGGTCCGCCAAGTACGCGACGGCGGCTCGGCGTTCCTCCTGGAGGGCCCGCACCACTTTGTGCACGGGCGCGCGGACGTCGTCCTCGATGCGCTGCGCCTGACGCGCTGCCGCGGCGTCCTGCACGGCGGTGACGGTCTCCGAGCCCCAGAGGGCGAGCAGGGCCACGACGGGGACCGCGAGCACGCAGCTGATGCGGGCGCGCACCGTACGGGGGCGGAGGGTACGGCCGCCCCGTACGGCGTGCGCTCCACGGCCCCGTGGGCCCGACGAAATCGGGCTTTCGGGGCCGGGAAGACGATCCGGGTGTCCCATGGCCACGGGACGCTAGCCGCGTCAGGGCCGCCCCCCGGGCGTACAGTCCGGAAGTGCTGGCAATTGGCGGCGCCGTGCCGACGCCCGACCGGCCTACGCCCGAACCTGTGCGCCCTACGGGTGTTCCGGTCGTTGCGGGATCAAAGCCGTACACGGCCCGGCCGATGGGGGATCATGTCGTCACCATGAACGAATTCAGCGACAGCACCCCTGCCGAAAGCTTCTCTGCCGACGGCGCCGGTCGCCGCGACCGGGCCGGCCACCGGCCGCACGACGTGCGGGAGTTCTTCGGGCAGCGGGCACGGCACTGGGACACCCGTTTTCCCGACGACGGGCCGGCGTACGCGGCAGGCGTCGCGGAGCTGGGCCTGCGGGCGGGCGATCGCGTACTGGACGCCGGATGCGGCACCGGACGGGCGCTGCCCGCGCTGCGCGCCGCCGTGGGGCCGTCCGGCACGGTGTTCGGGGCCGATCTCACGCCGGAGATGCTGGAGGAGGCCGTACGGGCCGGGCGGGGCGCCGAGGCGGCCCTGCTGCTCGCGGACGTCTCCGCGCTGCCGGTGCGGGACGGCGCCCTGGACGCGGTCTTCGCGGCCGGGCTGATCTCCCACCTCGCCGACCCACCGCACGACCTCGCCGAACTGGCCAGGGTCGTACGGCCCGGAGGGCGGCTGGCGCTCTTCCACCCGATCGGCCGGGCCGCCCTCGCAGCCCGTAAGGGGCGACCGCTCACCCCGGACGACCTACGGGCGGAGCCGAACCTCCGGCCGATGCTGGCACGCAGCGGCTGGGACCTGGTCCAGTACATGGACGAGGACGCGCGCTATCTGGCGCTGGCCGTGCGCGGAGGGTGACCGTACGTCAACGGCGGCTCGATTTCGCCGCGCCGTCGGCGTGCGGCACCGGACAGCCCGCGCCGCCCTGCCGGCCCTTGGGGAAGGTGCCGAGGTCGGCGATGCGGTAACCGTTCGGGTAGCCCTTGATCTCCGGGTTCTGACGGGCGTAGTGAGGTGTGCGACGCGGCGGCAGCAGGCGGACGGCCTTGGCGCGCAGCCGCAGCGCGCCGCGTACGGCGGCCTGTACTGCCGGGCGCGGCCGGTCGTAGCGGAACGCGTCCAGCAGCGCGTCGTCCAGGAGGGCCTTGCTCCCGGCGCGCACTACGGGGGCCAGCGGTCCGTACCACCCGGCCATCAGGTCGAGCGAGGCGTCCGAGACGCGCCTGCCGCCCTCATCCCAGCCGAAGTGCTCGTGTTCGTAGTCGTCCAGGTAGCGTTCGAATTCCTGGTAGGTCCGGGGCACGTCGGTGATACCCATGTGCTCGCCGAGCGTCCTGTAGTAGGCCGCCATCGCGCGCTTCTCGTGCTCGCTCAACCGCCGCCAGCCGTACTGATCGATCCAGCGCTTCGGTACGACCACGAACGTGCACAGCACATAACGCATGTCGTCGTTGCTGATGTCGTAGCTGCGGTGCATCTGATTGATGCGCCGGATGGCCGTGCGGCCGTCCTCGGTCTCAAAGCCGTGCTCGACGACCGAGTCCAGAAGGAGCGCGGTGTCGTCGTAGCGCTTTTGCGTACGCTCCGTCAGCTCCGCGGTCTCCGCGAGCAGACGGCCGATGCTGGGCACCGCATACGTACGGTAAAGGGCGAGTTCAAGCGCTCTGGTGATGTCCCATGGGAACTCGTGCGTCACCGTGATGCGGAAGATCCGCAGGAAGTCGCGCTCAGGATCCAGCCGCTGAATCTCCTTGAGGAAGTCGTAACGCCCCACGAGAACACCGTCCCTTTCGTCGCCGAAGGTCCAACCCTACGGGGAGAGGGGAGACTTGAAAGGCGCCATACGCTTCTCTACCGGCATGGAGGAATGATGACCGACCTCCTTCGCAGACTCCGGCTCCGTCTCGCCCATGGCCTGTTCGGACCGCGGCCACCACGTCCGGAGCGGGAGCCGGCAAGGAAGGGCGCGCACAACCTCTTCGAGGCCGCGGCCACGCATGTGGCAGCGTGCGCCGAAGGGGACGAGGACCGCGGCGCCGAGGCCGCGGACTGGGTGTCCCCTGAAGCACTCGCCTTCGGCATCAACGAACTGGCGTGCCGGGCGCTGATCGCGCTGGCGCGGGAGCGCCGCCAGTCGCCGCAGGAAGTGGCCAGGGACCTGCTGAGCCTGCCGGCTGCCTGAGCCGCGCCGGATTCACCGGGAGCGGGCACACGGGCCGTGACAATCGCCTGTCCGGCCAATTAAGGTGCGCCGACGACGTGATCTGTGCGGTCGGCACCTGCCCCGGCCGCGAACGAGTGGGAGGCCCAGTGTCCGCGACGGAGGGCGCCGTCGGCGACGGCAGCTACGTCGGCGAGGTCGATGACGACCAGCTGTTCGTACTGACCGCGGTGCTGCTGACGCCGGGGCAGTTCCCGAGCGTGCTCGGTGACGACTATCCAGAGGTCTGCGCCAAGCTGCGCCTGGAGCCGTACGAGGAGGGCTACGGGCTCGTGCTCGGCCAGGACGGCCGGGGCGCGCGCTGGACCGTCGCGACCGAGGACGTCTCGCTGGTCGCCTGCGCGATAGCCGCCTGGGACTGCGGTATGGAGTACGACCTCTCCCCCGACGAGCACAGCATCGTCGCGGCCCTGCCGGGCTGGCCGCTCGCGCTCGCGGTGGCGGCGCCCGGGGTGCCGGCACCGCACGACCCGGCGCCCGAGGAGGGCGATCCGGAGCCGCTGACGCCTCCGGACGCGCTGGAGTGGGGTCCGGCCCAACGGCGCCTCGGAGCGGACGAGATCGCCCTGCAGTGGGCGGTGTGGCGCGAGCAGGTCGAGGGCGAGGTCACGTTCGTCGATCCCGGCGCCAAGCCGCACGCGGGGGTGCGGCGGGTGCTGGACGAGGCGCGTGAGTACGTGCGACAGCCTCCGCCGCCGGGGCGGGTGCGTTCGTCCTTCGCCGCCGGTGAGGCGCGCACCCTGCGCGTGGACGGGCCGGGCTGGAGCCTCGTCGCCCGGACCGACGACATCGCCTTCGTCCTGCTCGACGACGAGCCGGGCGAGGTCCTTCCCGTGGGCCGTGGTCCGGAGCTTCCCGGGCTGCTGGAGTCGCTGGACGCGATGGCGGCCCGGCCGGCCTGAGGCAGCGCACCGCGCGCGGTGGCGTCACGGCCGCGCCGCGGCCGCGGTGGCGCCGCGCACCGGTCACCCGGGCGCCGACCGCACCGGCGCGGCGTCCGGGGTACTCAGCGGCCCAGCTCCTTGCGGGTGACGCGGCGCAGCCGCCGCCGCTGCGAGGGGTCCAGCGTCAGATACGCGATCGCGGGCACCCCGATCATGACCAGCAGCGCCGCCCAGAACGGCAGCAGCCACAGCAGGATCACGCCTGCCGCCACGCCGCCGACGGCGACCTTCGCACGTGTGGACATCCTTCACGCCCTTTCCGCGGCGGATGCCGCGTTCGTTGTCTTCCATTGAACGCCGAATCGGCGCCGGAGGTTCCACGCCGGCACGGATCGTGTTGTACCCTCGGCCGCTCCAAAGGCAAGTAGTCAAACTTGAGGAGCCGTCGGCACGTGCCACTACTTCCCGCGCTCACCCTCGACCGGCTCTCCGGACTCTCCCGGTGCGCCGCCGTGTACGTGCCAGGTGATCCGCCGCGTACGGGACGGATCGCCTTCTGGTGGCCCGATGGCGGGCCGTCGCCCGATGGCGAGCCGCTTCCCGATGGATTCGCCGCGGGCACCGTGTCCGCCGAGAGGCTGACCGTCGCCCTGCCCTCCGAAGAGGGCCAGGTCGTCACCCGTGAGGTGCCCGCGCTCTTCCTGCCGGTCGCCGCCGCGCTCCCCGTACTGACCCGGGCACGCGTCTCCCGTACCGCGCACCCCGCCGCGGCCTTCTGGGGCGCCGCTTCCGTGGTCGCGCTGCACCTCGTGGCACGGGGCAGGCTGCTGCCCGGGCTGAGTGCCGACGAGCACGACGCCTGGCGGTGCGGACCGCTGGAACCGGAGGACATCGCCCGCATACGGGAGCTCGCCGCCGCGATGCCTCCGTACGCGCACGCCACGCCGCTCCCCGGTACCTCCCCGGTACGGCTGCCCGCGCCGGAGCGGCTGCTGCGCTCGTTCCTGGACGCCGTGGCCGACGGGCTGCCGCGCTCCCCCGCAGCTGTGACGGCCGTCGGCGGCCCCGCGTACGCGGCGGAGGCTCCTCAGCACATCCCCGAGCAGCGGGCCTGGGCGGCCGATGTGGCGGCCGGACACGACGCGGGCGTGCGTCTCTCCCTCCGCATCGAGATCGCGGGGCTGGACGGCCAGGACGGCGATCTCGGCTTCCGCGGCGGGCCCACTCCTGCGCGCTTCACCGCCGTGCTCCAGCTGCACAGCCTCACCGACCCCGCCCTGGTCGCCGACGTCTCGGACGTGTGGGCCGGCGACTCGCCGGCGGGGCAAGCCTTCGGGGCGCGCGCCCGCACGGACACGCTGCTGACGCTGCGGCGGGCAGCCGCCGCCTGGGCACCGCTGGAGCCGCTGCTCTCCGCCGCCGTACCGGACGTCCTCGAGCTCGCCGAGGAGGAGATCGGCGAGCTGCTGGGGCCCGGCGCACGGGCACTCGCCACCGCCGGTGTACAGGTCCACTGGCCCAAGCAACTCGCCCGCACCCTCACCACACGTGCCGTCGTGGGCCCACCGGAGGCGACGGCTTCTGCGGAGCCGGCGCCGGACCGCACGGAGTCCGCGCTGCCGTCGCTGCTCTCCGCCGATGCGCTGCTCTCGTTCAGCTGGCGCTTCGCCATCGGGGAGCAGGAGCTGAGCCGGGAGGAGCTGGACCGGATGGCGGAGGCCGGACGGCCACTGGTGCGGCTGCGCGACCAGTGGGTGCTCGTCGCCCCCGAAGCGCTGCGCACCGCACACGAGCGCCGGGACCGGAAGGTCACGCCCATGGACGCGCTCGGGGCAGCGCTCACGGGAGCGGTCGAGACCGGCCGCGGCGAGCATGTGGAAGTACAGGCGTCCGGCCCGCTGCGCCAGTTGCGCGACCGGCTCGCCGACCCGGAACGTCTGGGGGACGACGCGCCTGCGCAGCCGACCGCGCTCGCCGCGACGCTGCGCGACTACCAGTTGCGCGGCCTGGGCTGGCTGCACCGTATGACGTCGCTCGGCCTCGGGTGCTGCCTGGCCGACGACATGGGACTGGGCAAGACGATCACGTTGATCGCGCTCCATCTGCACCGCCAGGCCGCGCCGGAGCGCGCGGGCCCGACTCTCGTGGTCTGCCCGACCTCGCTGATGGGCAACTGGCAGCGGGAGATCGAGAAGTTCGCGCCGGGCACCCCCGTGCGCCGGTTCCACGCGGGGCGGCGCAGCCTCGCGGACCTGGCGGACGGCGAGGTCGTACTGACGACGTACGGCACGATGCGGGTGGACGCCGAAAAGCTGGCCGAAGTGGGCTGGGGCATGGTCGTGGCCGACGAGGCCCAGCACGTGAAGAACCCGTTCTCCGCCACCGCCAGGCAGCTGCGGACGCTGCCGGCCGGTGCCCGGGTGGCGCTGACCGGCACCCCGGTGGAGAACAACCTCTCCGAGCTGTGGGCGATCCTCGACTGGACCACGCCGGGCCTCCTGGGCCCCCTCGGCCGCTTCCGTACGCGCTACGCGCTGGCCGTCGAGGGCGGTGCGGACCCCGCCGCAGCGGAGCGCCTGGCGCGGCTTGTACGGCCGTTCCTGCTGCGCCGCCGCAAGTCCGACCCGGGCATCGCGCCCGAGTTGCCGCCCAAGACGGAGACCGACCGCGCGGTGGCGCTCACCGGGGAGCAGGCCGCGCTGTACGAGGCGGTGGTGCGCGAGGGGCTCGCCGACATCGCGGGCACGGACGGCTTCGCCCGCCGCGGCCTCGTGGTCAAGCTGCTGACCTCGCTCAAGCAGATCTGCAACCACCCCGCGCAGTACCTGAAGGAGGAGGGTGTCGAGCAGATCCCCGGGCGGCGCTTCGCCGAACGCTCGGGGAAGGTG
This sequence comes from Streptomyces sp. NPDC026301, assembly GCF_055567935.1. NCBI lineage: Bacteria > Bacillati > Actinomycetota > Actinomycetes > Kitasatosporales > Streptomycetaceae > Streptomyces > Streptomyces sp. NPDC026301. Next base: position 348,505 of record NZ_JBVHPN010000004.1, on the reverse strand, counting down.
GAACTCCTGGACGAACTGCTGGACACCCTGCTCTCCGAGGGGGCCGGCGTGCTGGTCTTCACCCAGTACGTGCGGATGGCGCGGCTTCTGGAGGCGCACTTGGCGGCGCGCGGCGTGCCGAGCCAACTGCTGCACGGCGGTACGCCCGTCGCGCGCCGGGAGGAACTGGTGCAGCGCTTCCAGGACGGCGACGTGCCCGTGTTCCTGCTGTCTCTGAAGGCGGCGGGCACCGGGCTGAACCTCACCCGGGCCTCGCACGTCGTGCACTTCGACCGGTGGTGGAACCCGGCTGTCGAAGCACAGGCCACCGACCGCGCGTACCGCATCGGCCAGACCCAGCCGGTGCAGGTGCACCGCATGATCACCGAGGGCACGGTGGAGGACCGGATCGCCGACATGCTCGCCCGCAAGCAGCGGCTGGCGGATGCCGTACTGGGCTCGGGAGAAGCCGCGCTCACCGAGCTGACCGACGCGCAACTGGCCGACCTGGTGGAGCTTCGAGGGAGCGAACGATGAGCGATTTCCACGGCGCCGGGAGCGCGTACGACGACGAGACCGACGGCACGTACGGGGACGAGCACGCGGGGCGGTCCGAGCGGACCTTCGCCGCGCTGCCGCCCGCCCATGGGCGCGGCTTCGCGGGCACCTGGTGGGGACAGGCGTGGCTGAAGGCGCTGGAGGACACGGCGCTGGACAACGCGCAGCTGAAGCTGGGGCGCCGGCACGCCCGCGCGGGGGCGGTGGGCGCGGTGTCCGTGAGGCCGGGGCGGATCACCGCCGTCGTACAGGACCGTGACCGCACCCCGCACCGTTCGGACGTGCTGCTCCAGGAGCTGGGCGCGGCGGACTGGGACCGCTTCCTGGACATGGTCGCCGACCGGGCGGGGCACATCGCCGCGCTACTGGACCGTGACATGCCGCCGCAGCTCGTCGAGGACGCGGCGGCGGCCGGCGTCGAACTGCTCCCCGGGATCGGCGACCTGGAGCCGTCCTGCGACTGCGAGGCATGGGACCACTGCGCCCATACGGCCGCGCTCTGCTATCAGATGGCGCGGCTGCTGGACCAGGATCCGTTCGTGCTGCTCCTGTTGCGCGGGCGCGGCGAGGAGGGGCTGCTGGGCGAGCTCCAGGCGCGCAGTGCGGCGCGCGCACAGACGTACGCGCCGGAGCCGGGCGAGGAGACCGGCACGACGGAGGCCGAGGACGGTGTGCCAGCGGCCGAGGCGTTCGCGGCCCAGGAGGTCCTGCCGCCGCTGCCGCCGCCTCCGCCCCCGGTGAGCGAGCCGGGCACCGCGCCCGCGCTGGGCGGCGGCACCGCGCCGGCGCCCGGCATCGATGTACCGGCCCTGGAGTTCCTCATCGGGGACACCGCGGAGCGGGCCGGGAGGCTGCTCGCCGAGGCGCTGTCCACCTGGCACGCGGACACCCCGCCGGCGAGCGGACCGACGCCCGCTGAGGACCTCGTACGGCTCGCTGCGGCCGGCCCGCCCGCGCCGGTCGCCGAACGGCTCGCGGCGGCCTCCGGGCGGGACGCCAGGGGCCTGGCGGCGGCCGTACGGGCATGGCGACAGGGCGGCCCGGCCGGGCTCGCGGTACTGGAGGAGGAGTGGGCCCCGGGACCCGAAGCGCTGGACCGCGCCACCACGGGGCTGGCCGCCGCGTGGGCGGACGAGGCGGACCGGCCCCGGTTCCGGGTCACCCGCAACCGGTGGACGGTGGTCGGCACCGCCGCGCAGCTGCGGCTGGGCAGGGACGGCCGCTGGTGGCCGTACCGGAAGGAGCAGGGCCGCTGGCTGCCCTCGGGGCCGCCGGACGAGGACCCCGCAGCGGCGCTCGCGTCCCTTCTGGCGGAGGAAGGGGCGTACACAGGGTAGGCAGTACGCGGGCCCTGAGGGGAGTGACTCTTCAAGCACCCTAAGTACCCCAAGTGCCCCAAAGGCCCGCTCCACGCCGGAAATTGCGTCGACACCGCACACACCGGTCGTCATGATCGGGCCATGGCGAATCCGAACCCGGAGCCCTCCGGCAGTCCCGTCAGAGAACGTGCCGAGCGCGCCGTCCGTATCGCGGTCAGAGCCGCGCGCCGGCTGGGGCTGCGGGCGGGCGAACCACGGGTGCTGCACGACGTGTTCAACGTACTGGTGCACCTCGCGCCGGACCCGGTGGTCGCCCGCGTACCGTCGCTCGCCCTGGTGTCCGCCGAGGAGCAGGCGGTCAAGCAGCGGCGCGAACTGGACGTGGCGGGCTGGCTGGCCGACGCGGGAGCGCCGGTCGTACGGCCCAGCCCGCTGGTGCCGCGGGAACCCGTCGCGTGCGACGGCAGGTCGCTGACCTTCTGGGAGTACGTCGACGAGAAGGACCCGTTGCGCGAGGCCGTCGCGGCCGGTCCGGAGGCGCTGGAGGACCGCTTCGTCGAGCAGACGGGCTGGACGGCGCAACTGCACGGCTTCCTGGCCCGGTATCCGGGCGAGCTGCCCGTGCTGTCCCCCGTGGTGCCCACCCTCGCGCCGCTGCTGGCCGCGCTGCGGAAGGAGCCGCAGGGGCTGACGACCGCCGAGCTGGACCGGGCGGAGCAGGAGTACGCGGTCCTCGAAGCGCTCGCTGCCGACCTGCCCGGCCACTTCCCCGGGGTCCGCATACAGCCACTGCACGGGGACGGGCCGTCGTACAACCTCCTGCGGACCGCCGAGGGGCATCTCTTCAGCGACTTCGAGGACGTCACCCGCGGCCCAGTGGAGTGGGACCTGGCCATGGTGACGCCGCGGGCGACAGCGGAGTACGAGCGCGCGAGCGGCCACCGCCTGGACCGCCCGCTGCTGGACGTCATGGAGCGGGCGCGGCTGCTGCAGGTGGTGGGGGCGCTGGCCGTCGTGCCCTCGATGCCGGAACTGGGTTCGATGCTGGCCCTCATGGTCGACCAGTGGCGCGAACGTCCTCCGCTCGGCCCGGACCTCCTCACCCGATAGCGGAGACCTGTGCCGTCCGGTGCTCCGCCGCCCGCTGCACCAGCAGTTCGTGCAGGTCGCGGGCGGCCCTGGGGACGGCGCCGGCGCGGCGGCGCTGTACGGCCATGTGGACCTCCGTGCCGTCGCCGAGCAGCGGGCGGCACGTGAGGGCGCCGGAGCGCTGCAGCGGGTCGCCCAGGACGCTGTAGTCGGGCAGCACGGTGGCACCCAGCCCCTCCGCGACCATCAGCTTGCCCATCTCGGCGCCGTCGGTGGAGTACGAGAAGGACGGCGTGCGGCCCGCCAGCAGCCGGTGGACGTAGCGGTGCATCACATAGCCGGCGCGCATCACGATCAGCGGCTCGGCGAGCAGGTCCGCCACGCTCACGGCGCTCAGGGCGGCCAGCGGGCTGTCCGGGCGGACGCAGACGACGGGGCGGCCGCGGAGCAGTTCGGTGGTGTGCAGGTCGGGCGGCAGGTCGTCGCCCTGGAGGTAGTTGACCAGACCGAGGTCGAATCCGCCGTCCATCAGACCGTGGTGGATGCCGTTCTGCTGCTCCATGACCACCTCGACCTGTGTGGCCGGGTGGCTGCGGCGGAAGGCCTGGACGGCCGGTACCAGCAGCGGCACGGTGGCGGCGTTGACGGTACCCAGGCGCACCGTGCGGCTGATGTGGTGCTGCTGGTCGGCGGCGCTGCGGAGTTTGTCGACCGCGTCGAGCACACCGATGATGTGCGGCAGCAGCTCCCGCCCCTCGTCGCTGATTTTCGCGCCGGAACGTTTGCGGTCGAGCAGGTCGACGCCGAGTTCGCGCTCCAGATTCCGGACCGTTTCGCTCAGCGCGGGCTGTGACAGATGCAGCGCGTCGGCTGCGCGGCGCAGCGAACCGAGCCGGGTCACGGCCTCTATGTACTCCAGTTGTTCCGTCCGCACGGCTGCTTTCCTTTCGGTGGGCCGGGATCGATTCCCGCATGTCCGACTGCCGGTGTCGATCTGCCGCTGCATATTGACGGAGCGCCGCTTCAAGGGGGAACCTATCACCACCTCAAGGATGCCGAATCGACCGATGCGGCATCCTGACGGTAAACTCACCGACAGCGCCGCCGGGAATTACCCGGAAGGCCCGGCCGGAGGCCGTTCACGGCCTGTTTCGGAAGAAATGTTGCAGGGAGGTGACGTGTTGATGAAGCCGCGACCGAGTCTGCCGCAGCGCTTGACGGAGCGCCTGACGGAGCGGCGTCACGTCGACCTCGTCCGGGTCTCCAGCGCCCTGTGTCGCCCCTCGGCCTGAGCGCCGCCTTCTCTTTCCACGGACACTCACCGGTCCGGTAATTCCGCATACGCGCGCCGCGCGCTCCCCACAATTCACGCCTGTTCGCGCGCGCTGCGGTCTCTTTTTCACGGATTCCCACGGCTTTCCGTGGCCTTTCCGTTCATTATCTCCGCCGGTGAATCCGCCTGCCCTGACGGGTATTTTCTCCGCACCCCGACACCTCGATTCCCCCTGCCCTTTTTCAGCGATCCGGAGTTCTTCCATGTCCGCATCCGCTCATGTTCCACAGCCCGCCGGCGGCCCGGCGCGGTTCGCCTACTGGGTGCCCAATGTCAGCGGTGGCCTGGTCACCAGCACCATCGAGCAGCGCACCGACTGGGGCTACGAGTACAACCGCAAGCTCGCCCGGCTCGCCGAGGACAACGGCTTCGAATACGCGCTGAGCCAGGTCCGCTACATGGCCAGTTACGGCGCCGAGAACCAGCACGAGTCCACCTCGTTCAGCCTGGCGCTGCTGCTCGCCACCGAGCGCCTGAAGGTCATCGCCGCCGTCCACCCGGGGCTGTGGCACCCGGGCGTGCTCGCCAAGTTCGGGGCCACCGCCGACCACCTCTCCGGCGGCCGGTTCGCCGTCAACGTGGTCAGCGGCTGGTTCAAGCAGGAGTTCACCGCGCTCGGCGAACCGTGGCTGGAGCACGACGAACGCTACCGACGCGCCGAGGAGTTCATCCGCGCCCTGCGGGCGGTGTGGACCGAGGACCACGCCGAACTGGCCGGCGACTTCTACCGGATCCGGGACTTCTCGCTGAAGCCGAAGCCGCTGAACACCGCGGAGCGCCCGCACCCGGAGATCTTCCAGGGCGGCAACTCCACCGCGGCCCGCGCGATGGCCGGCCGGGTCTCCGACTGGTACTTCAGCAACGGCAAGGACTTCGACGGAGTCACCGAGCAGCTCACCGACGTCCGTGCGGCCGCCGCGGCCGCCGGCCGCACGGCGCCGAAATTCGGCCTCAACGGCTTCCTGATCGCCCGGGACACCGAGAAGGAGGCCCGGGAGGTACTGCGCGAGATCGTCGCTCAGGCGGACACACAGGCGGTCCGCGGCTTCGGCCAGGCGGTCCAGCAGGCGGGCAGCTCCACCGCGGACGGCAAGGGCATGTGGCAGGACTCCTCGTTCGAGGACCTGGTGCAGTACAACGACGGGTTCCGTACCGGGCTGATCGGGACACCGGAACAGATCGCCGAGCGCATCGTGGCCTACAAGCGGCTCGGCGTCGACCTCTTCCTGCTCGGCTTCCTGCACTACCTGGAAGAGGTCGAGTACTTCGGCGAGCGGGTGCTGCCGCTCGTACGCGAACTGGAAGCCCAGGACAAGAACCTCACCGAAGGAGCACTGGTATGAGCACCGCCGCACACACCGACTGGCAGCACCGCCCCGCGCCCGCCACTTCCGCTGCCTGGGTCGACCGCGCCGCAGAGGTCGCCGCCGTCCTCGCGACCGACGCCGCCGCCCGGGACCGGTCCGGCGCCACCCCGTACGACGAGGTCCAGCTGCTCAAGGACTCCGGCCTGGTCACCCTGCTGGGGCCGGTGGAGCACGGCGGGGGCGGCCAGGACTGGCCGACCGCGTACCGGGTGGTGCGCGAGGTCGCCAAGGCCGACGGGTCGATCGGTCAGCTGCTCGGCTATCACTACCTGTGGAACTGGGCGGCCCGGCTGGTCGGCACCCGGGAGCAGTGGGAGCACGTGGAGGCCGAGGCCGCCCGCAACCGCTGGTTCTTCGGGGGCGCCGTCAACCCGCGCGACAACGACGTCGTCGTACGGGACGAGGGCGACACCCTGACGTTCACCGGGCGGAAGTCCTTCTCGACCGGCAGCAGGGTCTCCGACGTCACCGTGCTGGAGGGCGTCCTGGAGGGCAGCGTGGGGCCCGACAACCCCGAGGGCGACCATGTCTTCGCCATCGTGCCGTCCGACAGTGCGGGCCTGGCCTTCCACGACGACTGGGACAACATCGGGCAGCGGCTCACGGAGAGCGGCAGTGTGACGATCGACGGGGTACGCGTCCCGTGGAGCGCGGCGGCGGGCTACGTCGACAAGTCGTTCCAGCGACGTGTCTACAACACCCTCAACGTGCCCACCATCCAGCTGGTGTTCGCGCACTTCTACCTGGGGATCGCGGCCGGCGCGCTGGAGACGGCGGGGACCTACACCCGTACCAAGGCCCGCTCCTGGCTGCACGGCGGCCACGAGCGGGCCGTCGACGAGCCGTACGTCATCGACACGTACGGGGACCTGACGGCGAAGCTGTGGGCCGTCGAGGCGCTGGCCGACCAGGTGGCCGAGGAGGGCTGGGCGCTGCACTCCGACCCCGATGCGGTGACCGAGCGGGACCGCGGTGAGCACGAGGTGCGGGTGGCGGCCGTGAAGGCGCGTGCCACGGACGTCGCCCTGGAGGTGGCGAACCGGATCTTCGAGGTGACCGGCGCGCGGTCGACGGCGACCGCCGAGGGCCTGGACCGCTTCTGGCGCAACATCCGTACGCACACCCTGCACGACCCCGTCGCCTACAAGCGCCGCGAGGTCGGCCGCTTCGTGCTCACGGGCGAACTGCCGGAGCCGACCTGGTACTCGTAAGCCCCCCGCCACCCGGTACTCGTAGGCACACCGCGGCGGGCCCGAACCGGGCGGGCCCGCCGCTCCTCTCATACGTGTTCGCACCACCACACACCCCGAGGTGAACCTCCATGGCCACCGTGCTGTCCCTCTCCGGAAGCCCCTCCCCCACGTCTCGTACGGCGCGACTGCTGCGCCACCTGGACACCGCCCTTGTTGAACAAGGACACGAAGTGATCCCGCTGGATGTCCGGACGCTGCCCGCGGAGGCTCTGCTGGGCGCGGACTTCGGGCACCCGGCGATCGTCCGGGCCACCCGGCTCGTCGAACAGGCCGACGGCATCGTCATCGGCACGCCCGTCTACAAGGCGGCCTACTCCGGCCTGCTCAAGTCCCTGCTCGACCTGTTGCCGCAGTACGCGCTGGCCGGCAAGACCGTGCTGCCGCTGGCCACCGGCGGGTCCACGGCGCACGTCCTCGCCATCGACTACGCGCTGCGGCCCGTGCTCTCCTCGATGGGCGCCTCGCACATCGTGCAGGGCTGGTTCGTCCTGGACCGCGACATCACCGTCCAGGAGGGCGGCGGCGTCCACGTGACACCGGGGACGCGCGAGGCGCTGGACGGTGTGCTCGGGCAATTCGCGGCGGCGCTGGACCGCGCGCCCCTGCGGGTCGCGGCGTGACCGGCCCCGTCGCCCATGTGATCGCCGACGACGCGGAGGCGCTGGCGGTCGCGGCCGAACTGGCGGCGGAGTTCCGTACCGGCGCGGCGCACCGGGACGCCGAGCGCCGGCTGCCGCGGGTCGAGCTGGACCGGCTCTCCGACAGCGGCCTGCTCGGCATCACGGTGCCGCGCGCGCACGGTGGCGCGGACGTGACGGCCGAGACGCTCGCCGGGGTCTTCCGGCTGCTGGCGAGCGCCGACGCGAGCCTGGCGCAGATTCCGCAGAGCCACTTCGTGTACGTGGCGGTGCTGCGCCGACAGGGGACCGCGGAGCAGCAGAAGTTCTTCTTCGAGGAGGTGCTGGCCGGGCGGCGGCTGGGCAACGCCCAGTCGGAGGCGGGCACCAAGCACGTCCAGGACATCCGCACCCGGCTCGTCCCGCAGCCGGACGGCTCGTACGTCCTGGAGGGCGTCAAGCACTATTCCACGGGCGCCCTGTTCGCCGACTGGATCCCGGTGCTGGCCCGCGGCGCCGACGAAGAGCTGCACGTCGCTTACGTACCGCGTCACGCGCCCGGTGTGACCGTCGTGGACGACTGGGACGGCATGGGCCAGCGCACCACCGCCAGCGGAACGGTGCGGCTGGAATCCGTCCTGGTCCCGCGCGACCGTGTGGTGCCGCACCACCTCACCTTCCGGGGCCCGCAGCTGCACGGCGCGCTCGCTCAGTTGCTGCACGCGGCCATCGACACCGGGATCGCCGAGGGCGCGCTCAATGAGGCGGCGGAGTTCGTCCGGGTCAAGAGCCGGCCGTGGTTCGAGAGCGGGCTGGAGACCGCCGCTGAGGACCCGCTGCTGATCCAGCAGTTCGGCGAGCTGGCCCTGAAGGCGCGAGCCGCGGGCGCGCTGCTGGCGGAGGCGGCCCGCGGCGTCGACGCGGCGACCGGTGACCTCACGGACGACAGCGCGGCGGAGGCATCCATCGCGGTGGCCGCCGCCAAGGTGCAGGCCGCACGGGCGGCGGTGGAGACCGGCAGCGCGCTGTTCGAGGGGGCCGGCACCCGCGCGGCGCTGAACGGCCTGAACCTGAACCGGCACTGGCGCGACGCACGCACCCACACGCTGCACGACCCCGTGCGCTGGAAGGTGCAGCACATCGGGCGGTACGTCCTGAACGGCACCAAGCCGCCCCGGCACGGCCTCCTGTGAATCGCCGGCGCACCCGGTAATCGGCGGAATGTGGTCGCCATGGTGAGGCACGCATGTTTCGCTGACGGAATGGTGACGTACGAGGAAGATGTGCCGCATTCCGAAGAAGACGTGCCGTACTACGAAGACGTGATGCCGGGCAGCGGCTGTCTGCCGCCCGGTGCCCGGCTGCCCGGGTCGGACGCCGCCCGGCTGTCGCTCGGCGGGACCTGGCGGTTCCGGCTGTCGCCGACCGCGGCCACCGAGGACGCGAGCTTCGCCCGCCCCGAGTACGACGACTCGGCATGGGAGGAGCTGCGGGTGCCGGGCCACTGGGTCCTCCAGGGGCACGGTGCTCCGGTGTACACGAACACCGGGTATCCGTTCCCTGTGGACCCGCCCCGGGTGCCGGAGGAGAATCCCACCGGCGACCACCGGTACGCGTTCGACCTCCCGGCCGACTGGCCGGCGGGCTCCGCCGTGCTCCACTTCGGGGGCGTCGAGTCCTGTGCCCGGGTGTGGCTGAACGGCAGCGAGCTGGGTCACTTCAAGGGCAGCAGGCTGCCGCACGAGTTCGAGGCGGGCTCCTTGCTGCGGCCCGGGCGCAACGTCCTGGCCGTCCGCGTCCACCAGTGGTCGTCCGGCAGCTACCTTGAGGACCAGGACCAGTGGTGGTTGCCGGGCGTCTTCCGCGAAGTGGAGCTGCGGCACCGCCCTGAGGGCGCGGTGCGGGACGCCTTCGTGCACGCCGGGTACGACCACCGCACCGGGCAGGGCACGCTGCGGGTGGACAGCGACCCGGCGGGGCGGGTGACCGTACCGGAGCTGGGCCTGGACCTGGCGACCGGGGAGAGCGCGACGGTGCCGGTCGAGCCGTGGACGGCGGAGACGCCCCGGCTGTACGACGCGGAGCTGGCCACCTCCGGGGAGCGCGTGCCGCTGCGCATCGGGTTCCGCACGGTCGTCGTCGAGGACGGGCTGCTGAAGGTCAACGGGCGGCCGATTCTGCTGCGCGGCGTCAACCGGCACGAGTTCGATCCGGTCCACGGGCGCGCGGTGGGAGCGGACGTCATGCGGCGCGATCTGCTGCTGATGAAGCAGCACAACATCAACGCCGTGCGCACCAGCCACTATCCGCCCGACCCGGCCTTCCTGGCGCTCTGCGACGAGCTGGGGCTGTGGGTGGTCGACGAGTGCGATCTGGAGACGCACGGCTTCGCACAGCAGGACTGGCGGGGCAATCCCGTCGACGACGAGCGCTGGACGCCGGCGCTGCTGGACCGGGCCCGCCGGATGGTCGAGCGCGACAAGAACCACCCGTCCGTGATCCTGTGGTCGCTCGGCAACGAGTGCGGCACCGGACGCGGGCTGTCCGCGATGGCCGCGTGGATGCGGGAGCGCGATCCGTCCCGGCCGCTGCACTACGAGGGCGACCCGAGTTGCGCCGACACCGACGTCTACTCCCGGATGTACGCGGATCACGCCGAGGTCGAACGGATCGGGCGGCGTACGGAGGAGCCGCTCCCGGACGCCACTCTGGATGCCCGGCGCCGCGGCCTGCCCTTCGTGTTGTGCGAGTACGCGCACGCCATGGGGAACGGGCCCGGCGGGCTGAGCGAGTACCAGCGGCTGTTCGAGACCTACGAGCGCTGCCAGGGCGGCTTCGTGTGGGAGTGGATCGACCACGGGCTGCGGCAGTACACCGCGGACGGCGTCCGGTACCACGCGTACGGCGGGGACTTCGGCGAGGAGCTGCACGACGGCAACTTCGTGTGCGACGGGCTGGTCTTCCCAGAGCGCGCGCCCTCCCCCGGGCTGATCGAGTACAAGAAGGTCATCGAGCCGGTCCGCTTCGAGGCGGCCGGTCCGGACGGCGCCCCCGGGGCGGTGCGCGTCACCAATCTGCACGACTTCGCCGACCTCTCCGCGCTCGCCTTCCCGTGGAGTTACGAGGTCGAGGGCCGGCCGATCGCGGAGGGAACCCTCACGGTGCCGCCGCTGCTGCCCGGCGAGAGCGCCGAGGTGAAGCTTCCCGCGCCGCCCGAGGACGCCCCGAGGGACGGCGAGGCGCTGTGGACCGTACGGGCGGTGCTGGCCGAGGACGCCGCCTGGGCCGAGGCCGGGCACGAGGTCGCGTGGGGACAGCTGCCGGCCGCGCCGCTTCCGGTGCCGCGGCCGTGGACGCCGAGCGCGGCCCCGCGCCGGGGCACGGACCGGCCCCTCACGCTCGGTCCGGGCGTCTTCGACGCCACGACCGGGGCCCTCGGCCGCCTCGGCGGCTTCCCCGTGACCGGCCCGCGGCTGGACGTCTGGCGGGCGCCCACGGACAACGACGAGGGCGCGCCCTGGCAGCCGGGGCAGCGCTGCGGGCCCGAGTGGCGGCGGATCGGCCTGCACCGGATGCGGCACCGTACGGACATGGTGGCGGCGGAGGGGGACGCGCTGGTCGTCCGTACCAGGGTGGCGCCGGCCGCCACGAGTCTGGGCTTCGCCGTGGTGCACCGCTGGACCTCGGACGGGGCGGCGCTGCGACTGGAGGTGGCGGTGACGCCCGAGGGCGACTGGCCGGTGCCGCTGCCGCGGCTGGGGGTACGGATGGGCCTGGACGGCGATCTGGGCGCCGTTCGGTGGTTCGGCGGCGGTCCGGGCGAGGCGTATCCGGACACGTCCGCAGCGGCCCGCGTGGGCCACTGGTCGCTGCCCGTCGACGCGCTCCAGACCCCGTACGTACGGCCGCAGGAGAACGGCGCGCGGATCGGTGTGCGGTGGGCCGAGCTGACGCGTCCGGACGGGACGGGGCTGCGTATCGAAGGAGAGCCGGACTACTTCTTCACCGCGCGGCGCTGGACCTCCGAGGAGCTGGACGCCGCCCGGCACACGCCGGATCTGGTGGCCGGTGACCGGGTGTGGCTGAACCTGGATCATGCGCAGCACGGGATCGGCAGCGGGTCGTGCGGCCCGGGCGTGCTCCCGCAGTACCGCCTCGAAGCCGCTCCCGCCGCGTTCGCCTTCACCTTCCGGCTGCTGGAATGACAGGCTTCAGGGCATGAGCACTTCCTCCCCCTCGTTCGCGGAAGCCCTGGTCCGCGGCCCCGTCGTCCTCGACGGCGGGCTGTCCAATCAGCTGGAGTCGGCCGGGCACGACCTCAGCGACGAGCTGTGGTCGGCCCGGCTGCTCGCCGAGCAGCCGGAGGCGATCACCGCCGCGCACCGGGCGTACTACGAAGCAGGCGCCCAGGTCGCCATCACGTCCAGCTACCAGGCCACCTTCGAGGGCTTCGCGCACCGCGGCATCGGCCGTGAGGAGGCGGCCGGGCTGCTGCGCCGCAGCGTGGAGCTGGCCCGGGAGGCCGCCGGGCTCGCCATGAAGGACGGCGTGCCGGGGCCGCTCTACGTGGCGGCCTCCGCCGGCCCGTACGGCGCGATGCTCGCGGACGGCTCCGAGTACCGCGGCCGCTACGGCCTGAGCGTCGCCGAGCTGGAGCGGTTCCACCGACCGCGGCTTGAGGTGCTGGCGGCGGCGGAACCCGATGTGTTCGCGCTGGAGACGGTGCCGGACGCCGAGGAGGGGCAGGCCCTGGTGCGCGCGGTGCGCGGCCTCGGAGTGCCGGCGTGGCTGTCGTACAGCATCGAGGGCGACCGGACGCGGGCCGGGCAGCCGCTCGCGGAGGCGTTCGCGCTCGCCTCCGAGGCGGAGGAGATCGTGGCCGTCGGGGTCAACTGCTGCGTACCGGAGGACGCGGACGCGGCGGTGGAGCTGGCGGCGCGGGTGACCGGCAAGCCGGTCGTGGTCTATCCGAACAGCGGTGAGGAGTGGGACGCGCAGGCACGCGCCTGGCGCGGGCGGGCGACGTTCACTCCGGAGCGGGTGACGGCGTGGACGGCGGGTGGCGCGCGCCTCATCGGTGGCTGCTGCCGCGTGGGCCCCGACTCCGTCTCCGCCCTCGCCGGTCTCGTCTCGCCCTGACTCCCCTCTGATGTGCTGCGGCCCCGCCCCGTAAGTGGCGGGGCCGTTTCGTGCGTGTGACGGATCAAGGTCGTTATGCAGACGCAACCCCCACGGCGGAGACAGCGGACACGGCCGGTGGCAGGATCCATCCCAACTCGCCGTCGGCAGGTCACTGTTGATTTTCAACGCTTCCCTGGAGGACCGGTGTCAGCTCGCTCGTCGCTGCCTGTCATAGCCGTCGTCGCGGCCGTCGCCCTGGCGGCCGGCTGCACCAGCACGAAGTCCGAGGGGAACCAGGGTTCCGGGTTGCAGCTGGTGTCCAAGGGGTTGCTCAAGACCTGCACGCACCTGCCGTACCCGCCCTTCCAGGTGAAGAAGGGCAACAAGATCGTCGGATTCGACGTGGACCTCATGGACCTGGTGGCCAAGGACCTGAAGGTCCAGCAGGAGATCGTCAACACGCCCTTCGAAGGCATCGAGACCGGCCAGGACTTCAATATTCGCAAGTGCGACCTGGCCGCGGCGGGCATGACGATCACGCCGGAGCGCAAGAAGGTCATGGACTTCTCCGATCCGTACTTCAACGCCACCCAGGCGCTGATCACGAAGAAGGGCAAGCCCTACAAGAAGGTCGAGGACCTCAAGGGCCGCAAGCTCGGCTACCAGAAGGCCACCACCGGCGGCATCTACGCCAAGAAGCACGCGGGCAAGGACGTGGACCTCGTGGAGTACGAGGACCTCGGTCTGCTGCTGACCGCCGTGAAGACCGGCAAGGTGGACGCCGGCATCAACGACAACGGTGCGCTGTTCGACTACGTCAAGTCCAACCCCGACACCGAGGTGACCGCGGAGTTCGACACGGGTGAGCACTACGGCATCGGCATGGGCAAGGGCAACGACGCGCTGCGCAAGCAGATCAACGCCGCTCTGAAGAAGGCCAAGGCCGACGGCAGCTACGACAGGATCTACAAGAAGTGGTTCGGCACCACGCCGCAGAGCTGACCCGCGCCGTCCACCCCTGAGGAGCTCTGCACGCATGTCGCTGTCCAAACGGCAACGGACCCGGGTGATCCGTGGGTCGCAGTACGCCCTGCTGGCCGCCATCGTGGTGGTCGTCGCGCTGGTCGCCGACTGGGGACAGCTGCGGCGGGCGTTCTTCGACGTCGGCATCGCGCGTCAGCTGTTCCCCGACATCCTCACCACCGCGCTGGTCAACACGGTCCTCTACACGCTGCTCGGCTTCGGTTTCGGGCTGCTGCTCGGGCTGCTCCTGGCGCTGATGCGGCTGTCGTCGGTGCCCCCGTACCGCTGGATCGCCGTCACGTACATCGAGTTCTTCCGTGGCGTGCCCGCCCTTCTGGTCTTCATCGCGCTCGGCTTCGGTGTGCCGCTCGCCTTCGAAGTGGCGCTGGACCAGTACGTCACCGTGATGCTCTCCCTGGGGCTCGTCGGCGCCGCCTACATGGCGGAGACCATCAGGGCGGGCATCCTGGCCGTGCCCAAGGGGCAGTCGGAGGCGGCCCGTTCGCTCGGCATGTCGCACGGCCGGGCGATGGTCTCCATCGTCATCCCGCAGGCGTTCCGCATCGTCCTGCCGCCGCTGACCAATGAGCTGATCCTGCTGACCAAGGACTCCTCGCTGGTGTACCTCCTGGGGCTCTCGCTCGGCCAGTACGAGCTGGCCAACTTCGGCCGGGACGCGCTCAACGAGTACAAGAGCCTGACGCCGATCCTGGTCGCGGGCCTGCTCTATCTCGTGATCACCCTCCCGCTCGGGCATCTCGTCCGGCGGCTCGAGGCCCGAACGGCGAAGGCCAGGTGACCGGCATGACGACCGACAGAACGACGACGGGCGGGGCGCCGGTGGCCGGGGACGCGACCGCGATCCAGGTCACCGGGCTGCACAAGTCCTTCGGCGACCTCGAAGTGCTCAAGGGCATCGACTTCACGGTGCGGAGCGGCGAGGTGGTGTGCGTCATCGGGCCGTCCGGCTCGGGCAAGTCGACGTTGCTGCGCTGCGTGAACCTCCTGGAGGAGCCGACCTCGGGGACGGTCACGGTGGCCGGTACCGAGGTCACCGGCCCGGACGTGGACATCGACCGGGTGCGGCGCCGGATCGGGATGGTCTTCCAGTCCTTCAACCTCTTCCCGCACCTGACCGCCCTGGAGAACCTGACGATCGCCCAGCGGCGGGTGCTGCGCCGGGACAAGGCCGGGGCGGAGCGGACCGCGCGGGCGAACCTGGCGCGCGTCGGGCTGAGCGACAAGGAGCGCTCCTACCCGGCGCAGCTCTCCGGGGGCCAGCAGCAGCGGGTGGCGATCGCCCGCGCCCTGTCCATGGACCCCGAGCTGATGCTCTTCGATGAGCCGACCTCGGCGCTGGACCCGGAGCTGGTGGGCGACGTGCTCGCCGTCATGCGGTCGCTGGCCGACGAGGGCATGACGATGCTGGTCGTCACGCACGAGATGAGCTTCGCCCGGGAGGTCGCCGACCGGGTGGTCTTCATGGACGGCGGAGTGATCGTCGAGGAGGGCCCGCCGGACCGGGTGGTGGGCGCCCCGCAGCACGAGCGCACCCGCACCTTCCTGGCGCGCGTACTGGACCCGGCGGCGGCGGAGGTCGGCGAGGTGGCCGACACGGGCCCCGGGGGCAAGCGCGTGGACCGGTAAGCCGTACGGAGCACACAGAGGGGCGGGGCGGCGTGGAGATGCGCGCCGTCCGCCGGGGGTCGACCACCCGCTCTCGGGGCATGGTGAGCGGTGATCGGTCTTCCCCCAGGCTCAGGAGCCGCCGGTGTTCGTCGACATGCCCCTCGAAGACCTGCGCACCTACCGTCCCGAAAGGCCAGAGCCGGCCGGCTTCGACGTCTTCTGGCAGCGCACTCTCCAAGAGACGCGCGCCTGCCCGCTCGACGCCCGCTTCGCCCCGGTCGACGTGGGCCTGGACCTGCTGGACACCTACGACGTGGAGTTCTCCGGCTTCGGCGGGCACCGCATCCGCGGCTGGTTCCTGCTGCCGCGCGGCGCGGGGCGGCCGCTGCCGTGCGTCGTGCGGTACCTCGGCTACGGGGGCGGGCGCAGCCTGCCGCACGACTGGCTGCTCTGGCCGGCCGCCGGGTACGCCACCCTCGTGATGGACCCGCGCGGCCAGACCGGGCCCAACCGGCCCGGCGACACCCCCGACCCGGTCGGATCCGCCAACCCGTCCGTCGGCGGGATGATGACGCGTGGGGTGCTCGACCCCGACGCGTACTACTTCCGCCGGCTCTACACGGACGCCGTACGGGCCGTGGAGGCCGCCCGCGAGCACGCCGGGGTGGACCCGGACCGCATCGTCGTGGAGGGCAACAGCCAGGGCGGCGCGCAGGCGCTGGCGGTGGCGGGGCTGGTGCCAGGGCTCGCGGCGGCGCTGGTCCGGGTGCCGTTCATGGCGCACATCCGGCGCGCCGTCGAGGTGGCCGAGGCCGGCCCGTACACCGAACTGGCCGCGTACTTCGCCGGGGAGCGGCTGCACATCGATGCCGCGCTGGACACCCTGGACCACTTCGACGGGCTGAACTTCGCCGCCCGCGCCGAGGCTCCCGCCCTCTTCGGTACGGGCCTGACGGACACCATCACGCCGGCCTCCACCGGCTTCGCCGCGTATCACCACTACGCGGGACCGAAGGACCTTCGGGTGTGGCGGTTCAACGGCCACGAGGGCGGCGGGGTGCACCATCAGGCGGACGAGATCCTGTTCGTACGGGAGCTGCTCGCGTGACGGGGTGTCAGCGGGCCGCGTATCTGAGGGCGGGAACCGGGCACGTGGAGGGCAGGAACCGGGCACATGAGTGAGGAGTGGTGATGGGCGCGTGGGGAGCGGGGCCGCTCGTGGCCGGCGTGGACAGTTCCACGCAGTCCACGAAGGTGTTGATCGTGGACGCGGCGACGGGAGAGGTGGCGGCACGCGGCCAGGCGCCGCACACCGTCTCCGCCGGGCCCGGCAAGGAGAGCGACCCCGAGGAGTGGTGGGAGGCGCTGGGACGGGCGCTGGCGGCCTGTGGTGACCCCGCCAGGCAGGCGTCCGCGGTCTCCGTGGCGGGCCAGCAGCACGGGCTGGTCACCCTGGACGCGGCCGGCCGCCCGGTGCGCCCCGCGCTGCTGTGGAACGACGTGCGGCCGGCGCCGCAGAGCCGCCGCCTCATCGAGGAGCTGGGCGGCCCCGAGGCGTGGGCCGCGCGGGCGGGCAGCCTGCCCGGGCCGTCGTTCACGGTGGCCAAGTGGGCGTGGCTGCGGGCGCAGGAGCCGGCGGCGGCTCAGGCGGCCGCAGCGGTGCGGCTGCCGCACGACTACGTGACCGAGCGGCTGACGGGCGAGGCCGTCACCGACCGCGGCGACGCCTCGGGGACGGGCTGGTGGTCCTCGGCCACCGAGTCCTACGACGCGGAGGTCCTCGAGCACGTGGGGCTGCGTACGGAGATGCTGCCGCGAGTGGCGCGCCCCGGAGAGGCGGCCGGGACCGTGCGCCCCGAAGGGCTGCCGCTGCCCCATGGGGCGCTGGTCGCGGCCGGTACGGGGGACAACATGGCGGCGGCGCTGGGACTCGGGCTGCGCCCGGGGCGCCCGGTCATCAGCCTCGGCACCTCGGGGACGGTGTACGCGGTGACCACCCGGCGCCCGGCCGACCCGACGGGCACGGTCGCGGGCTTCGCGGACGCGCGCGGCGACTGGCTGCCGCTGGCCTGCACCCTGAACTGCACGCTCGCGGTGGACCGGGTGGCGGCGCTGCTCGGCCTGGACCGGGAGACCGTGGAGCCGGGCGGCTCGGCGGTGGTGCTGCCGTTCCTGGACGGCGAGCGCACGCCGAACCTCCCTCAGGCCACGGGCCTGCTCCACGGGCTGCGGCACGACACCACGGGCGGGCAGGTGCTGCAGGCCGCCTATGACGGCGCGGTGTTCGCGCTGCTGCGGGCGCTGGACCTGGTGGCGGGGCCGGAGACCGCGGCGGACGAGCCGCTGCTGCTCATCGGCGGCGGGGCACGCGGGCGGGCCTGGCGGGACACCGTACGGCGGCTGTCCGGGCGGGCCGTCATCGTGCCGCGGGAAGGGGAACTGGTGGCGCTGGGCGCTGCGGCGCAGGCGGCGGGGCTGCTGCTGGGCGAGGATCCGGCGGCGGTGGCGCGGCGCTGGGGGACGGACCGGGGCGAGCGCTACGAGGCGGTGGAGCGGGACGCGGCAGCGTGGGAGCGGCTGACGGGGACCCTCACGGCGGCGGGCCCGCTCTTCGGGGCGTGAGGCCCGCCGTTCGGGTCGTGAGGTCCGCCCTTCGGGGTCTCCGCGGCGGTCCGCCTCTGGGCGGCGTCCCGCGGCGCCCTTCAGGGTGAGCACCCGGGCGGGCCCCGTAAGCGCCGTCGTGCGCCCCGCGCGGCATTCCCCCGGGCTCGCGCGTTCCGTGCGCCCGAAGAGCTAGCTGTTCCGCTGAGCCTATCCACTCAATTCCCTTTCTACGCCACTCATTTGAGGGATTGTGCGGATAAAATCAGTGCGACTACCTTCTCTGTTCGGCGGATAGGCCGATTTCAACTTCTTCCAGAGATGGGTGGGGCAGCTGTGACGGTTCCGGAAGAAACTCTCTCCGACACCGGAGGCGAAAGCCAAAATACGAACCTGACCAGTCTGGCCACGACCGCGGCGCGCAATCTTGCGACCACCACCAAGACGCAGCCGCAGATGCAGAACATCACCTCCCGGTGGCTGCTGCGCCTGCTGCCCTGGGTGCAGGTGTCCGGCGGCACGTACCGGGTGAACCGCCGCCTGACGTACACCGTCGGCGACGGCCATATCGACTTCGCCGCGGACGGCGGCGAACTGCGCGTCATCCCCGACGAGCTGCGCGAGCTGCCCGCACTGCGGGATTTCACCGACACGGAGGTCCTCAGCGCGCTCGCCGAGCGCTTCGAGAGCCAGGAGTACGCGGCGGGCGAGGTGATCGCCGAGGCGGGCGCGCGGGCCGACCGGGTCGTGCTGATCGCGCACGGCAGGGTGGACCGGATCGGCACGGGCAAGTACGGCGACGAGGCCACGCTCGGCGCGCTGGCCGGCGGCGACCATCTCGGTGACAAGGCGCTCACCACACCGGAGCCGACCTGGGAGTTCACCTACCGTGCCGTGACGCGGGTGACCGTACTGACGCTCGCCGCGAGCGCGCTCGGCGAGGTCACGGGCCGCTCGGAGGCGCTGCGGACGCATCTTGAGGCGGTGCGGGACGAGGCCCCGGCCCCGCACAACGAGAGCGGCGAGGCGGCGCTGGAGATCGCCTCAGGGCACCACGGCGAGCCGGTCCTCGGCAGTACGTTCGTGGACTACGAGCTGGCGCCGCGGGAGTACGAACTGAGCGTCGCGCAGACCGTGCTGCGCACCCACACCCGCGTCGGCGACCTGTACAACGACCCGATGAACCAGGTCGAGGAGCAGCTGCGGCTGACCATCGAGGCGCTGCGCGAGCGGCAAGAGCACGAGATGATCAACAACCGCGAGTTCGGCCTGCTGCACAACGCCGACCCGCGCCAGCGCATCCCCACTCGCAGCGGCCCGCCCACCCCCGACGACCTGGACGAACTGCTCGCGCGGGTATGGAAGGAGCCGTCCTTCCTGCTGGCACACCCCAAGGCCATCACGGCCATCGGTCGCGAGTGCAGCAAGCGTGGCCTGTATCCGACGGCCGTGGACTTCATGGGCCACTCGCTGCCGTCCTGGCGCGGCGTGCCGCTGTTCCCCTGCAGCAAGATCCCGATCAGCGAGGACGGCACCAGCTCCGTCCTCGTGATGCGCACCGGCGAGGAGCGCCAGGGTGTCGTCGGGCTGCACCAGACCGGAATTCCCGATGAATACCAGCCAAGCCTGTCGGTCCGTTTTATGGGCGTCGACGACAAGGCCGTTCTGAACTACCTCGTGAGCGCCTACTACTCCGCGGCCGTCCTGGTCCCGGACGCACTCGGAATTCTCGACGATGTGGCGATCGGCTACTGAACCGCGAATTCCAGCCACGACCGCGGCAATTCAAGCCGCAGCGTGACGCACATCACCGGGGGACCTCTGCCGAATGGCGCCCGGCCCCGCAGGCCGGGCCTTCGGCCGCACGTTTCACACTGGCACAGGAATAGGTGAGCATCTCCATGACCACTTCGCTCGACCCGACGTCCGGCCTCGGCGACTCCGCGAACGACCAGGCCCGGTCGAGCCTCGCCACGGCGGCGGCACGGAATCTGGCGACCACCACGAAGACCGTGCCGCAGATGCAGGGGATCTCCTCCCGCTGGCTGCTGCGCATCCTGCCCTGGGCGGAGGTCTCCGGCGGCACGTACCGGGTGAACCGCCGGCTCACCCACACCCTCGGCGACGGCCGGGTGGAGTTCACCAGCACCGGCAGCGAGGTTCGCGTCATCCCCGTCGAGCTGCGCGAACTGGCGCCGCTGCGCGGGCTGACCGACCAGGCGGCGCTGGAGGCGCTGGCCGGTCGCTTCGAGCAGCAGGACTTCGCACCGGGCGACGTGCTCGCCGAGCGCGGCGGCTCCACCGACCGGGTGCTGCTGATCGCCCACGGCAAGCTGGAGCGGGTGGGGCAGGGCAAGTACGGCGACGACACCGTGCTCGGTGTGCTCGCCGACGGCGACCACGTGGGCGCCACGGCCCTGCTGTCCGGGGACGGCACCTGGGAGCACACCGTCCGCGCCGTCACCCGGGGCACGGCGCTGGTACTGCCCCGCTCCGCCTACGAAGAGGTGGCCGGCCGGTCCGAGGCGCTGCGCAGCCACATCGAGCAGTTCCGCGCCGCACTGATCCCCGCGCAGAACAAGCACGGCGAGGCGGCCATCGATGTGGCGTCCGGCCACGTCGGCGAGCCGCAGCTGCCGGGCACGTACGTGGACTACGAGCTGGCGCCGCGGGAGTACGAACTGAGCGTCGCGCAGACCGTGCTGAAGATCCACAGCCGGGTCGCCGATCTGTACAACGACCCGATGAACCAGCTGGACCAGCAGCTGCGGCTGACGGTCGAGGCGCTGCGCGAGCGGCAAGAGCACGAGATGATCAACAACAAGGAGTTCGGCCTGCTGCACAACGCCGATCTCAAGCAGCGCATCCACACCCGCTCCGGCCCGCCCACCCCGGACGACCTGGACGAGCTGATCGCGCGTCGCCGCAAGACCCAGTTCCTGCTGGCGCACCCGCGCACCATCGCGGCCATCGGCCGGGAGTGGAACGCCCGCGGCATCTACCCGACGGGCGTCGAGTTCGGCGGCCAGGAGGTCCGGGCCTGGCGCGGCATCCCGCTGCTGCCCTGCAACAAGATCCCGATCAACCCGGACCAGACCAGCTCGATCCTGGCCATGCGTGTCGGCCAGGAGAACCAGGGCGTGGTGGGTCTGCACCAGACGGGCATTCCGGACGAGTACCAGCCCGGCCTGTCGGTGCGCTTCATGGGCATCAATGAGCAGGCGATCATCAAGTACCTGGTCAGCGCGTACTTCTCGGCCGCCGTGCTGGTGCCGGACGCGCTGGGCATCCTGGAGGACGTCGAGATCGGGCACTGAGGGGCCCGCCGGTCCCTGCGGAGCGTGCAGCGCCGCGGGGACCGGTCCCCGCTCCGTAGGCGCTCTTCCGCCTCCCCCGTCCCGTGCCTACTCTCAGGGGAATGGGGGACACGGGGAGACATGAGACGCGGCTGCGCCGCGATGCGGTGGGGCTGCGGGAGATCCTCTTCCAGAGCGTGACGGCGATGGCCCCTGCGGCGGCCATCGCCGCGTCCATTCCGGCGGGCGCCGCCTTCGCGGGCGGCAGCCTGCCGCTGTCCGTGCTGATCGCGCTGGTGGCCTGCCTGTTCACGGCCTCCTCGGTGGCGGAGCTGGCCCACCGGATGCCGGCCGCGGGATCGGTGGCCACGTACAGCGCGCAGGGCCTGCACCCGGCGATCGGCTTCCTGGTGGCCTGGGGCTATGTCTTCGTCGAGGCGCTGGTGCCGGCCCTGCTCCTGCTCCAGCTGGGCTTCACGGTCGCGGGCACGCTGCACCAGGAGTGGGCCGCGTATCCGGCGGACCTGTGGTGGCCGTGGGTGCTGGCGGGCGCGGTGATCATCGCGTTGGCGGGCTACCGCGGCATTCGCGCCTCCGCCCGCCTCGGCACCGTCCTCGGCCTCTTCGAGGTCCTGGTCTTCCTGGTGTTCGCGGCGCTGCTGATCATCGGGGCCGGTGACGCCAACACCCTGAGCGTCTTCGGTACGTCGCACACGCCGGACGCGTACGGCGGCGTCGGCGGGGTGATCGCGGGCTCGGTCTACACGGTACTGGCGTTCGCCGGGTTCGAGGCGGCGGCGCCGCTGGCCGAGGAGGCCAAAGACCCGCGCCGCAACATGCGTCGCGCGGTCCTGGGCGCCGCGCTCTCCATCGGCCTCGTCTACCTGATCACCACGTACGCCATGGCGGTGTTCTACGGGCCCGACGCCTTCGCGAAGTTCTCCGCCTCCGGGCCGGGCTCCTGGGACGGCGTGGCGCGCGCCTCCTTCGGGGCGTTCTGGATCCTGGTCTTCCTGGCGGTGGCCAACTCCACCGTGGCCAACGCCAACGCCTGCGCGAACGTCTCGACGCGTACGGCCTTCGCGCTGGGCCGCATCGGCAGCTTCCCGCGCGCCTTCGCCCGGCTGCACCCGGTCCGCCGCTCCCCCGTGTACGGCGTGCTCGCGCAGTTCGTCATCGCGCTGGCGGCGGCGCTGGGGCTGGGCTTCGCGTACGACCCGGTGACCGCGTTCGTACTGCTGGCCACGGTCATCGTGACGGTCGTGATCTCCGTCTACATCGTCACCAACCTGGCCTGCGTGGGGTATTTCCTGCGGCGCCGGCGCGCGGAGTTCAGGTGGCTGCGCCATCTGCTCTTCCCACTGCTCGGCATCGCCGCGTTCGTGCCTGCGCTGCTCACCGCCGCCGGGCTGCCGGTGTTCTTCTTCGTCAGCGAGCTCACCGCGCCGGTCTCGTACGCGGGGCCCATCGTCGGCGGCTGGATGGCGCTGGGGGCCGTGGCCCTCGCCGTCCTGTGGCGCCGGCATCCGGACCGGATCGCGGCGACCGGACATGTCCACCTCGATGAGGAGCCCGTATGACCGACCCGCGGATCTGCACCGTCCGGCCCGGACCCGAGGACTACGCCTGGACCTTCGGGGGCGCCGCGCCGGTGGCCAGGGTGGCGCCCGGCACCGTTCTGGACGTCTTCACCGAGGACTGCTTCGGCGGCCGGGTGCGCTCGGACAAGGACCTGGTGTCCGAGGTCTGCGAGTTCCCCTTCCTCAACCCGCAGACCGGGCCGTTCTACGTGGAGGGGGCGGAGCCGGGCGACACGCTGGCGGTGCACTTCGTGTCGATCACGCCGCGCCGGGACTGGGCCGCGTCCTCGACGGTGCCGCTGTTCGGCGCGCTGACCTCGACGCACGCGACGGCCTCGCTGCAGCCTCCGCTGCCCGAGGCGGTGTGGATCTGGGAGCTGGACCGGGAGCGCGGGCTGTGCCGGTTCAGCGCGCGGGACAGCGACCTGACGCTGGACCTGCCGATGGACCCGATGCACGGCACGGTGGGCGTGGCGCCCGCGAACCTGGAGGTGCGCTCGGCGCTCGTACCGGACGCGCACGGCGGCAACATGGACACGCCCGAGATGCGCGCGGGCGTCACCTGCTACCTCGGCGTCAACGTCGAGGGCGCGCTGCTCAGTCTGGGTGACGGGCACGCGCGTCAGGGCGAGGGCGAGACGTGCGGCGTGGCCGTGGAGACGGCGATGCACACCGTGGCGGTCGTGGAGCTGCTCAAGGGAGTGGCGACGCCCTGGCCGCGGCTGGAGTCCGACACGCACCTCATCTCCACCGGTTCGGCCCGCCCCTTGGAGGACGCCTTCCGCATCTCGCAGCTGGACCTGGTGCAGTGGCTGGCGCGCGACTTCGGGCTGAGCGAACTGGACGCCTACCAGGTCGTCACGCAGGCCGTGGAGGCGCCGCTCGCCAACGTCTGCGACAGCAACTACACCTGCGTGGCCAAGCTGCGGAAGGAGTGGCTGCCGGCGGCGACGGTGTACGGCGGGCTGCATGCGGAGTTGCGGGAGCGGGCCGCGCAACTGCGCTGAGCGGGGCGGGAGTACCGTCCAGAAGATTTTCCGCCGTTCTTGGTCGAGCCATGAGCGGACCGGGCAGAACGTTGGCAGAGGCCGTGCGGTTCCGGACGATGGCGGGACCGCATGCGCCTTTCGTCACGCCGCGGCCCGCAGGCCGTGGCAGGTTCGCGAGCATCCCCCTCCCCCCATGAACACCGGCAGGAGATCGCATGCAGCACGACATCCCCCGGCCGTCCCGCCGCCGCCTGCTCACCGGAGCAGCGGCGGCGGCCGCCGCCCTCGTCCCCCTCGGCACCGGCCTGGCGCAGGCCGCCCCCCACCGCTCCCGCGCCGCCGCCTACCCGGACATCCACTGGACCCCCGCCGCTGCCGCCAACTACACCGCGGCGAACCGCCCGGCGCAGTACGGCATCGACATGGTGATCATCCATGTCACGCAGGAGACGTACGCCGACACGGTCAAGATCTTCCAGAACCCCGACGCCCAGGTCTCCGCGCACTACTGCGTGCGCTCGGCAGACGGGTACATCGGCCAGTTCGTCCGCGAGGACGACGTCGCCTGGCACGCGGGCAACTGGAGCTACAACACCCGCAGCGTCGGCATCGAGCACGAGGGCTGGGTGGACCAGCCGAAGTGGTTCACGGACGCCATGTACGAGCAGTCCGCGCAGCTCACGGCCGCGGTCTGCGCACGGTACGGCATACCGAGAGACCGCAAGCACATCATCGGCCACGTCGAGGTGCCCGGGACCGACCACACGGACCCGGGCCCTTACTGGGACTGGGCGCGCTACATGAGCCTGGTGAAGGCCGCCTCCTGAGGGGCGGGCGGCCGCCGTTCCCCCGGGGCGGCGGCCGCCAGCAGAGCGGCGCGCACCGGTACCACGGCGCTTCTGCGTGTGCTCGGCCCGCCAGTGGTGTACTTCGTTGGCCCAAGGAACAGTCGGCGTGACAACTGGGGTGATCGTGAAGCAGCGATTCGGTCGTGTCCGCGCGGTACTGACGGTTCTGCTGGCGGCCGGTGCACTGGCCGGCGGAGGGGTGGCGGGCGGCGGGAGCGCCGCCGTCTCGGCGGACGTGCTCCGTAAGGGCCGGGCGGCCCCGGCGGCGTCCGGGGTGACGTACACACAGTTCTCGATGGCGGTGCCGCGCGGCACCGTACGCGGTCACCTGCTGACCGTGGACCTGGCGAGACCGGACGTCTCGGTCGATCTGCTGTACGCGGGCGCGGTCGGCGCCCGCAAGGCGGTGTCCGCGATGGCCGACGCGCAGGGCGCGGTGGCCGGGGTCAACGGGGACTTCTTCAACATAACGGAGGGTCAGCACCCGGGTGTCGAGCCGACGGGCGCGTCCGACGGGCCCGCGATCGCGTCCGGGCGGTGGCTGAAGTCGGCGGTGCCGGACGGGCAGCGGTTCGGGCCCGCGTTACCGCCCGGCACGACGGCCGAGGACGTCATCGCGGTGGGGCCGGACCGGCGGGCCCGGCTGGACCGGCTGTCGCTGCGCGGCTCGGTGGCCACGCCGGACGGCCGGCTGCCGCTGCGCGGGCTGAACCTGTACGCGCTGCCGGTCGACGGCATCGGCGCGTACACCCCGGAGTGGGGCACCACCTCACGGGTGCGCGCCACGTGCGGCACGGACACCGACCGGGCGGCGCCGTGCAGTGCGGACACCACCGAGGTCACGGTGCGCGGCGGCCGGGTCGAGAAGGTCGCGGACGCGCCGGGGCGCGGCGGCGTGCCCGAGGGCTCGACGGTACTGGTCGGGCGCGAGGAGGGCGCGCGGCAGCTGCGGAAGCTGTCGGTGGGCGAGCGGGTGCGCGTCACCGACCGGCTGGTGGGGCAGCGGCCGGGTCCCGCGCGGTTCGCGGTGGGCGGCTTCCCGGTCCTGCGGGACGGTGCGCCGCTGCCGGGCCTGGACACGGTCGCGTCGGCGGTCCGTACCGCGGCGGGCGTCGGCGGGAACGGGCGGGTGCTGTATCTGCTGGCGCTGGACGGCACGAAGGGGAACGCCGGGCTGACGATCGACGAACTCGCCGGGCTGATGACGCGGATCGGCGCCCGGGACGCGGTGAACCTGGACGGCGGCGGGTCCTCGACGCTGGTCCTGCGCGATCCGGGGAGCGGCGCGGCGACCGTACGCAACCATCCTTCGGGCGGCGCGGAGCGACCGGTGCCGAACGGGATCGGGGTCTTCGCGCGGCAGCCGTGAGGGGCCCTGGGAGGGCCGTATCGGGCCCTGGGGGCCCTGGCGGGCCCTGGGGCGCTCCTCTCAGGGTCGTACGCTGCTGACGAGGTCCGCGGCGCCGGAGAGGCCGTTGCTGATGTCGGGCGCGAGACTGCTGCCGGCGAGGAAGAAGCCGAGGAGCACGCACACGAGGGCGTGCGAGAGCTTCAGCTGTCCGCTGCGCAGAAAGACGACGGCCAGCACGACGAGCAGCAGGACGACTGAGATCGAAATAGCCATGGCGAACCTCCCTCGATGGCCCGAACGGGCCGTCACCGGCGCCAGTTTGGCGTATTTCGCGGCCTTGACCCGCCTATCAGGCGTCCGCCGAACGGGTGATCACTGCGGGTCACCGGACGGCTGCCGGGGTCGCCGCGTACCACTGCCGCGCCGACCGCCGCGTACCGCTCAGGACGCCTGCTGCGCCAGCGTCTCCCACCCCACCGTGCGGTCGCACCACCGTTCGAGCAGTACCCGGTCGTGGCCGACGGCCAGGAGGCCGGCCCCGGACTCCGCGCGGTACTCCTCCACCACCGCGACCAGCGCGGCCGTCGTGGAGGCGTCCAGCATCGCGGTCATCTCGTCGCAGATCAGCCAGCGTGGCCGCAGGATCAGCGCGCGGGCGAGGCAGGCACGCTGCAGCTGGCCGTCGCTGACCTCGTGCGGGCGGCGGCCGAGCAGTTCGGCGCCGAGGCCGACGCGCGGTACCAGCTCCGCGAGCCGCTCGGCCGCCTCGCCGCGGCGGCCGGCCGCGCGCAGCGGCTCGGCGATCAGGTCGGCGAGCCGCAGCCGGGGGTCGGCGGCGAGCCGGGGCTGCTGGAAGACGACGCCGAAGGCGGTGCGCAGCTCGCGCGGGGCGCGGTGCCGCCAGCCAGGCGCCCTCCGTCCGTCCACGACGACGCTCCCCCGGTCGGGCCGGTGCAGCAGGGCCGCGACCTTGGCGAGGGTGGACTTGCCGCAGCCGCTGGGGCCGAGCAGCCCGACCGCCTCACCGGGTGCGACGCGCAGGGAGACGCCGCGCACGACGGGCCGGATCCGGTCGTACCCGGCGGTGACGTCCATGAGGTCAAGCATCGGCGGCCTCCCGAGTGGCCGGGGCGCCCGTCGGTACGTGGTGGCAGGCCACCCCGTCGACCGGCTCGGGCACGACGTCGCACGCCGCCGTCGCGTAAGGACAGCGGGCGGCGAACGCACAGCCTTCGGGGAGCGCGCCGAGCTCGGGCGGCTGGCCGGGGATGGGCATGAAGGCGCGTTCCGGGAGCGCGTCGAGCAGGCCGCGCGCATACGGATGCCGGGGGCCCGGCGCCCCGAAGAAGTCCGCCGCACCGGCGAGTTCGACGATCCGGCCCGCGTACATGACGGCGACCCGGTCGGCGATCCGCTCGGCCGCCGCGAGGTCGTGCGTGATCATCAGCAGCGCGCGCCCGTCGTCCGCGTGCCGACGCAGCTCGTCCACCGTACGGTCCACCAGGTGGCGGTCCAGCCCGGTGGTCGGCTCGTCGGCGATCAGCAGCGGCGCCTCGCCGACCAGCGCGAGCGCGGTCGCCGCGCGCTGGGCGAGGCCGCCGGAGAGCTGGTGCGGGTACCGGTCGAGGTGGTCGGCGGGGAAGGCCGCGCGCTCGGCTGCCCCCTCTGCAGCCGAGCGCAGTTCGTGGCGGGGGACGTCCGTCAGCTCCCGGACGGTCTCCTCCAGCTGGGCCCGTACGGTGCGGACGGGCGTGAGGTGCGCGGCGGGGCTCTGCGGGACCAGCCCGGCCCGCCGGCCGCGGACGCTGCGGGCGAGCTCCTTCTCGGTGGCAGTGAGCAGCTCGATGCCGGGCAGCGGGGCGCCGCCGGGCGCCGTCCCGGCGAGCCGCGCCGAGCCGGCGGTCTCCGCGTTGCCGGGCAGCAGGCCGAGCAGCGCTGAGGCCAGTACGGACTTGCCGCAGCCGCTCTCGCCGACCAGCGCCAGGCACTCGCCCGGCGCGAGGTCGAAGGACGCGTCGGTGACGGCGGCGACGTGCCGGCCGCCGCGCATCCGGAAGCGTACGGACAGGCCGCGTACCGAGAGGACGGGGGGTGCTTCCGTAGTGGTCACAGCATCAGCTCCGATCGGCGGCGCGGGTCGATCCGCTCCCGCCAGGCGCCCGCGAGGCCGGCGACGGCGAGGGTGGGAACGATGAGGAACAGGCCGGGGAAGAGCGTGGGCCACCAGTCGCCCGCCAGCAGGGAGCCGCGCGCGGAGTTGACCATGATGCCCAGGCTCGCCTCGTGGGCGGGCAGGCCGAGGCCGAGGAAGGACAGCGCGGACTCGTGCCAGATGGCGTGCGGCACCATCAGGACGGCGGCGAGCCCGGCCCGCGGGAGCACGCCGGGCAGCAGATGCCGTACGGTCACCCGCCACCGCGAGGCGCCCCCGGAGACCGCGGCGTCGACGAACGGGCGGCCGCGCAGCGAGAGCACCTCGGCCCGCACGATGCGCGCGGTGGACAGCCAGTGGGTGAGCCCCACCGAGATGATCACCGGCCAGACGCCGGGCCGGAACATCGCCACGACGAAGATGCCCAGCAGCAGGTGCGGCACGGACGAGAACAGGTCCACGACCCGCATCACGGCCCGGTCCGCCCAGCCACCGAGCGCGCCCGCCAGCGCGCCGACGGCGGTGCCGATGACTGTGGCGGTGAGCGCGGCGACCACGCCGACCAGGAGGGAGACGCGCAGCCCGTAGACGCAGCGCAGCAGCAGGTCCCGGCCGACCTCGTCGGTCCCGAAGGGGTGCGCGAGGGACGGGGCTTGCAGCTTGGCGGCGAGGTCGACGGCCTGCGCGTCCATGGGGACGAGCGGCGGCACAAGGAGGACGGCGAGCAGTACGGCGGCCATGATGACGGCCGAAGCGCCCACCCTCAGGGTGCGGTTGCCGCGGTCCCGGGCGGTGCCGGGCCGCGCGGGGTGCCAGGTGAGGTCAGCCATCGAACGCCACCCTCGGGTCGGCGAGTCCGTACAGCAGGTCCGAGAGCAGGTTGCCGGCCAGTACCGCGGCCGTGGCCAGTACGGTCAGCGCGGCCAGCAGCGGGAAGTCGACGCTGGTGGCGGCCTGGACGGTGGCCGCCGCGATGCCCGGCCAGCTGAAGACGGTCTCCACCAGCAGGGCGCCGGTGATCAGTTCGGGCACCCGGGAGCCGATCAGGGTGAGCACCGGCAGGAGGCCGCTGCGCAGCGCGTGGTGCAGCAGGACGGTCCGCTCGCGCAGGCCCCGGGAGCGCGCGCCGCGCACCGGGTCCTCGGCGAGCGCATCGCCGACGCCCTGGCGTACGTACAGCACGAACCACGGGAGCTGCGAGACGGCCAGCACGAGGGCGGGCAGGATCACATGGCGGGCGACCTGGCCGGCGGTGGCGGTGCCGCTCCCGGTGTCGGTGAGGCCGCCGGCCGGCAGCACCCCGAACTTCAGCGCGCACAGCCAGATGGCGAGCAGGCCGAGCCAGAAGGGCGGCGCGGCCTCCAGGGTGTACGCGGCGCCGGTCACCGTGCGGTCGAGCAGGCCGCCGCGCCTACGGGCCGCGAGCACGCCCAGTACGGTGCCGAGCAGGACGGCGAGCACGAAGGCGAGCGCGCACAACAGGACGGACCAGCCGATGCGTTCGCCGATGACCTGGGAGACCGGGGCGCGCAACGAGGCGGAGTCGCCGAGGTCGCCGGTGAGGGCGCCGGTCAGCCAGTCCCACCAGCGGGCGACCAGGGGCCGGTCGACGCCGAGGTTGTGGCGGATCTGGTCGAGGTTCTCCTGCGACGCGGTCAGCCCCGCGGTCCCCGCGTACGCCTTGACCGGGTCGAAGGGCGAGGCCGCCGCGATGGCGAACACCCCGAAGGTGACGGCCAGGAGGACCGGGACGGCGAGCAGGGCCCGCCGTCCGGTCATCCGCGCCATCGGCCCCCAGGGCAGGGACGTCAGCGCTCTCACTTCTTCGGCTGCCAGTCCTCGACGTTCCACCAGGGCCCGGAGGCCAGACCGTGGTCGTGCGGCTCCACCTGAGTGGTCAGCCGCTGCTCCCCCGGGACCTGCCACTTGTCGTTCACCACGTACAGGTGGTCGATGTGGGTCAGGAAGATGTATGCGGGGTCCTTCTGCAGCGCGCGCTGGACGGTGTCGTACCCGGCCTTGCGGCGGTCGTGGTCGTCGGTGCGGCGGGCGTCGACGAGCGCCCGGTCGACGGTG
This sequence comes from Streptomyces sp. NPDC026301, assembly GCF_055567935.1. Taxonomy (NCBI): domain Bacteria; kingdom Bacillati; phylum Actinomycetota; class Actinomycetes; order Kitasatosporales; family Streptomycetaceae; genus Streptomyces; species Streptomyces sp. NPDC026301. The sequence goes on along the minus strand of NZ_JBVHPN010000004.1, from coordinate 318,324 downwards.
CCGTTCTTGTATCGCGACATGTTGTTGAAGCCGTCACCCGCGAGCGAGGAGTGCAGCAGCAGGTACTGGTCGAAGTCCGGGTCGGCGGGGCTGCCGCCGCCCGCGAGCACCGCGTCGTGCTTCATCCGCGGCTCGATGACCTCCCAGGTGCCGGACTCGACCTTGGCCTCGATGCCGGCCTTCTTGGCGTCGGAGGCGAAGGCGAGTGCGTGCTCCTGGCGCAGCTTGTCACCGGAGAGGTACCAGAGGGTGAAGGAGGCGCGCTGCTTCCCCTTCGTGCGGATGCCGTCGGCGCCCTTCTTCCAGCCCGCGTCGTCGAGGATACGCCCGGCCTTCTTCAGGTCGTGCGCCCGCTCGGTCCCCTTGGCGAACCACGGGCTGTCGGTGGGCACGGGCCCGTAGGCGGGCTTGCCCGCGCCGTTGAGGATGCCCTTGACCATGGCGTCGCGGTCCACGGCGAGGTCCAGGGCGCGGCGCACTGCCTTGGCGCCGGTGACCGGGTTCGCGCTGGGCAGCGTGACGTTGCGGTAGTCGAAGGTCTTGGCCGTGTACGTCTTCTTGTCCTGCGCGGACTTGAAGGTGGCGGCGAGGTTCGGCGGCAGGATCGCGCCGTCGAGGTCGCCGGAGCGCAGCCGGGTGGCGCGCACGTCGTCGTCCTTGATGATCGCCATGGTGAAGTTCTTCACCTTCGGCGCGCCGCCCCAGTAGTGCGGGTTGGCCTTGAAGCTGAGCTTCTCGCCCTTGGACCAGTGGGTGAGGACGTACGGCCCTGTGCCGACCGGGTGGGTGGTGAAGGACCCGTTGTTCACGTCCTGCGCGCCGGCGACGTGCTGCGGGGCGATGGGCAGGACGGTGCGCTCGGCGAACGGCGCGTAAGGGTACTTGAGGTGGAAGACGACCGTGCGGTCGTCCTTCTTCTCGATGCCGTCGATCGCGTCGAGCTCGGCCTTGGAGGCGTTGTTGGTCTTCTCGTCGAGGATGGTCCGGTAGGTGAAGACCACGTCGTCGGCCGTGAAGGGCTTGCCGTCGCTGAACTCCACACCCTTGCGCAGCGTGTAGGTATACGTCCGGCCGTCGTCGGAAACCTCGGGGAGCTTCGTGGCGAGCGCGGGCTTGAGCCGCAGATCCGCATCGTGGGTGAGCAGCCCGTCGAAGATCTTGGAGTTGCCGTCCTTGCCGTAGCCCAGCAGCGGGCTGAGGCTGTCCGGCTCGTACGCGATGCCGACCACGGCGGAGTCCTCGGCGCCCGCGGCACCCTTGCCGTCGGACGGCGTGGAGCAGGCCGCGGCACCGAGGGCCAGCGTCGTCGCCAGGGCCGTCGCGGCCGCTCCTCGTATCGACCGGGCGGACATGCACCACTCTCCTCTTGCTTCATGCCGTCTCATGCCATGGCAAAGTTTTTGCGAATGGCTTGCAATTAAACAGCACGTAAGAGAGTGCGCGCAGTCGCGGTCCTTACACGCGGAAGCCCGGCCGCACGCCGGGAAGCCCGGCCTCAGTCGCCGAAGCCGCCGCCGAATCCGCCGCCGCCCCCGAAGCCCCCGCCGTCCCCGAAGCCGCCCCCGAAGTCGCCGCTGCTGAAGTCGCCGCCCGAGTAGTCCCCACCACCGCCGTCCCCGTAGTACCCACCGTCGCCCCACCCGTAGGCGGCCGGGCCCATCATCGAGGAGCCGAGCATGGTGCCCAGGAAGAGGCCGGGCAACAGCCCGCCGCCGAGCATCCCGTAGTAGCCGCCCACCCAGGGCGTGTAGACCGGCCCCGCGTCCCAGTACGGGCGGTCCTCCCCGTAAGGCGTGCGCACCGTACGGGTCATCGGCTCCTGACCGTCCGCCAGCCGCGCCTGATCGGCCGCGCAGACCGGGACCATGCGCTCAGCGCCCCCGGGTGGCGCCCAGCGCATGTCGGCGACGGACGGGCCGTGCCGCGGGTCGAAGAAGCACGGCGGCCGGCGCTCCGGCAGCGGCCTGCCCTCCCGCCGGGCCGCCAGCGTGGCGAGCGCGAACCGGCCGCCCTCCAGCACCTCGGTCACCTTCCGCACGTCCTGGGGGTGCCGCGCCTGCGCCATCGTCTGCTTGGCGCTCTCGTACGCGTCCAGGGCCTGTGCGTAGTCGGCGCGCATCAGGTCGTCGGCGCCCGGCTCGCCGGGCCGGAAGTCCAGCCGGTCCAGCTCCTCCCCGTAGGCGGTGATGTCCTCGTCCACCACGACCCGCAGCGCGTCCAGCGCGGCCTGCTCGTCGGCCTCGCGCCGGCGCTTGGCCCGGCGGGAGATCGTGTACGCGCCGCCCGCCCCGAGGACGACGAGCGCCCCGAGCCCGACCAGCGCGCCCGTGCTGACGCCGCTGCCGCCCGCGCCGTGCCAGGACTTCGGCGTGCCGTCCGCCACCTGCTTGTCGGCCTGCGCGACGAAGTCCTTCAGCTGCGCGGTCGCGTCACCCGGGTGTGCCCGCTGGGCGGCACCCACGAGGTGGCGTACCGACTCCTGGGACATCACGCCCCCGTCGGCGCGCGCGTCGAAGCGGTCGCCCAGCTGGACCGCGTACACGCCCCGGATGCCGACCCGGGTGCGCAGGTCCTCGAAGAGCGTCGCGGGCGGGTAATCGGAGGTCGCGGGCAGCACGGCCACGAAGACCGGCTTCCCGGCCTCCTCGATGTCGCTCGCCATGGCGTCGGCCTGCCCGTTCGGCAGCCGCCCCGCGGCCCGCGGGTCGACGTACACGGGCCCCTTGGAGAGCGCGTCGGCCGCCGCGTCCAGGCCCTTGTCGTCGCGCGCCACGGAGGCGACGACGGCCCCCGCAGGCGCCCCGTACGCGGCCGGTGCCACCGGAGCCGCGACGGGCGCCACCGCGAGCAGCAGCGCCGCACCGGCGGCCGACAGGGCCGGCACCGTCCGGAAGGCGGGTCGTCGGGGTGCGACCTTCATGCGTACGACGCTACCCGAACTTCACTTTTCCGACATGCTCGGTGGGGCGCCGCCCGGCCAGTGGGGCGCCGCGCGCCCGGTGAGGCAGGCACAAAAGTGGAACGGTCAACCATCGAGCGCGAGGGCATTCTTGGCCGCCTCGATCGACTCCTCGGGGGCGGGCCCGGCGGGGTTCTCCGTGGCCAGCGCCTGATTACGGGTGACGAAGGGGCGCAGCCGCGCCTCGTAGCGGTCGAACGCGGCACGGTGGCCAGCCTCCGCCGCCCGGCCGAGCTCGGCGGCGAGCACGTAGGCACCCACCAAGGCCAGGCTCGTGCCCTGGCCGGACAGCGGGGAGGGGCAGTAACCGGCGTCCCCGACGAGCGCCACCCGGCCGGCGGTCCAGCGGTCCAGATGGATCTGCGCCATCGCGTCGAAGTAGAAGTCGGGCGCCTGCCGCATAGCCGTCAGCAGCCTCGGCGTCTCCCAGCCCAAGTGGCCCAGCCGCTCCTGAAGGAGCGCCTTCTGCCCCTCGGGGTCGCGGTGGTCATGTGCGAGCGGCCCGGAGGTGAAGCCGAGCGTGGCCCTGAGCTCACTGTTGCCGCGCGCCGGGTAGACGCAGTACGTCGCGTCGCCTTCCTGGAGCCACACCTGCCAGTCGTCGAGCTCCAGGAAGTTGCCGGTACTGAACACGCCCACGTAGGCGCCGAGATGGCGGAGGAATTCCGGCTCGGCACCGAAGGCCAGCCTGCGCACCGTGGAGTGCAGCCCGTCCGCACCGACCACGAGGTCGAAGGTGCGGCTGCGACCGCCTTCGAAGCCGACACGTACACCGTCGGGCCGCTCCTGGAGAGAGGCGATGGAGTCCCCGAAGAGGTACTCGACGCCGTCGCGCGCCCGCTCGTACAGCAACCCGGTGAGGTCGTCGCGCAGCAGCTCGATGTCGTCGCTGTCGAGCCGGCCGCTGCTGTAGGCCATCTCGGTGGAGCGCCACAGCTCCTCCCCCGCGCCATCGAGCATCGACATCCCGCGCATCCGAGTGCGCAGCCGGCGCGCGTCCGTCAGCAGGTCCATCCGGTCCAGGACGTCCAGCGCGACGCCACGGACGTCGATCGCCTGCCCGCCCGGACGCAGGCCCGGGGCACGCTCGACGACGGTCGGCTCGTAGCCGTGGTGGCGCAGCCAGTAGGCGGTGGCGAGGCCGGCGAGGCCGGCTCCTGAGACGAGCACGGTCCTGGCTCTCATGGGGTCCCCCTCATGCAGTACGTACGGTGTACGCGCTGAATGTACGCCGTACGCGGCACCGGGGAAAGCCGCTCCACAGGGGCTTATTTCCCGTCTGTTCTAGAACAGAAAGCGTCCGGGGAACCCTCCTGGCTGCTAGCCTCTGTCCTAGTACAGCCGAGGGAGGGGCGCGATGACCGCGGAAAATCTTCCGCCGTACCTGCGCATCGCCGGGGAGATCCGGCGGCGCATCGAGGACGGCGAGCTGGTCGCCGGTGACCGGGTGCCGTCCACCCGGCGGATCGCCGAGGAGTGGCACGTCGCGCTGGCGACGGCCACCAAGGCGCTGACCGCGCTGCGTCAAGAGGGCCTCGTGGAGGCCCGGCCGCGGGCCGGCACGGTGGTGGCACCGTCCCGGCGTCCCGCAGGCCTCTCTCGCGGCACCCGTGCGGCGGCCCCCTCCGACCATGAGCTGACCCGCGCCCGCATCGTGCGCACGGCCGTCGAGGTCGCCGACGCGGAAGGGCTGGCGGCCGTGTCGATGCGCGGCGTCGCGGCCCGCCTGGGGGCCGCGGCGATGAGCCCCTACCGGTACGTGAACGGCAAGGACGAACTGGTCCTGCTGATGGCGGACAGCGTGCTCGGCGACATCGAGTACCCCGCCGAGCCGCCCGCCTGCCGGCGGACGCGCCTGGAGACGGGCGCCAGGGCCCTCTGGGCGCTGCACCGCGCCCACCCCTGGCTGGCGCAGCTCGCCCCGCTCACGCGCCCGTTGGCGCTGCCGAACCTGATGGCGTACTCGGAGTGGATGCTCGCCGGCCTGGACGGCCTCGGGCTCGACGGGACCGCCATGCTGAATATCAACGTGCTGCTCTACAGCCACGTCCAGGGGCTCGCCGTCCACCTCGAACGGGAAGCGCACGCCGAAAGCGTGAGCGGCCTCTCCCAGGAGCAGTGGCTGGAGGCGCAGGAAGATGCCTTCGGGAAGATCGCCGCTTCGGGCCGGTACCCGATGTTCGCCCGGCTCCGGGAGTCCTTCGGCGCCGACGGTTATGACCTGGACCTCGACGGGCTCTTCGAAAGCGGCCTCCAAGCCCTGCTCGACGGCCTGGTCGCACCCCGCCTCAGCTGACCTGCGACGCCGGCCGACGGCCCCCACAGCCGTCGGCCGGCATCCGGTGTGCCCGCCGGCTCCTACGGAGCCGTGAGGTCCACCAGTTCGGCGAGGGACGCGCGGTGGCGGCCGGGCGCACCGAGGGCGATCTCGTCGCTCTTGGCGCGCTTGAGGAAGACGTGCACCGGGTGTTCCCACGTCATGCCGATGCCGCCGTGCAGCTGAAGGCACTCCTCTGCCGCGCGGACCGCGACCGGGGCGCAGTACGCCTGAGCGACGGCCACCGCCACCGGGGCGTCCGCGCTGTCGGTGGCCAGCGCGTCCGCCGCGTTGCGCGCCGCCGCCCGCGCCGACACCACCTCCAGCCAGAGCGCGGCCATGCGGTGCTTGAGCGCCTGGAACGAGCCGACCGGGCGGCCGAACTGGTGGCGCTGCTTGGTGTACTCGACGAGCTCGGTCAGGCACCACTCGGCGATGCCGAGCTGTTCGGAGGCGAGCAGTCCGGCCCCCGTGAGCAGGGCCTTCCGCACGGCCCCGCCCGCCCGGTCGGTACCGGCCAGCCGGCGGCCCGCCGCGCCGTCGAAGGTGACGCGGGCCAGCGGACGGGTGAGGTCCAGCGGGGTGACCGTCTCGATGTGCAGCCCCGGCGCATCGGTGTCCACGGCGTACAGCTCGATGCCGTCCGCCGCGCGCACCGGTACGAGCAGCACGTCGGCGGCTGCCGCGTCGGCGACCGAGGGGACGGTGCCGAGCAGGGCGCCGTCGACCCCGGCCCGTACGGGCGGCTCCAGCGGCCCGGCGGGCGCGGTCGGCAGCGGCAGCGCGAGTACGCCGATCCGCTCGCCTCCGGCCAGCGCGGCGAGCAGCCGCGCGACGTCGTCCCGGCCGGTGTCGCAGCCGAGCAGGGCGGTGACCGCCAACACGGCGCTCGTCAGGTACGGCACGGGCGTCACGGCCCGGCCCAGCTCTTCCAGGACGACGGCCGCCTCCCGGGGGCCCGCGCCCTGGCCGCCGAGCTTCTCGGGGACCAGCAGCCCGGCCGCCCCGATGTCGGCGGCGAGCGAGCGCCAGAGGGCGGCGTCGTGCGTGCGGCCCGACTCCAGCTCGGCGAGGACCCCGGCCGGGCCGCCGCGGTCGGCCAGCAGGGACCGTACGGCGGCGCGCAGGTCGTCCTCGGGCTCGGAGTAGAGCAGGTCCGGACCCTCGGGCAGCTCGGACGCCGTGGCGTCCGGCAGAGTCTGCTGGTCGGTCATCGGGGCAGGTCCTTCCACGCGACGTCCTTGTCGGTGCGCGGCTCGGACGGCAGGCCGAGCACGCGTTCGGCGACGATGTTGAGGAGCACTTCGGAGGTGCCGCCCTCGATGCTGTTCCCCTTGGCGCGCAGGTAGCGGTAGCCCGCCTCGCGCCCGGTGAAGCTCAGTACGTCGGAGCCGGTGTGCGTCCAGCTGTCGTACGTGAGGCCGTCCGCGGCGAGGAACTCCACCTCCCAGCCGCTGATCTCCTGGGCGAGGCGCGCGAACGACAGCTTCATGCCGCTGCCTTCGGGGCCGGGCTGGCCCTGGATGAGCTGCTGGCGCAGCCGTTCACCGGTGAGGCGGGCCACCTCGGCGTCCACCCACAGGCGCAGCAGCCGCTGGTGCAGGTCGTGGGTGCGCAGTTCGGGGCGGTCCCGCCAGTCGGCGGCGGCGACGCCGATCATGCCGCCTTCACGGGGGATGCGGGCGCCGCCGATGGCGACCCGCTCGTTCATGAGGGTGGTCTGCGCGACCTTCCAGCCCGCGCCGACCTCGCCGAGCCGGCGGCTGTCGGGAATCCGCACGCCCGTCAGGAAGACCTCGTTGAACTCCGCCTCGCCGGTGATCTGGCGCAGCGGCCGCACCTCGACACCGGGGTCGGTCATGTCGCAGAGGAAGTACGTGATGCCGCGGTGCTTGGGCGCGTCCGGGTCCGTGCGGGCGATGAGGATCGCCCAGCGGGCCTTGTGCGCGCCGGACGTCCAGACCTTCTGGCCGTCCACGACCCAGCTGTCACCATCGCGCACAGCACGGGTGGCGAGCCCCGCGAGGTCGGAGCCGGCGCCGGGCTCGCTGAAGAGCTGGCACCAGACCTCCTCGCCGGTCCACAGGGGCGGCAGGAAGCGCTGCTTCTGTTCCTCGGTGCCGTACCGCAGGATGGTGGGCGCTGCCATGCCCAGGCCGATGCCGATCCGTCCCGGGTCGTTGTCGGGCGCCCCGGCGGCCGTCAGCTCCTCGTCGACGACGGCCTGCAGGGCGCGGGGCACGCCCAGGCCGCCGAGCCCTTCGGGGAAGTGCACCCAGGCGAGGCCGGCGGCGAAGCGGGCGCGCAGGAAGTCCAGGCGCTCCGTGGTGGCGGGCGGATGGGCGGCGAGCAGCTCGGCGGTGCGCCGGCGCAGCTCCTCGGCGTCGACCGGGCGTGCGGTGGGCTCTGCGGTCATCGGGCACTTGCCTCTCCGGGGAGGACGACCAGGCGTCCGGTGGTGACGCCGTCGGCGACCCGCTGCACCGCGTCGGCGGCGCCGTCGAGCGGCACCCGGCCGCCGATCAGCGGCTTGATGACGCCCTGCGCCGCGAGCTTGGTCAGCTCCTCGTGGCAGGCGCCGATGGCGGCCGGCTCCTTGCTGGCGTACAGGCCCCAATGGAGGCCGAGGATCGCGTAGTTCTTCACCAGCGCGTGGTTGAGGGCGGGGCTGGGGATCGTGCCGCTGGCGAAGCCGACGACGATGATGCGGCCCTCGAAGGCCACGCACTTGGCGGACTGGGCGTACGCGTCGCCGCCCACCGGGTCGTAGATCACGTCGGCGCCGCGGCCGCCGGTGGCCTCCTTCACGGCCTTGATGACGTCCTCGGCGCGCCGGTCGATGACCACGTCGCAGCCGAGTTCCCGGGCGACCGCGGCCTTCTCGGGGCCGCCGACGACCCCGATGACGCGGGCGCCGGCGGCCCGGCCGAGCTGGACGGCGGCGCTGCCGACGCCGCCCGCCGCCGCGTGCACCAGCAACGTCTCGCCGGCCTGGAGGTGCGCGCGGCGGTGCAGCGCGAACCAGCCGGTCTGGTAACCGATGTGCAGGGCTGCGGCCTCGGCGTCGTCCAGCGCGTCCGGCGCCGGGAGGACGGACTTGGCGTCCACCACGGCCAGTTCGGCGAACCCGCCGTCCGGCAGCGGCGGCTGCGCCAGTACGCGGGTGCCGACGGCGACGTCGGCGCCGTCACCGGCGGCGATCACCTCGCCGCAGATCTCCACGCCCGGCGTGAACGGCAGCGGCGGGCGTACCTGGTACTGGCCGCGGCAGAGCAGCGCGTCGGGGAAGTTGACGTTCGCGGCCTTCACCCGGAGGAGCAGCTGTCCGGGGCCCGGCTGTGGGTCCGGGACCTCGTCCAGCCGCATCACCTCGCGTGGCTCGCCGTTCGCGTGTACCCGCCATGCCTTCACTGAGCTTCCCCTCACGACGTCGGTGGCCTCGGTGCCATCGGCATACTAAGCGGTCGGTATGCGTGAGGGAACAGGTATCGGAGGGGCAATCGGGAACGGTGGTCAGCCCGCCGTGCGCCGCACCTTCACGGTGTTGTCGATCCGGACGACCTGCTGTCCGTCCGGGGCGGTCTGGGTGCGCTCGTGCTCCTCGCAGACGAGCACCTCCCACTCCCCCTCCGCCAGCCGCAGGTCGGCCAGCACCTCTTGGGCCGCGGGGAGGTGGACTTCGGGGTGCGCGTCGGGCTCCCACGGGGGCGGTCCGGAGTGGCTGACCACGAGGAGCACCCCGCCCGGCGCCACCGCACCGGCGGCGGTCCGCAGCACTTCCTCCCGCGGCAGGGCGCCGAAGGTGTGCAGGAAGTGCGCCGAGACCAGGTCGAAGGTGCCTTCGGGGAAGGTCTCGCCCAGGGTGTGGCGCTGCCAGTCGATGCGGTCCGCGACGCCTTCGGCCGCCGCGTGCCCGGCGGCCCGGTCCAGCGCCACACGGGAGACGTCGACGGCGGTGACCCGCCAGCCCTGCCGGGCCAGCCAGATCGCGTCGCCGCCTTCCCCGCAGCCCAGGTCCAGGGCCCGCCCCGGGGTCAGGCCCGCGACCTCCCGGACCAGTGCCGTATTGGGCTCGCCGCTCCAGATCCGGTCGCTCTCGGCGTACCGGGCGTTCCAGAACTCCTCGTCCGAGATCTGCGTATCGGTCATCGGCACACGCTCCTTCGTTGCGGGTTCTCGCTGCTTCCCTGCCGATGTTCGGACCGCGCCGACGACTTGACAAAGTTTCTTGCCGAAACGGCAAATAGAGCCATGGCAGACGACGACCTCGCCGACGTGCTCACCGCCGTCGGCCCCCGGCTCCGCGCGCTGCGCCGGGACCGCGGCACCACCCTGACCGCGCTGAGCGAGACCACCGGCATCTCCGTCAGCACGCTCTCCCGCCTGGAGTCCGGGCAGCGCAGGCCCACCCTGGAGCTGCTGCTGCCGCTGGCCAAGGCGCACGGCGTCCCGCTGGACGAGCTGGTCGGCGCGCCGCCCACCGGCGATCCCCGCATCCACCCGCGCCCGATCGTCAAGAACGGCCACACCTTCGTGCCGCTCACCCGCCACCTCGGAGGCCTGCACGCCTACAAGCTGATCCTGCCCGCGGGCCGGTCCGACGCCCCGCGGCCCGAGCAGCGGAGCCACGAGGGCTACGAATGGCTCTACGTGCTCTCCGGCCGGCTGCGGCTGGCGCTGGCCGAGCACGACCTCGTGCTCGGCGCGGGCGAGGCCGCCGAGTTCGACACGCGCACCCCGCACGGCTTCGCCAGCGCGGGCCCCGAACCGGTGGAGTACCTCTGCCTGTTCGGCCCCCAGGGCGAGCGGGTGCACGTACGGGCGCGGCCCACGGGCCACTCCTGAGCGGCGCGCTCCTTCAGGTGCGGCCCTCGCGCTCCTGGGCGTCCTTCAGGGCGGCCGAGCGGGCGGCCCAGCCGGCCCGTACGACGGGGAAGCCGGCCGCTTCGACCGCGTCGCAGACCAGTTCGTCGTCGTCCACGACCACGCGGACCTCACGGCCGCGCGCCAGCTTGCGCAGCAGTTCCAGCTTGGTGTGGCGGGCCGGGCGGCGGTCACCGGAGGGACGCATCCAGACGCGGCCCTCGGGGAGGCCATGTCGCGTCAGCCACTCCAGGGTGTCGGCGCGGCACCGCTCGGGCCGCCCGGTCAGGTACACGATCTCGCACTCCGCGGCGCTCTCCAGGGCCAGCGCGATGCCTTCGGGGAGCGGCGGGTCTTCGGGGGCCGCGGCGAAGAACCCGTCCCAGTCGCGCGGCCGCTGCTCCAGGAAGTGCTGCCGGTGCGCCGTGCCCGCAAGGGTGTTGTCGAGGTCGAAGACCGCCAGGGGTGCCGTTCCCATGTGTCATCCCGTCGCTGTGCGTGCGGTCGCCGCCGTGACGCCGGCCGGTTCGCCGCCGGCCGTCACCCGGATGCGGCCGGTGTCGATGCCGTGGGCGAGTGAGAGCCGATCGTAGATCACCTCGGCGCAGGCCGCCGCGTCCAGCTCCAGTACGACGTCGGGTGCCGGGGCCGGCCCGTCCGTGTAGCCGTGATCCGCCTGTGCGCCCGTCTCCGCGCCCAGCGTGACGTGGAACGTCCCCTCGTCCAGCCGGACTTCCACGACCCGTACAGGGGCGCCCTGCGGCCGTTGCGCGGCGAAGTGCCGGGCGAGCCGGGGCATGAGCGGTACGGCGAACCAGTGGGCCCGGACCGCGTCGGTCGGCCGCGGCGCGCCGAGGTCCGCCGCGCCCCAGTCGGCCAGCGCGGTGAGGACGGGGAGCAGAGCGCGGCCGCGCGGGGTGAGTTCGTAGACGAACGCCGCGGCGGGCGGGTCGAGTCTGCGGCGGACGGCCAGGCCGTCGCGCTCCATGTCCTTCAAGCGCCCGGCGAGCATGTCCGTGCTGACGCCCGGCAGGTCGGCGTGCAGGTCCGTGTAGCGCCGGGCCCCGGCCAGCAGCTCCCGGACGATCAGCAGGGTCCAGCGGTCGCCCACGGCGTCCAGGGCGCGGGCGACGGCGCAGTACTGGTCATAACTTCGGCGCGGCATGATCCCAGCATAGACAAGAGGTTGGACTTTCCAAGTCCGCACTTGGTAAAACCAAGGAGAACCATCGATGCGCCGCGCCGCGGCGAGCGAGGGACCGGGAGGCCGCCGCATGGAGTTCAAGCAGTCGAGCAAGATGGCCGACGTCTGTTACGAGATCCGCGGGCCGGTGATCGAGCACGCCGACGCGCTGGAGGAGGCCGGGCACAGCGTGCTGCGGCTGAACACCGGTAATCCCGCGCTCTTCGGCTTCGAGGCGCCCGAGGAGATCCTGCAGGACGTGGTGCGCAACCTGTCGCGGGCGCACGGCTACACGGAGTCCCGCGGCATCCTCTCGGCGCGCCGGGCCGTCGCCCAGCACTACCAGTCGCTCGGCCTCACCGAGGTCGGCGTGGACGACGTCTACCTGGGGAACGGCGTCTCGGAGCTGGTCTCGATGGCGGTCCAGGCGCTGCTGGACGACGGCGACGAGGTACTGATCCCCGCCCCGGACTTCCCGCTGTGGACCGCGGTGACGACGCTCGCGGGCGGCAAGGCGGTGCACTACCTGTGCGACGAGTCCGCCGACTGGCTGCCGGACCTGGACGACATGGCCGCGAAGATCACCGACCGGACGCGGGCGATGGTCATCATCAACCCCAACAACCCGACCGGTGCCGTCTACCCGCGCGAGCTGCTGGAAGGCATGCTCGACCTGGCCCGGCGGCACGGCCTGATGGTCTTCGCCGACGAGATCTACGACCGCATCCTGTACGACGGCGAGGTGCACCACAACGCCGCGGTGCTCGCCCCCGACCTGGTCTGCCTCACCTTCAGCGGGCTCTCCAAGGCGTACCGCGTGGCCGGCTTCCGGTCCGGCTGGCTGGTGGTCTCCGGACCCACGCAGCACGCCGCCGACTACCTGGAGGGGCTCGGCACGCTGGCCTCGATGCGGCTGTGCCCGAACGCCCCGGCGCAGTACGCCATCCAGGCGGCGCTCGGCGGCCGGCAGTCGATCAATGACCTGGTGCTCCCCGGCGGCCGGCTGCGCGAGCAGCGCGACCGGGCGTGGGAACGCCTGAACGAGATCCCGGGCGTGTCGTGCGTGAAGCCCAAGGGCGCGATCTACGCCTTCCCGCGCCTGGACCCGGCCGTGCACAAGATCCACGACGACGAGAAGTTCGTGCTCGACCTGCTGCTGCGGGAGAAGATCCAGGTGGTGCAGGGCACCGGCTTCAACTGGCCGCGCCCTGATCACTTCCGTATCCTGACACTCCCGTACGCCGACGACCTCGACGCCGCCATCAGCCGCATCGGACGCTTCCTGGCGGGGTATCGGCAGTGAGAGACTCCCCGTGCGGGCGCGCCGTCGTGCTCCGGCGCGACGCCCCGCGGGCCGTGCGCGGCACGTGCTCTGCCGGGCGCTGATGCGCCCTTGAGTGCGCCGCTCGCACCCGCTTAGGTGGGAGCCTGCGTCCGGCCGCCCGGCCGGCCATGGAGGGAGTGGAAGTCCATGTCCGTACAGCGCGCGGTCTCGGAAGCGGAGCTGGCAGCCCATCTGCACGGCATCTGCTTCAAGACCGGGCCCCCGCAGCGCCTCGGGGTCGAGATCGAGTATCTCGTCCACGACGCGCGCAACCCCCGATGTCCCCTGCCGCGCGAACGCGTCCGCAGCGCGATGACCGCCCTGCGCGCGCTCCCCCTGCGGTCCCTCCTGACCTTCGAGCCGGGCGGGCAGCTGGAGCTCAGCTCGCTCCCCGCCGCCTCCCTCACCGACTGCATCACGGCCGTCTCGGCGGACCTGGCGCTGGTGCGCACCGCGCTGCGTGCCATGGACCTGAGCCTGGCGGGCCACGGCCACAACCCCTGGCACCCACCGCACCGCATCCTCGACGAGCCCCGCTACGACGCGATGGAGGCGTACTTCGACCGCTGGGGGCCGGCCGGGCGCTCCATGATGTGCGGCACCGCCTCCGTACAGGTCTGCCTGGACGCCGGGCACGAGGAGCCGGGGCCGCTCGGGCACGGCCGGCGCTGGCGCCTGGCCCACCTCCTCGGTGCCGTGCTCTGCGCGGCCTTCGCCAACTCCCCCACCAGCGAGGGGTGCCCGACGGGCTACCGCTCCACGCGCCAGGCCATCTGGACCCAGCTCGACCCGGCCCGCACCCTCGCCCCCGCTGACGGCCCGGATCCCCGCGCGGCGTGGACGGCATACGCGCTGGACGCGCCCGTGATGTGCCTGCGGGCGACGGACGGGCCGTGGGACGCGCCCGAGGGCCTGTCCTTCCGTGACTGGGTCCGCACGAAAGCGCCACGGGCGCCCACGATGGAGGACTTCGCGTACCACGTCACCACGCTCTTCCCGCCGGTCCGGCCGCGCGGCCACCTCGAACTGCGCATGATCGACGCGCAGCCGGGCGACGGCTGGATCGTGCCGCTCGCCGTGACCGCGGCCCTGTTCGACGACCCCGAGGCCGCGGAGACCGCGTACCGCGCCGTCAAGCCGCTCGCCGAGACCGCGGGCGACCGCCCCGCGCCGCGCAACCCGCTGTGGCGGCGCGCCGCCCGGCACGGGCTGACCGACCCGGAGCTGGCCGCCGCCGCGACGGCCTGCTTCGCGGCGGCCCGTGAGGCGCTGCCCCGGCTCGGCGCAGGGCCCGACGTGCTCGCCGCCGTCGAGGAGTTCATCGAGCGCTATGTGGCGCAGGGCCGCTGCCCGGCCGACGACCTCCTGGACGCGGCGTACGCGGCGCCCGAGTACGCCCCCGCGCCCACGGAGAGCCCGGCGGCCCGGCGCGCCGCCGACGCCCAGGAAGCGGCGCTCGCCGCGGAGTACGCCCGCACCGTCGAGCGCATCCCAGGGAAGGACAGCCAGTGATCCACGATCCCGAAAAGCTCCGGGACCGCGCGGCGTCGGCGCTGCTCGCCGCCCGCGCCCGTACGCAGGCGCTGACCACGTGCGTCGACGAGCCCGACCTGACCGCCCAGCACTCGCCCCTGATGTCGCCCCTGGTGTGGGACCTCGCCCACATAGGCAACCAGGAGGAGCAGTGGCTGATGCGGGCGGTCGGCGGGCTGGAGGCGCTGCGCCCGGAGATCGACTCGGTCTACGACGCGTTCGAGCACCCCCGGGCCGAGCGGCCCTCGCTGCCGCTGTTGGCCCCCGCCGAGGCGCACAACTATGTCGACGAAGTACGCGGCCGGGTGCTGGACGTCCTGGAGAAGACCCCGCTGCACGGCGACCGGCTGTTGGAGCAGGCGTTCGCGTTCGGCATGGTCGCGCAGCACGAGCAGCAGCACGACGAGACGATGCTCATCACCCACCAGCTGCGGCGCGGCCCGGCCGCGCTCACCGCTCCCCCGCCGCCGGACACCGCCGAGGGCGTGGTGGGCCCCGAGGTGCTGGTGCCGGGCGGCCACTTCACGATGGGCACCTCCCGCGAGCCGTGGGCGCTGGACAACGAACGCCCCGCGCACCACCGGCTGCTGCCCGCCTTCCGGATCGACACGATGCCGGTGAGCAACGCCGCGTATCAGTGGTTCATCGAGGACGGCGGCTACCGGGAGTCGCGCTGGTGGGCACCCGAGGGCTGGCGGATGGTGTGCGAGAACAACCTCGAAGCGCCGCTGTTCTGGCGGCGGGAGGGCAGCGGTTGGGTCCGCCGCAGCTTCGGCGTCACCGAGCCGGTCGCTCCTGAAGAACCGGTTCTGCATGTGAGCTGGTACGAGGCGGACGCGTACGCGCGCTGGGCCGGGCGCCGGCTGCCCTCGGAGGCCGAGTGGGAGAAGGCCGCCCGCTGGGACCCGCGTACCGGGTACAGCCACCGCTACCCCTGGGGCGACGAGGACCCCGGCCCCGAGCACGCCAACCTGGGCCAGCGCCATCTGCGCCCGGCCCCCGTGGGCAGCTACCCCGAGGGCCAGTCGCCGCTGGGCGTCCGGCAGCTCATCGGGGACGTGTGGGAGTGGACCTCCGGGGACTTCCTGCCGTACCCGGGCTTCCAGGCGTTCCCCTACCGCGAGTACTCCGAGGTGTTCTTCGGCGGCGCGTACAAGGTGCTGCGCGGCGGGTCGTTCGCGGTGGCCCCGGTGGCCTGCCGCGGCACGTTCCGCAATTGGGACCTGCCGGTCCGCCGGCAGATCTTCGCCGGCTTCCGCACCGCCCGCGACGCGGGCCCGGAGGACGCGTGAGGGCCCGGGACCGCAGAGGGAGGCGCGCCTGATGTGCCGTCACCTCGCCTACCTCGGCCCCGACGTCCCGCTCGGCGACCTCCTCACCGCGCCCGAGCACAGCCTCTACCGGCAGTCCTGGGCGCCCCGCCGCCAGAAGTACGGCACGGTCAACGCGGACGGCTTCGGCGTCGGCTGGTACGCGCCCGGCGACCCCGTGCCGGCCCGCTACCGCCGCGCAGGGCCCATCTGGGCGGACGCCTGCCTGCCCGACCTCGCCCGGGTCGTCCGCAGCGACGCCGTGCTGGCCGCCGTACGCGACGCCACCCTCGCCTGCCCGGACGGCGAGGCCGCGGCGGCGCCGTTCGCCGGCGGCCGGTGGCTCTTCAGCCACAACGGCGCGGTCAGCGGCTGGCCCGGCTCGCTCGGCGCGCCGGCCGCCGGGCTGCCCTCCGAGGCGCTGCTCGGCCTGGAGGCGCGCTGCGACGCCGCGTTCCTCTGGGCGCTGGTGAAGCACCGCCTGGAGCAGGGCGCCGACGCCTCCGAGGCGCTGTCCGAGACGGTGACCGAGGTGGCCGCCGCGGCCCCCGGCTCCCGGCTGAACCTGCTGCTCACCGACGGCGTCACGATCACCGCCACCACCTGGGGCGACACGCTCTTCCACCGCCCCTTGCCGGGCCCCGCGCCCGGCATGCTGGTCGCCTCCGAACCCTCCGACGACGGGGACGACTGGACCGAGGTCCCCGACCGCACCCTGCTGGCCGCCACCCGTACCGATGTCCTGCTCACCCCGCTCAAGGAGCCCGTCGCGTGAGTCCCCTCGCCATCACTCGTACGCTGCCCCCCGATACCACCACCGCCGCCCTTCGTACCGACGTCGCCCAGGGCCTGACCAGCAGTCCCAAGACCCTGCCGCCGAAGTGGTTCTACGACGCCCGGGGCAGCGACCTCTTCGAGGACATCACCGCACTGCCCGAGTACTACCCGACCCGCGCCGAGCGGGAGATCCTGCTGGCCCGCGCCGGGCAGATCGCCACCGCCACCGGGGCCCGCACCCTGATCGAGCTGGGCTCCGGCTCCTCGGAGAAGACCCGGCACCTGCTGGACGCGCTCACCCGGCTGCACACCTACGTGCCCGTCGACGTCAGTGAGAGCGCGCTGGCCGCGGCGGGCGAGGCGCTGCTCGCCGAGCACCCCGGCCTCACCGTGCACGCGCTGGTGGCCGACTTCCAGGGCGGCCTGGAGCTGCCCGACGCGCCCGGGCCGCGGCTGCTGGCCTTCCTCGGCGGCACCATCGGCAATCTGCTCCCCGCCGAGCGGACCGGCTTCCTGCAGTCCGTGCGCGACCTGCTGGAGCCCGGCGACGCGCTGCTGCTCGGCACGGACCTGGTCAAGGACGAGGGGACGCTGCTGGCCGCGTACGACGACAGCCAGGGCGTCACGGCGGAGTTCAACAAGAACGTGCTCACCGTCATCAACCGCGAGCTGGCCGCCGACTTCGACCCGGCGCAGTTCGCGCACCGCGCAGTGTGGGACGCCGAGCGGGAGTGGATCGAGATGCGGCTGCGGTCCTTGAAGGACCAGACCGTGAAGATCCCGGCGCTGGACCTCGCGGTGCACTTCGCGGAAGGCGAGGAGGTGCGCACGGAGGTCTCCGCGAAGTTCCGCAAGGAGGGCGTGCGCGCCGAACTGGACGCCGCCGGGCTGGACTTGCGCGACTGGTGGACGGACGGGGCGGCCCGCTTCGCGCTGTCACTGGCCGTACGGCGGTAACGCTTCTCAGGCCCGTACGGGCAGGTGCTTGAGCCCGTTCTGGAAGTTGGAGACCAGCCGGACCGGCTCCCCGGCGAGTTCGAGGCCGGGCAGCCGGTCCAGCACGTGCCGCAGCACGGCCCGCATCTGTACCCGGGCGAGGTGCGAGCCGAGGCAGAAGTGCGGACCGAAGCCGAAGCTGACGTGGTCGTTCGGGCTGCGCGTGATGTCGAAGCGGTCGGGGTCGGCGAAGACGGCCCCGTCGCGGTTGGCGGAGGCGTGGTACACCACGACCTTCTCGCCCGCCCGGATGCGCCGACCGCCCAGCTCCACGTCGCGTACTGCGGTCCGCCGGAAGTCCATCACCGGCGGCCAGTAGCGCAGCATCTCCTCGACGGCCGCGGGGATCAACTCACGCTCTCTCCGGAGCCGTTCGAACTGCTCCCGATGGCACAGCAGCGTGTACAGCCCGCCCGGAATGCCGTTGCGCAGCGTTTCGTTCCCGGCCACCGCGAAGAGGAAGAACATGTTCTCGAACTCCTCGCGGGTCAGGCCGCCCTCCCTCATGTGGGCCATCACCGTGCCGGGCCGCGGCTGTTCGGCGAGCGCGTGGGCGTACGCGAACATGTCGGCGAGCGCTTCACGGGAGCGCGGGTTCACCGGGCGGCCGTCGGGGCGGATCAGGGTACGCGGACGGCGGTCCAGCGCGGCCCGCCCCATGGGGCTCAGCGTCGCGGGGTCTGCCGTGCTCAACTCCGCGTACTCGCTGTCCTGGTAGCCGATGACGCGGCTCGACCAGTCGAAGAGCAGCCGCCGGTCCTCGTCCGGCACGCCCATGACGTGCGCCAGCGTCCACACCGGCAGGTCGGCCGCGACCTCGACGAAGTCCGCTGAGCCCGCCTCGGCGACCTGCCCCACGAGCTCGGCGGCGCGCGCGTCGATGACGGCCTCCAACTCCCGTACGGCGCGCGGAGTGAAGGCCGCGGCGACGACCTTGCGGATACGGGAGTGGTCCGGCGGGTCCTGGTTCAGCATCATTGCCCGGACGAACGCGAGGTCCCGCGCACTGTCGGGATCCCGGATCTGGGTCGCACCCGCGTACGAGGAGAACACCTCCGGGGTACGCAGGACATGCTTCACGTCCGCGTGCCGCAGCACCGCCCAGTAGCCGGGGCCGGCCGGCCAGCCGCCCACCGCGGGCTCCTCGATCCAGCCGACCGGGCTGGTCAGACGCAGTTCGCGGAAGAGCGCGTAGGGGACGCCGGTGGCGTAGGTCTGGGGCGTGAACACCTCGGCAGCCGTCACGCACCCGACCGTACGGTAATCCGCACTATCAGGGGAATCACCCGTACGGGACGCTTGATGGCGCGCGGGGCTGCGCAGCCTCTCGCCGTGTACCGATCGCATCGCGCGGGACTGGCCCTGGCGGCCGCCGCGTTCGTGGCAGGGGTGGGCTGGGCGCCGTCGGCGGCCGCGCACGGCGACAACTGTTCCTATGCCGGGACGAAGCCGCCGGTGACGGCTCCGACCGGGGTGCCCGGGCTGCCGGACGGCTGGCACTGGCCCTGTACGTCGCCGACACCCCGGCCGCCCGCGCCGAAGCCGCCGCCCCCGAAGCCACCACCACCGCCGCGGCCCACGCCGCCCGCACCGGCACCGCCGGCCACGACGGCGCCGCCACCCCGGCCGGCACCGCCACCGCCCGCGCCGGCACCGCCGCCCGCGCCGCGGCCGAAGCCGCCCTCCACACCGCCACCGACCTCCGAGGCGCCGAAGCCGACGCCGTCCCTGACGCCCCGGTCGTACGCGGTCACCGGCCAGAAGGCGCGGGCCGGCCGCTCGCTGGTCACGACGATGCTGCTGATCATGGCCCCGGCCGTGCTGGCCGCCGCCGTGCTGCGTCCCAGCTCCTCCGGGTCCGGCGGCCGCCGTTCCTGACCCCTGCTCCTCGTTTCGTACGTCCTCTTGGAGGTCTCCATGTCGGAATGGCTGGTGCTCGGCCTCGCGATCGCCGCGGCCTGCGGCGTCGTGCTGCTCGTCACCGTCCTGAACCAGCGGCGGATCAACGAGGAGGAGGACGACCCGTCCGAGACGCCCGACGTCATCGAGTACATGACGATGATGATCGGGGTGGTCTACGCGATCGTGCTGGGGCTGGCCATCGCGGGCGTGTGGGAGTCGCGGAGCGCGGCGGAGGACACGGTCCGCACGGAGGCGCAGGCGCTGCACGAGGTGAGTGCGCGGGCCCGGGCGTATCCGGAGCCGGTACGCGACCGTATCCGCACCGACGTGAACGCCTATGTCTCGCACGTGGTGCACAAGGAGTGGCCGGTGATGACCCAGGAGGGCGAGCTGACGCCCACCGGGACCGCGCTGCTCCAGAAGGTGCGCGCCGACGTGACCGACTACCACCCGCGCAGCGACTTCGAGAACCAGTCCTACCAGCCGCTGGTCGACCAGGTCGCGGTGGCGGACGGCGCGCGGGCCGCCCGTGGGCAGAGCGCCGGGCCGACGATGCCGCCGGTGGTGTGGTTCGGTCTCCTCGCGGGCGCGGCGGTCACGGTCAGCCTGATCTTCACGCTGCAGATCCGGCGTTCAGGACGGGAACTGCTGATGGCGGGGGTCTTCACCGCCCTGATCGCCTTCCTGCTCTTCCTGGTGTGGGATTTCGACGATCCATGGCTGCGCAGTGTCGACGCGGTACAGCCGTTGAAGGATCTACTTCCCTAGGCCGGGGACCGGCCGCACCGCGCCGTTCACGTGGCCGAGCCCGCCGCCGCCCCGGTCACCAGGTCGGGGCCCCAGCGGCGGAGCGCCGCGTCCAGGTCGAGCGGGAGGACCCGGCCGCCGCCCTCCTCCGGGCCCGGCCAGTCCTCGCGCGGCACCCGCCACATCACCTCGAACTCGTTGCCGTCCGGGTCCTTGGCGTACAGGGACTTGGAGACGAGGTGGTCGCTGGCGCCGACGAGCGCGTCGGCGGCCCGCAGCCGGGCGGCCGTGTCGGCGAGCTCGCCGAGCGTGCCGACCTCCCAGGCCAGGTGGTACAGGCCCACCCGGCCGTGCTCGGGCCCCGGCGCCTGGCCACCGACGGCGAACAGGCCGAGGTCATGGTCGTTCTGAGTGTCCTCGGCACGCAGGAAGGCGGCCCGCGCGGGGATCTCGGTCTCCACACTGAAGCCGAGGACGTCCGTGTAGAAGGCGACGGAACGGTCCAGCTCGCGGACGTAGAGCACCGCGTGGTTCAGACGGCGTACGGGCATGACTGCCTCCCTTGTCGGTCTGGTTACCAGTCTCGCGCGGCGGGCCCCGGGGCCCGCCGCTCACTCACTTGCGCAGCAGCAGGACGACGAAGGCCACGACCACGCCGAGGGCGACGGCGGCGATGCCGTAGGCCGCGCGCTCGCGGCGCAGGCCGGGCAGCAGGCGGTCGGCGGCCCAGCGGCCGGGCCCGGTGAGGGTGAGCGCGGCGGCGGCCACGGTGAGCAGCAGCTCGTACTCGACGCCCTTGGGCGCGAAGAAGCCGCCGCCCCACTTCACGGCCAGCGCGTTCACCATCGTGCCGAGGACTGCCGCGCCGGCGAGCGGGGTGAGCAGGCCGAGCGCGAGGCCGAGGCCGCCGAGGGTCTCGGTGAGCCCGGCGACCACGGCCATCGCCTTGCCGGAGGGGTAGCCGCTCATGGTGAAGAACTGGCCGGTGCCCTCCAGCCCCGGCCCGCCGAACCAGCCGAAGAGCTTCTGCGAGCCGTGCGCCGCCATGGTGAGGCCGACGGCGAGCCGCAGGAGCAGCAGGCCCAGGTCGTGGGCGGGCCGGGGCGCCGGCGGGCCGGACACGTCGGAACGGACGACGGTCATGGCGGGGGACGTCATACGTGCTCTCCCAGTCGGATCGGGGGTGCTCGAAAGCCATGTACTTGAAAGTTCAAGCCACGCTCCGACCATACACAGTGCTTGAAACCTGTACAACATCCCCCGGCCCGGTACCGGCCCGTTTCAGCCGCGCGGCACCACCTCTCCCAGCACCTGCGGCAGCGGGTACCAGTCGGCGGTGAGCACGCTGGCGTGCGCCTTGGCCAGCAGCGCCACCCGCTCCCTGGCCTGCAGCTCGGTCGGCCTGGTGCCGTCGATGGCGGGGGCGACGTTGTGCGCGTCGGTCATGATCAGGAGGTAGTGCCGGGTGTCGTACCAGCCGGTGTCGATGCCGCCCGTGTACGCGGTGGCATCGCCGTCGAAGACCACGAACCAGGGGCGCAGCGCGGGGTCGGTGTAGCGGGAGCGGGGGTCACCGGACTCGGCGCCGTGCACGGCGGGGAAGGCGGTGGCGGTGCCCAGCTTGCCCTGGCCCGCGAGGGTGCGCAGGTGGGTGGCGTACTCGCGGTCGGTCCAGAGGCTGTCGGCCGGATTGCCCTCCTCGACCGTGCCGGGTATCAGCTCGATCAGGAACTTGCCGGCGAGCGCCGACCGCTCCGGCCAGCCGTCGGCGCGTACCGCCTCGTCCAGCGTCGCGTGGTCCCCGATCAGGTCGCCGGGCCCGAAGACCGCGTCCCCCAGCTTGCCGCGCACCAGCGCGTCGAACTCGTCCGGGCCGCGGCCCCCCTTGTCGTTGAAGCCGTCCTTCAGCTCCATCTTCAGCAGCACGGGCCGGTGGCCGGGGTGCGCCTCGTGCCAGGCCCGCAGGTCGGCCAGGCACCCGCCGAGGTCCTGGTTGCGGGGCTTGGTGCGCAGCTCGGCGGGGGTGGCGGCGTTCTCGCAGTTGTTGTCGTTGCCGAGCGGATTGCCGTGCGAGACCCGCCAGGACTTCCCCAGCCCGTTGGTCCACACGTCCAGCTCCAGCAGGCCTGCGCCGGAGTCCAGCGCGTCGGCGAAGTAGGGGTACTTCGCCTTCTCGTACGCGTTGTGCACGCCCACCGCCGTGGTCGTGTCGTACGTCGCGCCCGCCCCGGCCGTGGCCCCGGCGGCGGCCGGCCAGGCCACCGCCCCCACCACCAGCGCCGCTCCCGCCACACCCGCCACCATCGCCCCCGCACGCCGATGTCCGCCCATGTGCCCCTGCTTTCTCGTTGGTCAGTCGATCAGCGGGCAGCGTACGGGACTTGAGGGGCGGACAGGCCGTCCCGGTGGCTCTACGATGTCGTCCTGGACACGACAACAACAGACACTCCGGGTGGAGGCTGACATGGCCGGCGGCAGACGAGCAGGGGCGGCGTCCAACCTCGCCGCCGCGGTCCTCACGGGCACGGTCGCGCTGTACATGGCGCTCGTCGCCTTCGGCAACATCACCGACTTCGACACCAACCGCGCGTTCGTCCAACACGTCCTGGCCATGGACACCACCTTCAAGGACCCCGACCTGATGTGGCGGGCCATCACCTCGCGCCCGCTCCAGGACGCCGCGTACATCGCGATCATCGCCTGGGAGGCCGCCGCCGCTGCCGTACTCGTCGTGGCCACCGTGCTGTGGGCGCTGCGGCGGGGCCGGGCCGGCCGGGTCGCCACCCTCGGCCTGCTGATGGTCCTGCTGCTCTTCGGCGCCGGAGTGCCAGCCGAGGCAGACCTGACGGACGGACATCACGCCGCCGCCCGGTGTCCGTACGGTCCGCAGCCCGGCCGGCGGCATGGCCCACCCCCGGCACGCCGCCAGCAGCTCCCGCTGCTCCTCCGAGTCCAGCCAGTCCGGCACGTGTACCGCGCCGGGCGCCACCTCCGTCCGCTCGCGCGGGAACACCTCGCGCGGGAACAGTCCGTCCGCTTCGCCCTCCATGTCTCCATCATCCCTCGGGCCGCGTGGAGTCGGGTATCGGCCAAGTGGCGCCGCGCCCGGCGGCCCGTGGGAGCGGGTCCCGCGCGCTGAGCAGCACGCGGGGGCGGGCCCGCAGGGCGGACCGCACGGGGCGGGTGCGGCGCGGGAGCTGTCCGGAAAGCGGTGGTGGGGGCGGCGGCGCGCACGTCCCGGCGGGTGACGGGGTAGTGACTTGCCGTTGCGCGGGGTGCGTGGCGTCTACACTCCCCGAAGCGGCCCCAATGGGCCGTTATCGGTCTCACCAGCCAGGGATTCAAGGACACTTGTGACATTCCAGCAGGGACTCCACCAGGACACCCGGCCGACGCAGCCGTACGACGTGCTGGTCGTCGGCGGATCGGGTGTGGACACGATCGTCCGGGTCGGCGCACTGCCGGTTCCGCAGGCCGACTCCTTCGCCGTGCCGCCGATCCGGGAATGGGCCGGGCATACGGGCACGGGCGTCGCGCTCGGCTGTGCGGCGCTCGGGCTGTCCACCGCGTTCGTGGACTTCATCGGTGCGGACCACGAGGGCGAGCTGGTCAGGGAGCGGCTGAAGGGCACCGGCGTCGACTTCGATCCGTTGACCTCCCCGCACGGGACCCGCCGCGCGGTCAACCTCGTCTCCCCCGACGGCCGCCGCACGTCCTTCTACGACGGCCGGGACCCGCTCGATCTGCGGATGCCGGCGGACCACTACTTCCCGTATCTCCGCCGGACCCGGCACGTGCATCTGTCGATCATGCACTTCGCGCGGTTCCTCTTCGACGACATCGCGGAGCTGGGCGTACCGGTCTCCACCGACCTGCACGACTGGGACGGGCTGGCCGACCACCACCGGGAGTTCGCGCTCCGCTCGGACCTGGTGTTCCTCAGCGCGGCGGGCGCCGGGGAGCGGATCGGCGCGGTGATGCGGGAGATCCTGCGCGAGGGCCGGGCCGAGGCGGTGATCGCCACGGCGGGCGCGGGCGGCGCGTATCTGCTCACGCCGGACGACTCCACCCCGCGGCACGTCCCGGCGGCCGTGCCGGGGGCGCCGGTGGTGGACAGCAACGGCGCGGGCGACGCATTCGTGTGCGGCTTCCTGCACGGCCGGCTGGCCGGGCACGACCTGGAGGAGTGCGCCCGGCTGGGTACGGTCGCGGGCGCGCACGCCTGTACGTCGGAGGGCACGCACACCGCGCTCATCACGGCGGCCGAACTGCTGGCGGCGGCGGAGGAAGAGGAGGAGCCCGCTACGGAGGTGCGGACCCCTTCGCTCACTCCGTGAGGTTCACTCCTTGATGCCCACCCCGCCGTAGAAGATCGTGTTGTTGATCTCCTCGGCGGTGGGCACCGGGCCGTCCGGGCGCCACAGCGGGACCCGGACGACGCCCGGCTCCTGGAGCCGGAACGGCCCGAAGAGCCGCTGGACCGCGGCCCTGTCGCGGAGGTTGAGCGTGGCGGTGGCGTTCTTGTAGACGTTCAGGACGCCGTCCCGCGCCGCCTCGTCCGTGCGGCCTGCCGCGTACTCCTCGTACGGCTCGCCCGTGGCGTGCGAGAGGATCAGCCGGCTGCCGGCGGGCAGTGCGCCGGCGAGCGCCGCGACCACGCCGGCCGGGTCCTCGTCGTCGCGCAGGAAGTGCAGTACGGCGACGAGCAGCACGGCCACCGGCCGGTCGAAGTCGATCAGCGAGCGGACCGCCGGGTCGGCGAGCAGCGTCTTCGGGTGGCGGACGTCGCCGAGGACGAAGCCGGTGCCCGGCGTGTTGGTGAGCCGGGCGCCCGCGTGGGTGGCCACGATCGGGTCGTTGTCGGCGTAGACCACCCGCGCGTCCGGGGCGGCCGCGCGGGCCACTTCGTGGGTGTTGGGCGAGGTGGGGATGCCGGTGCCGAGGTCGAGGAACTGCCGGATGCCGGCGCCCGCCGCGTCCCGTACGGCGCGCTGCATGAAGGCGCGGTTGGCGCGGGCGCTGTCGCGGACCTGCGGGTGGGCGCGGATGACCTTGTCGGCGGCCTCGCGGTCGGTCTCGTAGTTGTCCCAGCCGCCGAGGTAGTAGTCGTACATCCGCGCGGGATGCGGCCTGCTGGTGTCGATCTCGTCCGCCGTGAAGCCCTGTTCCGGCGGCAGGCTGTGGCCCGTCAGGGGGCTGTGCTCCACCGGGACGTCCGGGTCCGCGGGGAAGTCCTGGCCCGCCGGGCAGGTCCGGTCGCTCATGCCGTCCTCCGGTTCCCGCAGCCGCCGGGCGCCGCGTGCAGCAGGAAGTCCGCCTCGCCGGCCTTCGCGCCCCGGATGAAGCTCTCGATCTCGCCGTGGGTGTAGATCAGTGCCGGGCCGTTGGGGTCGGTGGACTGGCGCAGCGCCACCCGGCCGTCCTTGAGTCTCATCGCCTCGACGCACTCGCCGCCGTTGCCGCCGCTCCACGGCTTGTGCCAGCCCTCGCTGCCCAGCTCGCTGGCGGGCATGCCGTTGTAGATGCGTATGCGATCCATGGTTCAGATCTCCTTGCGAAAGCCACTCAGAAGGGCTGCGGTGCGGTGTGCGGGCGCGGCCTGCGCGCACATCCGGTCCAGCGCCTCCAGGAACTGCGAGACGTCGCCGCGCTGATCGAAGTACACGGCGCCGACCAGGCTCTCCGCGTACGCGATGTCGGGCAGCTCCGGGATGGGGAACCGGAAGATGTGGAACGGCCCGTACATGGCGGGGTGCGGGCCGGTGGCGAAGGGGATGACCTGCAGCCGTACGTTGGGCAGTTCGGTGGCCTCGATCAGCCGGTCGAGCTGCTCGCGCATGACGCCCGCGCCGCCGACCGGGCGGCGCAGCACGGTCTCGTCCAGCACGGCCCACAGCATGGGCGCGTTGTCGCGGCGGAGCAGCGACTGGCGTTCCATGCGCAGGTCGACGGAACGGTCGATCTCCTCGGCGGCGGTGTGCGGCATCCCGGCGCGCAGCACGGCGCGCGCGTAGCCCTCGGTCTGCAGCAGGCCGGGTACGTAGTGCGGCTGGTAGGCGCGGATGAGGTTGGCGGCGCTCTCCAGGCTGACGTACGCGCTGAACCAGTCGGGCAGTACGTCCCGGAAGCGGTGCCACCAGCCGGGGCGGTTGGCCTCCCGGGCGAGGGCGATGAAGGTCTCGCTCTCCTCCGCGTCGGTGACGCCGTAGGTGGCGAGCAGCTTCTCCACGTACGGGATCTTCAGCCCGACCTCGGCCTTCTCCATGCGGCGTACGGTCGCGTGCGTGACGTCCAGCGCCTCGGCGGCCTGTTCGAAGGAGAGTCCGGCCTTCTCGCGAAGGTCCTGCAGCCTCTTGCCGAGGACTACCCGCAGGACGGTCGGCGCCCCGCCCGACCGTGCGTCCACCACTTGTGATCTCCTCCAACTGAGTTACGTGCTCAGCAGTGTGTCATGCCATCAGAAGCGCGAACAGACTGTCATGGCGATTCTGCAATTTACAGAATGGTCCTTGCCAAGCTTGTTCAACATCGCACATAGTTGCGGAGTGCCTTCCTCCCACCACGCGGAATCGTTAAGGGGATGCGGCGGCGTGGCCGTCCAAGTCCTCAGCGACGCCTTCCAATTGCCGGCTCTGCGCACCTCCGTTCCGGAGGCCCGCCGAAGAGTCACGACCGCGCTGCGGGAATGGGGCGCCACCGAGCAGCTGCGCGACGACGCCGAGCTGGTGGTCTCGGAGCTGTTCACCAATGCCGTGCGGCACACCGACAGCGAGCGGGTCTCCTGCGAGCTGACCCTCGACGGGGCGCGGCTGCGCGTGGCGGTCACCGACCAGGGGCACAGCGACTCCCGGCCGCAGGCCCAGCCGCGCAGCACGGACCGGGAGTGCGGGCGCGGCCTGCTGCTGGTCGGCGCGGTCTCCGAGGACTGGGGCGAACGGCCCGCCGACGCCGGCCGGGGCCGGGTCGTATGGGCGGACCTCGCGTACTAGCGGGCGGCCTGTGCCGGGACGGCCGCCTGGGCGAGCGCGGCCGCGTCGGCCTCCAGCAGCGCCAGCTCGGGCCGCTTCGCCGTGACGTGGTCGCCGGAGGACTCGCCGCGCAGCCGCCGCCCGATCCACGGCACGAGGTGTTCGCGCGCCCAGTGGATGGTCTCGCGACGGGCGTCGGCCGCGCTGCGCGTCTCCGGCGGCCAGGGCTGGTCCGGCTCGGCCGGCACGTCCAGGCCGAGCACCTGGGCCGCGCGCAGCGCCACCCGGGTGTGCCCGTCGGGCGAGAGGTGCAGCCGGTCGTCGCTCCAGGCGCGGCGGTCCTG
Source organism: Streptomyces sp. NPDC026301 (assembly GCF_055567935.1). Classification (NCBI taxonomy): domain Bacteria; kingdom Bacillati; phylum Actinomycetota; class Actinomycetes; order Kitasatosporales; family Streptomycetaceae; genus Streptomyces; species Streptomyces sp. NPDC026301. Next base: position 291,101 of record NZ_JBVHPN010000004.1, on the reverse strand, counting down.
CACGGACTTCAGCGACCACAGGTCCAGGACCGGGCAGTCGTACTGGTCGGCGATGGCCCGGACATGGGCGGTGTACGTGGCGATCTTGCCGCGCAGGTGCTTGAGCACGGGGATGTCACGGGTGTCGAAGCCGGTGCACAGCAGGACCGTGCCGACCGACTCCTTGAGGTCCGCGACGGCGGCGGCGTAGCGCTCGGCAACGTCGTCCGGGTCGGAGCCGGGCCGCAGGATGTCGTTGCCGCCGGCGCAGAACGTCACCAGGTCCGGCCCGAGCTCCTTCGCGCGCGGGACCTGCTCGGCGACGATCGGGTCCAGGAGGCGGCCTCGTACGGCGAGGTTGGCGTACCGGAAGTCGTGCTCCGGGCGGCGGTCGGAGAGCAGGACCGCGAGCCGGTCCGCCCACCCGATGAACGTGCCGTCCGGACCGGGGTCGCCGACGCCCTCGGTGAAGCTGTCCCCGACGGCCGCGTACGACCCGAACAGGTCACTTTCGCTGCTGCTTATCTTCTTCGAATCCTCTGCCACGTCAGGACATACTTCACCTTCAGGAGTGACCTACGCCACCGTAACCATGGGTTGACGACAGGTGATGATCGCCACTCAGTCAAATTCTGCCCAAGTCGGAATACGAGTGGACAGCAGCCCCGCGCCGAGACGGACGCCGAGCGCCCCCACCGCAACCCCATACGGTCACGATCAGTGGCCGGACGAGCTAGTTGCCTATTGCACCAGTGCCGTATGGTCGAAACAGCCCGCTCGCCGACGAGCAGCGTCGGCGGCCGACGTAAAAGGAGCGCGCCCGTGACGACGCAGCAGCCGCCCCAGGTCCGGTCGACCGAGCCCCTGCTCACAGAGGTGCGCAACTTCCGGGACGTCGGCGGACTGCCGACGGTCGACGGGCGGCGGGTGCGGCAGGGACGGCTCTTCCGCAGCGGTCACCTGGCGCACGCCACGGAGGCGGACGCCGCCTTCCTCGGCACGCTCGGCCTGCACACGATCTTCGACTTCCGTAACGCCGCCGACATCAAGCTCGAGGGCCCGGACGTCACCCTGCCCGGCGTGCGGCACGTCAACATCCCGCTCACCGACCCGGCCGACGGCGCGGAGTTCTGGGCGATGGTGCGCGACGGCGAGCTGGACCAGCTGCGCGCGGCGCTGGGCGACGGGCAGGCGGCGGGCCGGATGGCGCGCACGTACCGGCACATCGTCTCGACCCGCACCGCCGACCACAGCCGGGTGCTGCACTCCATAGCCGAGGAGAGCGTGCCGGCGCTGATGCACTGTGCGGCCGGCAAGGACCGCGCGGGCCTGTCCATCGCGGTCACGCTGCTCGCGGTGGGCGTGGAGCGGGAGGCCATCGAGGCGGACTACCTGGAGTCCAACGACCCGCGCCGGCGGTACAAGGTGCGCCGCTCCGACCGCTCGCAGGCCGGCATGTCCGAGGAGGTCATGGCGCTGCTCGCGCCGCTCTTCGACGCCCGCGCCGAGTACCTGCACGCGGCCTTCGACACCATCGAGTCCACCTGGGGCTCGACGGAGACGTACCTCACCGAGGGCCTGAAGCTCACCCCGGAGACCCGCGGCCGACTCCGCGAACGGCTGCTGGAGGACTGACGGCCGCGCGGCAGCGCTCTCGAAGGGCCGGTACCCATGAGGGGCCGGCCCTTCAGCGTGTGTCGGGGCGGGCCACCCAGCCCGCGGCGAGGACCAGGCCGGTGTCCCGCTGCACGGCCAGGAAGCCGAAGGGACGGTCGAAACGCGCCTCGACCTGCCGGGTCCGGTACGGCGGGGTCATCGGCGCGCCACCGGGGGCCGCGGCGATGGCGGTGACCGCGGCGGCGCGGAAGCCCAGGGCGCCGAAGGTCGCGGTGGCGGACTGGCGGGCCGCGGAGACCGCCAGCGGGTACGCGCTGATGCCGGGGAAGTGACCGCGTGCGGCGTTCTGCGCGCTCTCCAGTCCGAACAGCGCCGCCCGGCCGAGCAGATCGTGCTCGGCATCGACGGTGAAGGCGACGGAACGGACCGCGAGGGTCGGCTCCGTGTCCCAGCTCGGCACGGTGGTGACGCGGAGACCCGGGCCGACCGCGTCGCCCTCGGGCAGCGCGTCTCCGTACGTGGTGGCGTACGCGCCGTCCAGGGCCGCGATCCCGGCGTCCAGCACCTCGCCCGCGGGGCGGTCCTCGGGGCCGAGCAGGAGGTGCACGTCGAGCCCGTTGTCGCCCTCGACGCGCAGCCGGGCGAGCGGGCCCCACGGCGTGGTGTGCAGCGCGAGGAGACCGGCCGGGGAGCCGAAGCGGACCAGGCCGGCCAGCCGGCGCCCGCGCCACGGTCCGGCCTGCGGCGCGAGCGAGGTCTCGGTGAACGGCCGGGTCCAGGTCGTCCGGGCCACCAGCGCGGAGGCCAGCACGAAGAGCGTGTCCGGGTCGACGACCGGCGGCATCTTGCCGATCATGCCGTCGGTGCGCCGCGCGGCCCAGGCGTTCAGCTCCGCCAGGTCCGTCTCGATGTCCCCGGTGAGCTCGCCGTGGGTGTCCAGGGGCAGCCCGGCACGCCACTCCGGGCGCAGCTCCAGTGTGCGGCGGGCCCACAGGCCGACCGCCGCCCGGACGCCGGGCGCGGCGTCCAGCGCGGCGAGGAGCTCCCGGCCCGCCGCGGCGGCGGATTCGGCGGGCACTCCCAGGGCGGCGGCCAGCTCGGCGCGGGCCGGGCCGTGGGCCGGGCCCGTGAGCAGCGCCAGCAGCGGCCAGACGCCGGCCGCGGTGAGGACGGTGCCGCGCTCCGCGCCACCGCCGTCGCCGGCCGCGGCCCGCGCCCAGCGCGCCGTCATCGCGTTCACGGCCCGTACCGTCGTCGGTGCCACCACCGCTTGCCCCCGTAGTCAGCTCATCTGTTGGCCATCGCCTGCTTGACCAGTGTCCGCCCGAAGTCCCAGATCAGGCCGCCGCCCGTGTGGGCGTCGTCCATGACGGCGGTGAAGGCCGCGACGAAGCGGTCCACCTCCTCGGCGCCGATGATCAACGGCGGGATCAGCTTAATGACTTCGAGGTGGTCGCCGGAGACCTGGGTGAGGATGCGGTGCCGCTGCAGCAGCGGCACCACGACCATCTGCGCGAAGAGCCCCTTGCGCGCCGCCTGGAGCATCGTCCAGCGGCCGCGCAGCCCCAGCGATCTGGGCCGGCCGAACTCGATCCCGACCATCAGGCCGCGGCCCCGCACGTCGTGCAGCAGCTCGTACTTCGGGATCAGCTCGGCGAGGCGGGTGCGCAGCAGGTCACCGGTGGTCCGCGCACCCGCCACGATGCCCTCGTCCTCCATGACCGTCAGGACCGCCAGCCCGGCGGCCATGGCCTGCGCGTTGGAGCCGAAGCTCGCCGAGTGCACCAGGACCCGGTCCATCGAGGAGTAGACCTTCTTGAAGACCGACTCCTTGCCGAGCGTGGCGCCGACCGGTACGTAGCCGCCGGAGAGCGCCTTGGCCACGCAGACCAGGTCCGGCTCGACGCCGGGCTCGTGCTGGTACGCGAAGAAGTCGCCGGTGCGGCCGAGCCCGGTCTGCACCTCGTCCGCGATGAGCAGCGCCTTGTGCTTGTGCAGCAGCTCCTGCGCGGCGCGCAGGAAGCCGGGCGGGGCCGGGTGCACGCCCTTGCCCTGGATCGGCTCCACGACGAAGCCCGCCACGTCGCCGCGCTTCAGCTCCCGCTCCAGCGCGTCCAGGTCGCCCAGCTCGATGGCGGTGTCCGGCAGCAGCGGCGCGAAGCCGTCGCGGAAGCCGTCCTCGCCGTTGACCGAGAGCGAGCCCGTGGTCAGGCCGTGGAAGGCGTGCGTGCAGTACAGGATGCGCGGGCGGCCCGTCGCGTACCGGGCGAACTTCAGGGCCGTCTCGACGGCTTCGGTGCCGCTGTTCCCGAAGAAGACCCGGTCCAGGTGCGGCGCGTACCGGAGCAGTTTTTCGGCGAGCAGGCCCGGCAGCGGCGGGCAGTCGAAGCGGGTGAGGTCGGCGAGCCCGGCGTCCAGCACGTCGTGCAGCGCCTGCCGGACGACGGGGTGGTGCCGGCCGAGGCCCATCACGCCGAAGCCGGCGAGCATGTCCAGGTAGTCCCGGCCCTGGTCGTCCCAGAAGTACGCACCCTCGGCCCGCTCGTACACCTTGTCGAAGCCGATGGTGTGCAGCATCCGCGGCAGCTGGTGGTTGAGGTACTTGGCGTGCAGGTCGTAGCGTTCGGCGCCGCGCTCGGCGAGCAGCTTGGTGAGGTCGAATCCGGTCATGCGTCGTTGTTCTCCTTGACGGCCGCGACGGCCGCCGCGCGGTCGTCCGTACGGGGCAGGCTCTCGGCGATGCGGCCCGCGATCTCCGCCGGGGTCAGCCCGATGTCGGCCAGCACCTCGCCCCGCTTGGCGTGCGCGAGGAACTGTTCGGGGATGCCGAAGGTGCGCAGCGGCAGGTCGATGTCGGCGTCGCGCAGCGCCTGGCCGACCGCGGCGCCGACGCCGCCGGTGCGGCTGCTGTCCTCCACGACGGCCACCGCGGCGTGCCGCGCGGCCAGCCGCGGGATCTCCGGGTCGACCGGCTTGACCCACCGCGGGTCGATCACCGTGGCGTCGATGCCGCGCGCCGCGAGCAGTTCGGCCGCCGCCAGGCAGACCGGCGCCATCACGCCGACCGCGACCAGCAGTACGTCCTCCCGCTCGCCGCGGGCGAGGACGTCCACTCCCCCGACGCGTTCTCGCGCGGGAACGGGCTCGCCGACGGACTCCTTCGGGTAGCGCACGACGGTCGGCGCGTCGTCGACGTCGACGGCCTCGCGCAGCTGGGCGCGGAGCTGGTCGGCGTCGCGCGGCGCGGCGATCCGCAGGCCCGGCACGACCTGGAGGATCGACATGTCCCACATGCCGTTGTGGCTGGGCCCGTCGGTGCCGGTGACGCCGGCCCGGTCCAGTACGAAGGTCACGCCGCACTTGTGCAGCGCGACGTCCATCAGGATCTGGTCGAAGGCGCGGTTGAGGAAGGTGGCGTAGACGGCGAAGACCGGGTGCAGGCCGCCGGTGGCGAGCCCGGCCGCCGAGACCGCGGCGTGCTGTTCTGCGATGCCCACGTCCCAGACCCGGTCCGGATACGCGGCGGCGAACTTGCCCAGCCCGACGGGCTGCAGCATCGCCGCGGTGACCGCCACCACGTCCGGCCGCTCGGCGCCGATGCGGACCATCTCGTCGCCGAAGACGGAGGTCCAGGACGGCGGGCCGGGCGGCGCGACCGGCGCGCAGGTGAGCGGGTCCATCACGCCGACGGTATGAAAGCGGTCGGCCTCGTCCTCCAGCGCCGGCCGGTAGCCGCGGCCCTTCTCGGTGAGGCAGTGCACCAGGACGGGGCCGTGGAAGCGGGCGGCGCGGCGCAGCGCGGACTCCACCGCCTCGATGTCGTGGCCGTCGATCGGGCCGACGTATTTCAGGCCCAGGTCCTCGAACATGCCCTGGGGCGCGAAGGCGTCCTTGAAGCCCTTCTTCGCGCCGTGCAGCGACTCGTACAGTGGCCTGCCGACGACCGGCGTGCGGTGCAGGACGTCCTTGCCCCAGGTCAGGAAGCGTTCGTAGCCGTCGGTGGTGCGGAGCGTGGCGAGGTGGTCGGCCAGGCCGCCGATGGTGGGCGCGTAGGAGCGTTCGTTGTCGTTGACGACGATGATCAGCGGCCGGTCGTCGGCCGCCGCGATGTTGTTGAGCGCTTCCCAGGCCATGCCTCCGGTGAGCGCGCCGTCACCGGTGACCGCGACGACGTGGTCGCTCCTGCCCAGTACCTGGTTGGCCTTGGCCAGCCCGTCGGCCCAGCCGAGCACCGTGGAGGCGTGGCTGTTCTCGATGACGTCGTGGACGGATTCCTCGCGCGAGGGGTACCCGGACAGGCCGCCCTTGCCGCGCAGCTTGGAGAAGTCCTGCCGGCCGGTCAGGATCTTGTGGACGTACGACTGGTGCCCGGTGTCCCACAGGATGCGATCGGCGGGCGAGTCGAACACCCGGTGCAGGGCGATGGTCAGCTCGACCACGCCCAGGTTGGGGCCGAGGTGGCCGCCGGTGCGGGCGACCGCCTGGATGAGGAACTGGCGGATCTCCGCGGCCAGTTCGCCGAGGCGGTCCGTCGGCACCTCCTTGAGGTCCTGCGGTTCCCGGATGTATTCGAGCATCGACATGCTGGGTCCCCCCTCCTCTGTGTTCTTGCCGGCGGAGCCGTCGGGGTCGTCGGCCGACGGCTCCGCCGGGGGTCGGTTCAGCCGACGGTGACGTCGGGGGCGCCGGTGGCCGCTCCCTCGGCTGCCATGCGTGCGGCGATCTTCATGGCTTCGTCGATGAGGGTCTCCACGATCTTCGACTCCGGCACGGTCTTGATGACCTCGCCCTTCACGAAGATCTGCCCCTTGCCATTGCCCGAGGCCACACCCAGGTCCGCCTCGCGGGCCTCACCCGGGCCGTTGACCACACAGCCCATCACCGCGACGCGGAGCGGCACCTCCATGCCGTCCAGCCCCGCCGTGACCTCCTCGGCCAGCTTGTACACATCCACCTGCGCCCGCCCGCACGAGGGGCAGGACACGATCTCCAGGCGGCGCTGCCGCAGGTTCAGTGACTCCAGGATGGAGATGCCGACCTTGACCTCCTCCGCGGGCGGGGCGGAGAGGGAGACGCGGATGGTGTCGCCGATGCCCTCGCTCAGCAGCGCGCCGAAGGCGACGGCGGACTTGATGGTGCCCTGGAAGGCCGGGCCCGCCTCGGTCACGCCCAGGTGCAGCGGGTAGTCGCACTGCGCGGCCAGCTGCCGGTAGGCGTTGACCATCACGACCGGGTCGTTGTGCTTCACGGAGATCTTGATGTCGCGGAAGCCGTGCTCCTCGAAGAGCGACGCCTCCCACAGGGCCGACTCCACCAGCGCCTCGGGCGTGGCCTTGCCGTACTTCTGCAGCAGCCGCCGGTCCAGCGAACCCGCGTTCACCCCGATCCGGATCGGCGTCCCCGCGTCATTGGCCGCCTTCGCGATCTCCTTGACCTTGTCATCGAACTGCTTGATGTTGCCCGGATTCACCCGCACCGCCGCACACCCCGCGTCGATCGCCGCGAAGACGTACTTGGGCTGGAAGTGAATATCCGCGATCACCGGGATCTGCGACTTCTTCGCAATGACCGGCAGCGCGTCCGCGTCGTCCTGCGTCGGGCACGCCACCCGCACGATCTGGCAGCCGGACGCCGTCAGCTCCGCAATCTGCTGCAGCGTCGACCCGATGTCGGCGGTCCGCGTCGTCGTCATCGACTGTACGGAGACGGGCGCTCCCCCGCCCACGGCCACCGGCCCGACCTGGATCCGGCGCGAGACGCGCCGGACGGCCAGGGGCCGGGCCGGTACCTCGGGGAGCCCCAACGTGACAGGCTCACCAATGGTCATGACGTCACCCGTGGTTTCCGGCGACGGTCTCGCGGGCGGCGCGCAGCGACTCCTTCAGGGAGCCCATGGTCGCCAGGACGGCGGTCGGCTCGTAGCCGCAGTGCGCCATGCAGTTGGCGCAGCGCGGATCCTTGCCGCGGCCGTACTTGTCCCAGTCGGTCTCCTCGATCAGCTCCCGGTACGTGGGGACGTACCCGTCGCTCATCAGGTAGCAGGGGCGCTGCCAGCCGAACAGGGAGTAGTTCGGGATCGCCCAGGCGGTGCAGGGGAAGTCCGCCTTGCCCTCCAGGAAGTCCAGGAAGAGCGGGCTGTGGTTGAGCCGCCAGCGGCGCCGGTTGCCGCCCGCGAACGCCTTCTTGAACAGCTCCCTGGTCTGCTCGACACCGAGGAAGTGCTCCTGGTCGGGGGCCTTCTCGTAGGCGTAGGCGGGCGAGAGCATCATCTCGTCGACCTTGAGGTCGTCGTTGAGGAAGTTGAGCACCTCGATGATGGTCTGCGGGGTGTCGGTGTTGAAGAAGGTGGAGTTCGTGGTGACCCGGAAGCCGCGGCGCTTGGCCTCCTTGATGGCCTCCACTGCCTCGTCGAAGACGCCTTCCTTGGCCACGGACTCGTCGTGACGCTCGCGCATCCCGTCGATGTGCACCGCGAAGGCGAAGTACGGCGAGGGAGTGAACTTGTCCATCTTCTTGCGCATCAGCATGGCGTTGGTGCACAGGAAGACGTACTTCTTCTTGGCGACCAGCTGGCGCACGATCTCATCGATCTGAGGGTGCATCAGAGGCTCGCCGCCCGCGATGGAGACCATCGGAGCGCCGGACTCCAGTACGGCGCCGACCGCCTGCGCGACCGGCATCCGCTGCTTCAGCACCCCGGCCGGGTGCTGGATCTTTCCGCAGCCCTCGCACGCGAGGTTGCATGCGTAAAGCGGCTCCAGTTCGACGATGAGCGGGAACTTCTCACGCCGCCGGAGCATTTTCTGTTCAAAGAGATAGGTCCCGACCCTGATGGTCTGACGGAGCGGCATGGCCATCTGGCTCACCTCCTGGGGAGCAGCAAAGAACGGTGCCATTCAAAGAAAACGGGAAGGACGGCACGCAAGACGCGGAAGGCCGATATTCCCCCGCGTATCGTGCCAATGCGGACGAGTTCATGCTCTGGAGCGTCCACGACCACTCGGACGGCGGCAATGGGGCGGGGTCCGGCCCGCAGCGCGCTGCCGAGCGTCGCGGCGGACTCCATGTCCACGGCGACCGCCCCGGCGGCGTGCAGCGCGGTCCGCTCGGCGCCGCGCACGACGTGGTCGCTGCCGAGCAGCAGCCCCGAGTGCACGGTCAGGCCGCGTTCCTTCAGGGCCGCGACCAGCGGCGCATTGTCGCGGCAGACGGCCTCGGCGCGGTCCGGCTGGTGCTCGCGGGTGGCGTCCGCGACGACCACGTCACCGGGGCGCATGCCCGGCGCGAGCCCGGCGCAGAAGCCACTGGCAACGACCGGCGAGGCAGCGGCGGGCGAGCCGGCGCCGAGCGCGGCGCCGATGGCCCGCTCCGCCGCCTGCGGGCCCATGCCCGTGCGGAGCACCGTGCCGGCCGGGCCGCCGCGCAGCGCGAAGCGCTCGATGCCGAGCGCGCAGGCGACCAGCAGCGGTGGCGGCGGGCCCGGGGACGGGCCGTCCGAGTCGGTCATCTAGGACCTCACGGCCGCTCCGGCCGGACCGCCGCCCAGATAGCGGCCCAGGGCCGTGAGCGGGAAGACCTGCCGGTAGAGGTGGTAGTTGATCGAGAAGTCCCAGGGGAAGCCGGTACCGGTGAAGTACGGCTCGTCCCAGGACCCGTCGGGGCGCTGCGTGGCGGCCAGCCACTGCACGCCGCGCGCCACGGCCCCGCTCTCCCGCTCGCCGGCCGCGAGCAGCGCCATCAGCGCCCAGCCGGTCTGCGAGGCGGTCGAGGCGCCGCGCCCGATCCAGTCGCGGTCCTTGTAGGAGCGCTGGTCCTCGCCCCAGCCCCCGTCGTCGTTCTGCACGCTCTCGAGCCAGGAGACCGCGCGGCGGATCGCGGGGTGCGAGGCGGGGATGCCGGCCGCGACGAGCGCGGGCAGCACGGACCCCGTGCCGTAAATGAAGTTGGTGCCCCAGCGGCCGAACCACGCGCCGGTCGGGTCCTGCTCGGCCAGCAGCCATTCGATGCCGCGCCGCACGCGCGGGTCGTGGGTGGCGCCGACGTCCGCCGCCATCTCCACGACGTGCGCGGTGACGTCGGCCGACGGCGGGTCGATGACCTCGCCGAAGTCGCAGAAGGGCAGCCGGTCGGGGAAGGGACTGGTGTTGTCGGCGTCGAAGGCGCCCCAGGCCCCGTCGCGGGACTGCATGCCGAGATTCCAGCGCACGGCGCGGCGTACGGCGTCCTCGACGCGCTGCGGGTCGGGGTGCTCGACGCGGCGCAGCGCGAGGACGACCTCGGCGGTGTCGTCGATGTCCGGGTAGTTGTCGTTCTCGAACTCGAAGGCCCAGCCGCCGGAGGGCAGCCGCGGCCGGCGCACGGCCCAGTCGCCGGGCCGGTCGATCTGCTCGTCCAGCATCCAGTCGGCGGCCTTGACCAGCTGCGGGTGGTCGCGGGGCAGTCCGGCGTCGGCGAGCGCGATGGTGGCGAGGCAGGTGTCCCAGACCGGGGACTGGCAGGCCTCGATCATCCGGGCGCCGTCCTCGCGCCAGACGGCGAAGCGGTCCAGGGAGGCCAGGCCCTCGCGGAGCACGGGGTGGTCCAGGTCGTAGCCCAGGAGGTGCAGCGCAATGACCGAGTAGACAGCGGGCGGCTGGATACCGCCCCAGCAGCCGTCGTTCTCCTGCCTCTCGATGATCCAGCGCGCCGCGGTGCGCATGGCGCTGCGGCGCAGCCGGCGCGGCGCGACCTTGCGGTAGACGTGCAGCGCCGCGTCCAGGCGCTGGAAGACGCCGTCCCAGGTGGTGACGGGGGCGAGCGGCCGCGGTGGGTTCGGGTGGCGCGGGTCGGTGTGCAGCTCGTCCAGGGCGAACGGCGCGGGGCGCACGGGCCGGTGGGCGGAGACGATCGTCAGCGGGACGATGGTCTGCCGGGCCCAGCAGCCGAAGTCGTAGATGTTGAGCGGGAACCACTTCGGGAAGGCGATGAGCTCGGGCGGCAGCTCGGGCAGGTCCTCCCACTTCCACCAGCCGAAGAGGGCCAGCCAGATGCGGGTGAAGACGCGGGAGGCCGCGATGCCGCCCTGTGCGCGGATCCAGGCGGACGCCCTGGCCATGTGCGGGTCGTCGGGCCGGTCGCCGGCCAAGCGGAGGGCGACATAGCCCTCGATGGTGGTGGAGAGCTCTCCGGGGCCGCCGTAGAAGCTGGCCCAGGTGCCGTCGTCGCGCTGCTCGCCGCGTACGAAGCGGGCGGCGGCCTCGGTGGTCTTCGGGTCGCTGATGCCCAGGAACTGGCGGAGCATCAGGTCCTCGGCGTCCATCGTCACGTTGGTGTCGAGGTCGCCCTTCCACCAGCCTGCGGGGTCCTGGAGGGAGAGGAGGTATTCGGTGGCCCGGGCGGTCGCCTGCCGCGCCGCGCCCGTCGGGTCGTCGGGCGCCGGGGGCGGGGCCGCGGGGCTCCGGTGGGTGGTCTCAGCGGTGGCATCGCTGGCCGAGGGTGCCCGGGCCGGCAGGGCCGCCCCGGTGCTTCCGTCGGTCGTCGCTGTCATGGCTTCCCCTTCTGCAGTAATCAAAGACGAATGCATGGGGCTTCCGTCGGCCGGTGCCGGGCCCCCGGTATGGCGTACCGAGGGCGGCCGGCACCGGCCGGCGACTGCGAACTAGTTCGGTGTAATCGTGATCATCTCTTCCGTACGACGACGAAGTCCGCGAGGGCGACGAGCTGGCCGCGGACCTCTTCGGGCATATCGATCTCGTCGAGTGCGGCGATCGCGGTGGCGTGCTGGCGGCGGGCCTCCTCCGAGGTCCACTCGCGGCCACCGGCCTCCTCGATGAGAGCCGCGCGGGAGGCGAATTCCGCCTCCGTGAAATCGGCGATCTCGGTCTCGCTCTTCTTGGCGTCGGCGGCCAGGATGCGGGCGAGCTTCTCGGATGCCGGGCCGCCCGCGTCCAGGGCGGCGACGACCGGCAGCGACTTCTTGCGCTGCCGCAGGTCGGACCAGGTCTGCTTGCCGGTGGCGTCCGGGTCGCCCCAGATGCCGAGCAGGTCGTCGACGGCCTGGAAGGCGAGGCCGAGGTGGTAGCCGTACTTCTCCAGGATGTCGGCGGTGCGGTCACTGGCGCCGCCGAGCACCGCGCCGATGGAGACGGCGCAGGCCAGCAGCGCGCCGGTCTTGTTGCCCTCCATCTCCAGGCACTCCGCGACGGTGACCCGGTCGCGGTGCTCGTAGGAGATGTCCTGGGCCTGGCCGTCGATCAGCTTGCGGGTGGCGAGGGTGAGCCGGCGCGCCGCGCGCCCGGCGTCCACGGTCCCCAGTTCCAGCAGTATCTCGTTGGCGAGTGCGAAGAGCGCGTCACCGACCAGGATGGCCTGGGCGGGTCCGTGCACCTTCCAGACGGTGTCGCGGTGCCGGCGCTGCTCGTCGCCGTCCATCAGGTCGTCGTGCAGCAGCGAGAAGTTGTGCACGAGCTCCACGGCGACGGCACCGGGGATGCCGACCTCCGGCGCGGCGCCCGCAGCCTCCGCCGAGAGCAGCGCGAGCGCGGGGCGTACGGCCTTGCCGCCGTCGCCCGCCGACGGCGCACCCGCGGCGTCGATCCAGCCGAAGTGGTACGCGGCTACGGTGTCCATGGGAGGCGCGAGCCGGTCAACGGCGGCCCGCAGCACCGGAGTGGCGAGCCTGCGCCCGCGCTCCAGGAGTGCGGTGACGCCCTCGGTGTCGATTACTGGGGAAGCCGGGTGCACGGTTTCTCCTCTGTTTCCGGTGCTCGTGCTCGTGCGAGCGCGCGTACTCGTAGTCATGCCGCCTCCTGGGGCAGTGATCCCTGGGGGAAGCCGAGTTCGGTGAGTGCCTCGCGTGCGGCACTGGTGCCGCTGCGAACAGCGCTTTCCATGGTCGCGGGCCACCCTGTGGCGGTCCACGAACCGGCCAGGTACAGGCCGGCGGACTGGGTGCGGGCGGCGGGCCTGAGACGGCCGACGCCCGGTGCGGGGGCGAACGTCGCGGTGCGCTCGCGGGTGACGAAGAAGTCGCGGACCTTCGCGCCCCGCGCGGCGGGCAGCACCCGCGCGAGCTCCGGAAGATACCGCTCGCGCAGCACGCCGACCGGCAGGTCGATCTCGTCCTGCGCAGCGGACTGCGAGACGGCGAGGTACTGCCCGCCGCCCTGCAGCCCGGACGCGTCCGTGCGGTCGAAGACCCACTGCAGCGGCGAGCCGAGCGTCGCGAAGAACGGGCGGCGCAGGACCTTGCGGTCGTAGAGCACGTGCACGTTGAGGATCGGAGCCGTACCGATGTCCAGCAGCCGGTCGGGACGGGCCAGCGCGCCGGGCGGCAGGAGGCCGTGCGCCTCGCGCTGCGGCAGGGCCAGTACGACCGTGTCGGCGGCCAGCTGCTCCTGGCTGTGCGGGCCGTTCTCGACGGTGACCTGCCAGCGCCGCTCGTCGGTGCGCGTGAGCGCGCTCGCCCGCGTACGGGTCTCCACGCGCACCCCGGCCCTCTCCAGCGCGGCCCGGGCGAGCGTGTCGTGGACCTCGCCGAGCGGGACGCGGGACCAGCCGATGTCGGCGGCCCCGGGGTCGGAGAGCAAGCCGGTCTTGAAGACCATGGCGGCGAGCCCGGCAGAGGCGTCGGCGGCGCGGGCGTTCAGCGTGGCGACGCCGACCAGGTCCCACAGCGCCTCGACGGCACGCGGTGACTGGCCGTGCCGGGCGAGCCAGCTCGCGAAGTCGATGCGGTCCAGCGCGGGGTCGGCCGGGTCCAGGGCCTTCAGGGCGAGCGCGGCCCGGCCCACGGAGGCGCGCTCGGCGAGCGAGAGGTGCGGGTAACCGGCCAGGCTCGCGGCGAGGTGCAGCGGCACGGGCAGGGCGGTGCGGCGCAACCGGCCCAGGCGCATGCCCGTCGCGGCGCGCGCCGGGTCGGCGTCCAGCACCGGCACGTCCAGTCGGTCCTGAATCGGCATCAGGTGCGCGCCGCCGACGCGCTCCAGGAAGTCCCGGTAGGCGGTGCAGCAGCGCAGGTAGACGTGCTGGCCGTTGTCCACGCTCAGCTCGCCGGCCGCGGAGTCGCGGCGGAAGGAGAAGGCGAGGCCGCCCAGCCGGGGCCGGCCCTCGACGAGGGTGACGCGCAGCCCGGCGTCGGCGAGCGCGAGGGCCGCCGTGGTGCCCGCGAGGCCGCCGCCGACGACGACCGCGGTGGCGCCCCCGTCGCTGGAGGCGCCCGCGGTGACGTGCGTGGCCGGCCGTGTGTCGGCGGAAGTCATGCGTCCTCCCGGGATGCCGCTGTCATGGACGCAGCAGTACGCCACGGGGTTGCCCGCCGCTCCCGGGACCGTCGCACGGCGTGTACCTGCGCGGACGTGCTCCGGCTCGCTCGGCGTGTCATGCGCGCCTCCTGACGGCCTGCCGGCGGCCGATCGCCCGCGCGTCGAGCCCGGAGAGGCCGCGGACGGCCACGAACGCCTTCTCATGGCCGGGCAGCGAGACCCGGCCGCGCAGCACCGCCTCGGGATCGTCGGCGATGCGGCGGAGCAGCCGGTGGTAGATCCCGGCCATGGCGGCGACGCAGGCGCCGCTGCGCCGGTCCAGCATGGGCAGCAGCCGGAAGCCCTCGGCGAACAGGGCGAGGGCCCGGCGTACTTCGAAGTGGACGAGCCCGGTGAAGTCCGCGCCCGCGGGCGGGACGGAGCCGTGGAAGCCCGCGGCGCAGCCGAACTTCTCCAGGTCCTCGGCGGGGAGGTACGTACGGCCGTTGGCCGCGTCCTCCCGCACGTCCCGGAGGATGTTGGTCAGCTGCAGGGCGAGCCCCAGCGTATCGGCGTACTCGGGGGCGCGGTCGGCCTCCGGCGCGCCGGGCACGGTGCCGAACACGCCGAGCGAGAGCCGCCCGATGGCCCCGGCGACGCAGCGGCAGTAGCCCTTGAGGTCGTCCCAGGTCGCGTACGTCTCGCCGTGCACGTCCATCAGGACGCCGTCGATCAGCTCGTCCAGGCCGTCCAGCGGGAGCGGGAAGCGGCGCGCGGCGTCCGCGAGCGCGACCGCCACCGGGTCGGTGTCGTCCTCCGCGACCCGGCCGTCCTTGATGCGCGCCAGCAGGCCGCGGGTGTCCGCGAGCCGCTGCTCCTTCTCGGCCGGCGCCAGCGCGCCGTCGCCGATGTCGTCCACCCGGCGCGAGAACGCGTACAGCGCCGACATGGCCTGGCGCTTGTCGGCGGGCAACAGCCGGATTCCGTAAGCGAAGTTACGCGCCTGCTGCCCGGTAACGGCCTCGCAGTAGCGGTACGCAGCGAGCACCGGCGCGGACGCGTGTGCGATTGCCTCCACGGTCCGACTCACCCCTCTCTTCGCAGTGTCGCCCCTACCGCGCGCAGCAGACCGAGCTTGCTGGGCTTGGGCGGTCCAGGGAGGACGTCGTGATCGGCGGCCGCCACCGCCTGGAGGGCGGCGCGTCCGCCGGCGACGAAGCCGGCGAGCAGCAGCTTGAGTCTGCCGTGGACGCTACCCACCAGCGGGGCACCTTCATTCAGCAGCTCACCGGCGCGTTCGGCTTCGAATGCAAACAGTGCGCGCGCGGGTGCGCCCCCTCTCGGGGCGGCCAGGTCGGATTCGGTGACGCCGAAGCGCTTCATGTCCTCGGCGGGCAGATAGATGCGGTCTCTCCGCAGGTCCTCGGAGACGTCCTGGAGGTGTTCGACGATCTGAAGGGCGGTGCAGATGGCGTCCGAACGGCGGACCCGCTCGGGCGTGGTCGTGCCCGTGATGCCCAGGACCAGCCGGCCCACGGGGTTGGCGGACAGTTCGCAGTAGTCCAGCAGGTCCGCGTAGCTCTCGTAGCGACCGACGCGCTGGTCCTGCCGATTGGCTTCGATCAGGCGCTCGAACGGCCCGGGGCTCAGCCCGCAGCGTCGTACGGTCGGGCCGAGGCGGCGCATGAGGGGGTGCCGGGGGCCCGGCGCCCGGTCGCTGTAGACCCGGCGCAGGTCGGCGTCCAGCGCGTCGAGCAGGGCGGTACGTTCGTCGGCCTGCGAACGGTCGAGGCCGAGCAGTACCGCGTCGCCGCCGCCCGGTGCGAGGTCGCCGTCGCCGATGTCGTCGACCAGACGTGCGAATCCGTAGACGGCCATCAGGTCGGCGCGCCAGGCGCGGGGCAGGAAGAACGGCGCGACGGGGAAGTTCTCGTGCGCGGCCTTGTCCAGAACGGCGCGCTCGGGCGCGACAGGCTCCGGGCTCACCGGAGGCTGCCCGGCGCGTTCCGGAGCCGGAGAGATCCCGTAGCCATTGCCGTCACGTCTCCCGTTCTACACCGCCACGCTAAAACTTCATATTTCGGACACGCCGCACGCGCAACCCGTCCGATCAGGGCGCTCATCGCCGCCGTCGGACCATATTGCCCGACTTGTACCACATGTGCCGTTCCGCACCCGTACAGCTTACGCCGTACATCTCACGCCCGTCCGAGGGGGTGCCGAACCATGGAGCAACGATCCGGACAACTCCGCCGGGCGGACAACTGTTCCGCCTGCGGCCAGAGTTGACCATTTCTTCAACATCGAAGGCCCCCGCGCCCGGACGCGCGGGGGCCTTCTCTCCGGATACGGGGCTACTTGCCCGTTTCCTTCTCGTATGCCTTGATCACGTCGTCCGTGGGGCCGTCCATGAGGAGCTCGCCCTTCTCCAGCCACAGCACCCGGTCGCAGGTGTCCCGGATGGACTTGTTGTTGTGGCTGACCAGGAAGACCGTGCCGGCCTCCTTGCGCAGCTCGCGGATGCGGGCCTCGGAGCGCTTCTGGAACTTGCGGTCGCCGGTCGCGAGGGCCTCGTCGATCATCAGGACGTCGTGGTCCTTGGCCGCGGCGATGGAGAACCGCAGGCGGGCGGCCATGCCGGAGGAGTACGTGCGCATCGGCAGGGAGATGAAGTCGCCCTTCTCGTTGATGCCGGAGAAGTCGACGATGCCCTGGTAGCGCTCGCGGACCTGCTCGCGAGTCATGCCCATGGCCAGTCCGCCCAGGATGACGTTGCGCTCGCCGGTCAGGTCGTTCATCAGCGCCGCGTTCACCCCCAGCAGCGAGGGCTGGCCGTGCGTGTAGACATGGCCGCGCTCGGCCGGCAGCAGGCCCGCCACCGCCTTGAGCAGGGTGGACTTGCCCGAGCCGTTGGTGCCGATCAGGCCGATCGACTCGCCCCGGTAGGCGGTGAAGGTCACGCCCTTGACCGCGTGCACCTCCCGCACCCCGGTGGAGGGCTTGCGGCGCACGATCCGGTTCAGCGCCGCGGTGGCACTGCCCCGGCCCGCGCCGGTGCCATAGACCCGGTACACGATGTGCAGATCATCCGCGATGACGGTCGGGATGCGCTCCTCCGCGGTCGCGGCGTCCTGCACCGCCGGCTGCTCCAGGTCGGTCTTCTGCTGCTCAGCCACGGCCGTACCGCTCCTCCGCCTTCCAGAAGTACACAAAGCCCGCCGCGCCCATCACGACCGCCCAGCCCAGCGCCAGCGCCCACACATGCTGCGGGAGGGTGTTGAAGGAGTCGATCAGGGAGAACCGCACCAGGTCGATGTAGACCGCGCCCGGATTCACATCCAGCAGGAACCGGATCGCACCGGGGACGTGCTTGGTCTGCAGGATGTGGTCGATGCTGTACATCACGCCGGAGGCGTACATCCAGGTGCGCAGGATGAACGGCATCAGCTGCGCGAGGTCCGGGGTCTTGCTGCCCAGCCGCGCCATGATCATCGCGAGACCGGTGTTGAAGACGAACTGCAGACACAGCGCCGGAATCGCCAGCAGCCACGACCAGCCCGGCACCTGCCCGAACGCCAGCAGGATCACCACGAGCACGCCCATGGAGAACATCAGCTGCTTGAGCTGCATCAGACAGAAGGAAATCGGCAGGCAGGCGCGCGGGAAATGCAGCGCCCGCACCAGGCCGAGATTGCCCGAGATCGCCCGCGTCCCCGCCAGCACCGAGCTCTGCGTGAACGTGAAGATGAAGACGCCCGTCACCAGGAAGGGCACGAAGTCCGGCACGCCCCGGCTGGTGCCGAGCAGCAGACCGAAGATCAAGTAGTAGACCAGCGCGTTCAGCAGCGGCGTGGCCACCTGCCACAGCTGGCCCAGCTTGGCCTGGCTGTACTGGGCGGTCAGCTTGGCGCTGGAGAAGGCCGAGATGAAGTGACGGCGCTGCCACAGCTGCCGGACGTACTCCGGCAGGCTCGGCCGGGCGCCGCTCTGCGTCAGCCCGTACTTCTGGGCCAGCTGCACCGGCGCGAGCCCGCCTTCGGGGGCCCGCGGGGCATTCATGGCGACCGCACTGTCGTGCCTGGTCTCGCTCACAGTTGACACTTTCGTCCTCAAGGTGCGCTTCCCGGGGGTGCCTCAGGCTCTGAGTACCCCCGGGTCGCGCCGGATGCTGCTCTCCGACCGAGCTTGTCAGATGACCGGCGGACGGCCCAGTCGGGTCAGGCGCCACACGGTACGCCACTTCATGGGACGCCTGGGGCCGCACGACGTGGTCCAGCCCTCCTTGAAACCGCCCAGCCAGGCCCGCAGCCCCGGCAGGGACGGGCGCCTGGCCAGCGTCAGCAGCAGCCATACCCCGAGGTAGACCGGGACCAGCGGAGCGGGCAGGTTGCGGCGCGCCAGCCACACCCGATTGCGCGCCACCATCCGGTGGTAGACGGCGTGCCGGGTGGGGGCCATGGTCGGGTGCAGCAGGACCATGTCGGCGCGGTAGTCGATCATCCAGCCCGCGTCCAGGGCCCGCCAGGCGAGGTCGGTCTCCTCGTGCGCGTAGAAGAAGTCGTCGGGCAGACCGCCGACCTCGTCGAAGACCTTCGTGCGGACCGCGTTCGCACCGCCGAGGAAGGTCGTCACGCGGGAGGAGCGCAGCGGGTCGGCCGCGCGCAGCCGCGGTACGTGGCGGCGCTGGGTCTCCCCGGTGTCCGGGTCCGCGATGCGGAAGCTGATGATCCCCAGCTTCGGGTCGCGGGCGAACGCCTCGCGGCACAGCTCGGCGGTGTCCATATTGGCGAGCAGGCCGTCGTCGTCCAGGAAGAGCAGGACGTCCTTGTCTGCCCCGGCGGGGCCGAACGCCTCGATGCCGACGTTCCGGCCCGCCGGGATGCCGACGTTCTCCGGCAGCTCCACCGTCCGTACGCCCTCGGGGAGCTCCGGCAGCGGCGAGCCGTTGCCGACGACCACCACCTCGATCGCGTCGCCGTTCTGCTTGGCGACGGAGTCGAGGAGCGCGCGCAGCTCCTCGGGGCGGTTGCCCATGGTGAGGACGACCGCGCCGAGCTTCAGGTTCTGTGGAGTCTGGGTCACTTGAGCCTGCTTGAAGCCAGGATGGACACGAGGTGGAGCAGCGTCTGGACGAGCGCGATGCCGGCCAGCACGGCGACGCCGAGCCGCGAAAAGAACAGATCGCCCCTGACCGCGTCCAGGATCGCCAGGACCAGGATCAGCAGGGACGCCTCGATCCCGAGGATCAGCCGGTGGAACTTCAGCGCCCCGGCGGCCTTGCGGGCCAGCGCCATGCCGGACGAGCGCGGCTCGGACGCCGCCTCCTTGACCGGCGGCAGCCCGGCCTGGTGGCGGGCGACGCCGACGAGGTCGGTCTCGGCCTTGACCAGGATGGCGCCGAGGGCCGCGAGCGTACCGAGGAAGGCCCACAGCCAGTCGATCCGCCCGGAGCCGAACAGGTCGGCGGCGCGCAGGCCGAAGCCGACCAGGACCGCGGCGTCGCACAGGTAGGCGGCGACACGGTCCAGGTACACCCCGGCCATCGAGTACTGCTTCTTCCAGCGGGCGATCTCGCCGTCGACGCAGTCGAGCAGCAGATAGAGCTGGACCATCACCACGCCGAGCACGGCGCCCGTGATGCCCGGCACCAGGAGGGCCGGGGCGGCGAGGGCGCCGGCGGCGGTCATCACGTAGGTCAGCTGGTTGGGCGTGACCCGCGTGTTCACCAGGTGCCGGTCGATGCGCAGCGAGATCTCGCGCATGTAGAGCCGGCCGCCCCAGTGCTCACCGCTCCGCCGGTCCTTCACCCCCTCCGGGTGAACGACCGGCCGGAGTTCAGCTACCGATGGTTTTGGCATAGTCGGCGTATGCGTCCCTGATCTGATCGGCGGACAGGTCCAGGTGTTCCAGGATCGTGTAGCGACCGGGGCGGGTCTTCGGGGCGAACTCCACGACCTGCACGAACTCCTCGTCCGTGAAACCGATCTCGCCCGGCGTGACCGGCAGGCCGTGCCGCTGCAGCACCTGGACCATCAGCGCGGACGTCTCCTTGTCCCCGCGCAGGTGCGTGGCGAACGCGGCACCGAGGCCGCACTGCTCGCCGTGGCTCGCAGCCCGCTTGGGGAAGAGGATGTCGAACGCGTGGTTGATCTCGTGGCAGGCCCCGGAGGCCGGCCGGCTGTCGCCCGCGACGGACATCGAGATGCCGGTGAGGACCAGGCCCTCGGCCAGCACCTGGAGGAACTTGTCGTCGCCGACGCCGCCCGGGTGGCGCAGCACGGCCTCGCCGGCCTGGCGCGCCATGGCGGCGGCCAGCCCGTCGATGTCCTCGCCGGTCTCGCGGTGCGAGAGCTCCCAGTCCGCGACAGCGGAGATGTTGGAGATCGCGTCGCCGATGCCGGAGCGGACGAACCGTACGGGGGCCTCGCGGATGATGTCGAGGTCGATGACCACGGCGATCGGGTTCGGCACACCGTACGAGCCGCGGCCCGCGTCGTTGTCGAGGGTGGCGACCGGCGAGCACAGGCCGTCGTGCGACAGGTTCGTCGCGACGGCGACCAGCGGCAGGCCGATGCGGGCGGCGGCGAACTTGGCGCAGTCGATGATCTTGCCGCCGCCGAGGCCCACGACCGCGTCGTAGTGCCCCTTCTTCATGGCGTCGGCGAGCTTGATCGCGTCGTCGAGCGTGCCACCGCCGACCTCGTACCACTCCGCGCCGGGCAGCGCGGGGGACAGCCGCTCCCGCAGCCGGGCGCCCGAACCGCCGGAGATGGCGATCGCGAGCTTCCCGGACGCGGAGATGCGCTGATCGGCCAGCAGGCCCGCCAGGTCGTCCAGCGCGCCCGCGTTGATGTCAACGACGACCGGGGACGGGATGAGGCGGGTCAGTACTGGCATGCGATTTCACGGCCCTTCGCGAGGTCGTCGTGGTTGTCGATCTCGACCCACTTGACGTCGCCGATCGGGGCCACGTCGATCCGGAAGCCGCGGTTCACGAGCTCCTGGTAGCCGTGCTCGTAGAACTGCTGCGGGTCCGTCTCGAAGACCGTCTTCAGGGCGTCGGCCAGCTCGTCGGCGGCCTCGCCCTCGATGAGGGTCAGGCCGATGTACTCGCCGGTCGCCTCGGCGGGGTCCATCAGCTTGGTGATCTTCGTCATGCCCTTCTCGGGGTCGACGACGACCTTCATCTCCTCTTCGGCCAGGTCCTTGACCGTGTCCAGCGCGAGGATGATCTTCTTGCCGTCGCCGCGCGCGGCGAGCAGGGTCTTCTCGACGGAGACCGGGTGCACGGTGTCGCCGTTGGCGAGGATCACGTCGTGCTTGATCGCGTCACGGCCGCACCACAGGGAGTAGGCATTGTTCCACTCCTCGGCCTTGTCGTTGTCGATCAGCGTGAGCTTGAGGCCGTACTTCTGCTCCAGGGCCTCCTTGCGCTCGTACACGGCCTCCTTGCGGTAGCCGACGATGATCCCGACCTCGGTCAGGCCGATCTCGGCGAAGTTGCCGAGGGTGAGGTCCAGAATGGTCGTGTCGCCATCGACCGGCACCAGAGCCTTGGGCAGGGTGTCGGTGTAGGGACGCAGACGCCGTCCGGCGCCGGCCGCCAGCACGAGGCCGATCATGCGGGTTCTCCTTCGTCGTGTACGGCGGGTGCATGAGAGGACACCCAGAAGCGGATGCTCTCAGTGAGCACCAGCAGCGCCAGGGCCCCCGCGAGGACCGTGAGCGCGATTGTGAAACCTGAGGTGGGCAGTGCGGCCGCGGCGATCGAGACCACGAGGGCACGGCCCTCGTGTCCGCCGGTCGCCCGCACCAGAGAGCGCGGAGGCGCGCCGCTGCCGCCGCGGATGCGGTACACCGTGTCGTAGTGATGGTAGGCGACCGCGGCCACCAGCCCGAATGCCGCCGGCAACGCCCCGTTCACCTCGGAACGGGCCGCAATCACCAGAATCGCGACGTACTCGCCGACGCGGAAGAGCGGCGGCACGAGCCAGTCCAGCGCGCCCTTGAGGGGGCGGGCCACGGCGAGGCCGGAGAGTACGGCGTACACCAGCGCGGCGACGCAGACCCAGGGGCTGCCCCAGCCGGCGAAGGCGGCGGTGGCGATCATCACAGCGGCACCGACGGCGGCGATCACGGGGGCCGCGAAGCCGGGGAGCTTGCGGGCCGCGCCCTTGAAGGCGGCGGCGAAGCCCTCGCCGAGCGGCCCGGAGTCGCCGAGGTCGGCGAGGGCCTGCGCTGCCCGGTCGGTACGGCGCGCGCGGCGGGTCAGCGAGCGCAGCACCCGGCCCGCTGTGGTGTAGCAGCCGGCCAGCGCGCAGCCGATGAGCAGCACGTAGAAGACGATGCGGGGCGTCGTGACGGCCGTGAGGACGGCGATCAGGGCCCAGCGCTCGCCGATGGGCAGCACGATCATCCGGCGGGCCCAGACCGTCCAGCCGACGCTGTCGAGCTTGTCGGAGAGCGCCGCGGTCGGGCTGGTGTTGGCGGTGGCGTCGTGGTTCGCCTCGTTGAAGGAGAAGTCCACGACGTGCCGGACCGTCTGCAGCACCATCGCGCCCAGCGCCAGCGCCCAGACGTCATCGCCGCCACGCGCCGCGCCCAGCGCCAGGCCCGCGTAGTACGCGTACTCCTTGGCCCGGTCGAACGTCGCGTCCAGCCAGGCGCCCATCGTCGAGTACTGCAGGGAGTAGCGGGCGAGCTGCCCGTCGGTGCAGTCCAGGACGAAGGAGAAGAGGAGGAGCAGGCCCGCGGCGATGAAGCCGGCGCGGGTCCCGGTGGCCGCGCAGCCCGCCGCGATCAGCGCGGTGAGCAGGGACGCGGTGGTGACCTGGTTCGGCGTCAGGCCGCGCCGCGCGCACCAGCGGGCGAGGTAGCGGGAGTACGGGCTGATGCAGTACGTCGTGAAGAACCCGTCGCGGGACTTCACCGCGGTACGCAGGCGTACGGCCTCGTCGTCCACGGCGCTCACCGCGGCCCGCGCCTCATGG
This sequence comes from Streptomyces sp. NPDC026301, assembly GCF_055567935.1. Lineage (NCBI taxonomy): Bacteria > Bacillati > Actinomycetota > Actinomycetes > Kitasatosporales > Streptomycetaceae > Streptomyces > Streptomyces sp. NPDC026301. The sequence continues at coordinate 268,294 of NZ_JBVHPN010000004.1, read as the reverse complement.
CGCTGCTGTGCGCCGGAGGGTACGGAAGCGACCAGCGAGCCGAGCTCGGGGCGGTGCACCGATACGCCCTCGGCGTCCAGCGTCTCCGCGACGGCGTCCGGGAGCCCGTCGGCGGAGCCCGCCGTGGCGAGCGCCCGGGTGAGCGCGGCGCGCGCCTCGGGCTGCGCCGTGAGCGCGCCGGTGACCGCGGCGGCCGGGAAACGCGGGTCGGTCAGCGCCAGCCGCAGGCTGTGCAGGTGGCCGACGAACCGCGGGTCGACCAGGGCGACCCGCCGGCCTGCCGGGACCTCGGCCAGCAGCCGGGCCGCCTCGGCGGCGTCGGCCGCGCTGCGGACATCGAAGCCCAGCTCGCGCAGGTCGCCTTCGAGCGGCGACCCGGCGACCGGCGCACCGGTGAGGATTGCGGTCGACAGACGAATTCACTCCCTGAATGCTGGCAAGGCCGCCGGCCGGTCCGCATTCGGTACGAACTACCCGGGCAGCAGTCGTGGCACACCTCGGGCCCCGGAGGGGTCGGTGGCACGTCGGCAGAGGTTATCGGATCGCCGGATGCGGCCGTTCACCACGCATTCACCGGGCGGTGGCCGTCCGGCGGTGGCGTCTGCCGCGATCATCATGGTCGATCTTGCCGTCGATGAACAACTGCGGCCCTGGTTAGGGTGCCGGTTATGACATGGCTGATCACAGGTGGGACGGGTTATATCGGCGCGCATGTGGCGAGGGCCATGGCGGCGGCGGGAGAGAAGGTCGTCGTACTGGACGACGTCTCCAGCGGATTCCCCGAGCGGCTGCCCGCCGGGGTGCCGCTGGTGCGCGCTTCGGTACAGGACCGTGACGTGGTGGACGCCACGCTCGCGGAGCACGGCGTGACCGGCGTCATCCACCTCGCCGCGAAGAAGCAGGTCGGTGAGTCGGTGGAGCAGCCGCTGACGTACTACCGGGAGAACGTGCACGGGCTGACCGTGCTGCTGGAGGCGGTGGCGGCGGCCGGGGTGCAGCGCTTCGTGCTCTCCTCCTCGGCGGCGGTCTACGGGATGCCGGATGTGGACCTGGTCACCGAGGACACCCCGTGCCTGCCGATGAACCCTTATGGCGAGACCAAGCTCGCGGGCGAGTGGCTGGTGCGCGCCGCGGGCCGGGCGCACGGCATCGCGACCGCGTGCCTGCGGTACTTCAACGTCGCGGGCGCGGCGGCGCCGGAGCTGGCGGACGTCGGGGTCTTCAACATCATCCCGATGATGTTCGAGAAGGTCACGGCCGGTGAGCCGCCGCTGATCTTCGGCGACGACTACGACACCCCCGACGGCACCTGCGTCCGCGACTACATCCACGTCGAGGACCTGGCCGACGCGCACGTCGCCGCCGCACGGCGGCTCACCGGCCAGGAAAGCCCCGGTGACCTCACGCTCAACGTCGGCACCGGCCAGGGCGTCTCCGTACGGGAGATGGCGGACCTCGTCCTCGGGATCAGCGGCCGCTCGGACCTGACGCCCGTCGTCGAGGGACGGCGGGCCGGCGACCCGGCGCGGGTGGTCGCCTCCTGCGAGCTGGCCACCAAGGAGCTGGGCTGGCGCGCGCGGCACGGCATCGACGCGATGATCGCGTCGGCATGGGAGGGGTGGTGCCTGCGGCATCCGGAGGCACGTGGGGTGACGCGAGACGGCGCTCGGTCCGCCTGAGACGGCGCGCGGCCCCTGCTGTGCGCCGTGCGTTCTGCCACGCCGCACACGGGGCGTCGCCGTACGCCTGATACGGGCGCTACTAGGGCAGACTTGACCATCGAGGACCGAGGAAAACGCGAAGGATGGGCATGCCGATCACACCTGCCAACGGACAGACCACCGGGGCCGCCGCGATGACCGCGACAGACACGGCCGCCGAGCCGATCATGCTGGAGTTGGTGGACGAGGACGGTAGAACGATCGGCACGGCGGAGAAGCTCGCCGCCCATCAGGCGCCCGGGCAGCTGCACCGGGCCTTCTCCGTCTTCCTCTTCGACGAGCAGGGCCGGCTGCTGCTGCAGCGCCGGGCGCTGGGGAAGTACCACTCCCCCGGCGTGTGGTCCAACACGGCCTGCGGCCACCCGTATCCGGGCGAGAAGCCCTTCGCGGCCGCGGCGCGGCGCACCGCCGAGGAGCTGGGCATCGCCCCGTCGCTGCTCGGCGAGGCCGGCACCGTGCGCTACAACCACCCGGACCCGGAGTCCGGGCTGGTCGAGCAGGAGTACAACCACCTCTTCGTGGGCCTGGTCCGGGACACTCCGGAGCCGGACCCCGAGGAGGTCGGGGAGTACGCCTTCGTGACGCCGGACGAGCTGAACCGGCGGCACTCCGAGGCGCCGTTCTCGGTGTGGTTCATGACCGTGCTGGACGCGGCGCGCCCGGCGATCCGTGAACTCACAGGGACGACTGCGGGCTGGTAGCAGCGGCCACCTGGGCGAGCGGCAGTTCGGCCCATACGACCTTGCCGCCGCTCGCCGTGTGTTCCACGCCGCACTTCCCGCCGGCCTCCGTCGTGATCATCTTGATCAGCCAGAGGCCGCGGCCGCCGAGGTCCTCCTCGTCGGCCTCCAGCGCCTTGGGGCGGTAGGGGTGGTTGTCCTCGACGGCGATCCGCACCCAGTCGGCGCCGACGGCCAGCTCGACGGTGATCTGCGGGGAGAGCAGGGCCGCGTGCTGCACCGCGTTGGTGACCAGCTCGGACGTGATCAGTAGCAGGCCGTCCACGATGTCGGGCCCCGCGGGCACGCGCTGGTCGCCGAGCAGATCCCGTACCGCGTGCCGCGCCTGTGGCACCGAGGACTCCAGTGCCGGAGCGGTGAACCTCCAGACACCTTCGTACGCGAGCGGGGCGGTCAGCTCCTCGGGTTCGCACGCGAGCGGGGCCGTCAGCTCCTCGGGGGGTTCGGCTGGGGGTCCGGAAGGCATCCTCACCCTTCGAGTGTTGGGAATCCCACCGTCCGGACTGGGCTGCTGACGAAAAGTCAGCACTTATCGACAGCTTCCGATCGCTTTTGTGCGCTGCGATCACGCCGGGGATCGACTCTGACCCTTTTGTTCCCGTTTCAAGAACTGCCGGGAAGGGATGCCTTTCTCCCGCTTCGCCCCGGACCGACCGGAGCGCCGTCTCCGCGGACCGCCCGCGCATACGCCAGAGGCCCCTTCCCGAAGGAAGGGGCCTCTGACACGCACTGTTGCGGCAGTAGCGGGGACAGGATTTGAACCTGCGACCTCTGGGTTATGAGCCCAGCGAGCTACCGAGCTGCTCCACCCCGCGTCGGTGAACACAACCTTACGGGTTCCGTGCCACAGGGCCAAATCCATTACCGGACGCCGTACGGCGGCATCCGGTCAGCGCCCTCCGGCGGGCCCGCGCGCCGGGCCCGCGCGGTCAGCGCTCGGCGACCCGGCCGTCCGCCACCTCGATCCGCCGCGTGGTGTGCACGGCGTCCAGCAGCCGGCGGTCGTGGCTGACCAGCAGCAACGTGCCTTGGTACGACGCGAGCGCGGACTCCAGCTGCTCGATCGCCGGGAGGTCGAGGTGGTTGGTCGGCTCGTCCAGTACGAGGAGGTTCACCCCGCGGCCCTGGAGGAGGGCGAGCGCCGCCCGGGTCCGCTCCCCCGGCGACAGCGTGGCCACCGGGCGCAGCACGTGCCCGGCCTTGAGCCCGAACTTCGCCAGCAGCGTGCGGACGTCCGCCGGCGCCATCTCGGGGACGGAGCGGCGGAAGGCGTCCAGGAGCGGCTCACCGGCCGCCTCCGGGCCCTGGAAGAGCTGCCCGCGGGCCTGCTCGATCTCCCCGACGAGCACGCCCGGCCCCAGATACGCCTGGCCCTCGTCCAGCGGGAGCCGGCCGAGCAGCGCGCCGAGCAGTGTCGACTTGCCCGAGCCGTTCGGGCCGGTGATCGCGACCCGGTCCGCCCAGTCGATCTGCAGGTCCACCGGGCCGAAGCGGAAGTCGCCGCGGTCCAGGCAGGCGCCGCGCAGGGTGGCGACGACGGCCCCGGAGCGCGGCGCTGCCGCGATCTCCATCCGCAGCTCCCACTCCTTGCGCGGCTCCTCGACGACGTCCATCCGCTCGATCATGCGCTGGGTCTGCTTGGCCTTGGCGGCCTGCTTCTCGGTGGCCTCCACCCGGGCGTTACGGCCGATCTTGTCGTTGTCGGGAGCCTTGCGGCGGGCGTTCTTGACGCCCTTCTCCATCCAGTTGCGCTGGAGGTGGGCGCGCGCCTCCAAGGACGCCCTGGTCTCGGCGTACTCCTCGTACTCCTCGCGGGCGTGCCGGCGGGCCCGCTCGCGCTCCTCCAGATACGCGGCGTACCCGCCGCCGAAGGTGTTCACCTGCTGCTGGACCAGGTCCAGTTCGACCACCCGGTCCACGGTCCTGGTCAGGAACTCGCGGTCGTGGCTGACCAGGACGGTCCCGGCGCGCAGCCCGGTCACGAACCGCTCCAGCCGCTCCAGGCCGTCCAGGTCCAGGTCGTTGGTGGGCTCGTCGAGCAGGAAGACGTCGTACCGGGAGAGGAGGAGGGAGGCGAGCGAGGCACGGGCCGCCTGGCCGCCGGAGAGCGAGGTCATCGGCTGGTCCAGGCCGACCGCCAGGCCCAGCTGGGCCGCGGTCTCCTCGGCCCGCTCGTCGAGGTCGGCGGCGCCGAGCGCGAGCCAGCGCTCCAGGGCCTCGGCGTACGCGTCGTCCGCGCCCGGCTTCTCCTCGACCAGCGCCTGGGTGGCCTCGTCCAGCGCGAGCTGGGCGTCGGCGACGCCGGTGCGGCGGGCGAGGAAGGCGCGCACGGACTCCCCGGGGCGCCGCTCGGGCTCCTGCGGGAGGTGGCCGACGGTCGCGGTGGCGGGGCTCAGCCGCAGCTCGCCCTCCGGCGGGGCGTCCAGCCCCGCGAAGAGCCGCAGCAGCGTGGACTTACCCGCTCCATTGGCACCGACCAGCCCGATCACCTCACCCGGCGCGACGACGAGGTCGAGCCCGGAGAAGAGCGTGCGGTCGCCGTGCCCGGCGGCGAGATTCTTGGCAACGAGGGTGGCAGACATCAGACGGCGATCGTAGCGGCGGGGCGGGTGGGGGGTCGCGCGGCTATTGGGGCGGGGTGCGGGGGCCGCGTGCGCGGCCGGGGTACGGGGGTGGGATGCGGGGGTGGGGTGCGGGGCGGGGCGCCGCGGGGCCTGGCTGTGCGGGGCCGGTGTCGGTGCGGGCGGTGTGCGGGGCCGGTGTCGGTGCGGGCGGGGTGTGCGGGGCCGGTGTCGGTGCGGGCGGCGGGCGCGGTCGGCCGGGCACGTGGTCCGTGGCGCCCGGCGTGGTGGTGATCACGGTCCCCGGGTCGGGACGCGGTCGGTCGTGCCGCTTTACGATCCCCTCCATGAACCCAGGGCTCAGCACGCGTGTCAGTGACGGCACCGCGACCGTGACCATCGGCAATCCCGCCAAGCGGAATGCCATGACGGCCGGCATGTGGCGGGCGGTTCCGGAGCTGGTGGAGCGGCTGGCCGCGGACCGGGCCGTACGCGTGCTCGTGCTGACCGGCGAGGGGAACACCTTCTGCGCGGGCGCGGACATCGGGTCGCTGCGGGAGTCGGGGGACGAGAACCGGGGCCTCGCGCAGGCCGCCGAGGAGGCGCTCGCCGCCTTCCCCAAGCCGTCGCTGGCCGCGATCCGCGGCTACTGCGTGGGCGGCGGCAGCCAGCTGGCGGCAGCCTGCGACCTGCGGTTCGCCGAGGAAGGCGCGCTGTTCGGCGTCACGCCGGCGAAGCTGGGCATCGTCTACCCGGCCGCGTCCACACAGCGGCTGGTGCGGCTGGTCGGTCCGGCGACCGCCAAGTACCTCCTGTTCTCGGGTGAGTTGATCGGCTGTGAGCGGGCGCTGCGCACCGGGCTCGTGGACGAGGTGCTGCCGGAGGGTGAGCTGGACAAGCGGGTCGCGGACTTCGCGGCCGTGCTGGCGAGCCGGTCGCAGCTGACCCAGGCGGCGGCGAAGGAGTTCGCCGACGGCCCCGCGAGCGCGGAGCGGAGCGCGTACTGGGAGGAGCAGGCGCGCGGCAGCGGCGACACGGCGGAGGGCGTCACCGCCTTCCTGGAGCGCCGGGCGCCGCGCTTCGACTGGACGGCGTGAGCCCCGGCCGACGACGGCCCCCCTCGGTCCCCCGGCCCCCCCGGCGCCTCACGGCTCCCCGGCTCCCCGGCTCCCCGGGGCTCAGCCGAAGGACACCCGGTCCAGCCAGAAGTCCAGCAGCTCCGCGTCGCCTATGACCTGTATCCCGTCGCCCCGCGGTGACCGGCGGCGGTAGATCGTCAGCAGCAGCTCGGTGAGCGGTCCCCGGACGGCGACCGCCGCCTTCTCGTGCGCCCGGCGCCAGGTGATGGCGTCCCCCGTCAGGTCGACCACCCACTCGGCCCCGGCCTCGGGCGCGGTGTCCGTGGCATGGAAGTGCAGCGTGCGGCCGGGGCCCAGCAGCTCGCGCAGCTCCGGGTGGTACTCGAACATCACCGGCAGCGAGCCGAGCTCCAGCCACTCTTCGACTGCATCCAGCGCCACCTCCTCGTCGAGGACGTACTCCACGCCCAGGGCCAGCGCGGCATCGGCCCGGTGGATCGCCGTCTCGTGCGTGAAGCGGCGGGCGAAGAACGTCGAGCCCTGCCCGGCGTCACCAGGGAGCGGGGTCCACATCTCCGCGTCGGGTCCCGCCTCGCGCAGCGCGTCCGCGAGCAGCCCGACGCCCTCGGCGAGCCAGCCGTCGAGCTCGGCCGGGTCCTCGCCGACGTACGGGGAGAGATCGCGGAAGTGCTCGTCGGGCAGCGGCTCGGTCGCCCCGCTCCGCACCAGGTCCGCCGCCCAGCGCTGCGCGCCGCCGAGGTGGCGCAGCAGTTGGTTGACGGTCCAGCCGGGGCAGGAGGGCACCGGCCGCGAGAGGTCGGCGCCCTTGATGTGGGATCGCAACAGGTCGGTCTGCGCCACGATTTCGGCGCGGTGTCGGTCATAGCGCAGTCGGGTCATGGAACGCACCGTAGACCCCGCCACTGACAATCCCGCTGACCTCGGCGTTCGCGCCGACCGCGGTCAGTTCGCCGGGGCGGGACGGCCCTTCGGCACCAGCCCGCTGTCGCCGCGCAGCCGCTCGACGATGCCGGCCGGGGCCTTCGCCGGGGAGCCGCTGTCGTACGGCGGCTGCGGGTCGTACTCGATGGTCAGCTGCACCGTCTGCGCCAGCTCGTCGCCGCCCAGCCGGCCGAGCAGGCTCAGGCCCATGTCGATACCGGACGACACCCCGGCCGCTGTCGCGTACTTGCCGTCGAAGACGACCCGCTCGCCGGTGGGTTCGACGCCGTACTCCTTGAGCCGGTCGAGCGCGAGCCAGTGGGAGGTGGCGCGCCGGCCCTTGAGCAGCCCGGCGGCGGCCAGCAGCAGCGACCCCGTACAGACGGACGTGGTCCAGGTGGTGGCGGCATCGACGGTACGCAGCCAGTCGAGCAGTGCGTCGTCCGTCAGCAGGGCCGACTGGTCGGGACCGCCCGGCACGACCAGGATGTCGGGGCTCGTCACCTCGTCCAGCGCCGCTTCCGCGACCATGGCCAGCTGCCCGCTGTCGTTGCGCACGGGTCCGGTGCGCTCGGCCACGAACACGGTCTCGGCCCCCGGGAGACTCCGCAGGGTCTCGAAGGGCCCGATGGCGTCGAGCGCGGTGAAGCGGTCGTAGAGAAGGATCGCGATCTGCATGAGATTCCTTTCACAGGTGGTCAACTTGTCCGCGCGTGCGGCCGGAACCGGCGCCGGTACTCCGCCGGGCCGGCGCCGAGGGCGCGCACGAAGGCGCGGCGCATGGCTTCGGGGGTGCCGTAACCGCAGCGCCGGGAGACGCGTTCGATGCCGTCGGTGGTGTCCTCGAGAAGCCGGCGCGCGGCCTCCAGCCGGACTCTGTCGACATAGCGACCTGGCGTCATGCCGACTTCGTCGCGGAAGGCTCGGGCGAAATGGCGAGGTGAGAGCCCGCAGCGGGCCGCCAGCGCCTCGACGGAGAGGTCGGCTGCCGGATTGCCCGTGATCCAGTGCTGCACCTCGCGCAGCGGCGGGCGCTCCGCGGTCTGCGCGGCGAGCTGGGCGCTGAACTGCGTCTGATTGCCGGGTCTGCGCAGGAAGACGACGAGATGGCGGGCGACGGTCAGCGCGACCTCCCGGCCGAGGTCCTCCTCCACGAGGGCCAGCGCGAGGTCGATGCCCGACGTGACGCCGGCGGACGTCGCCAGGTCGCCGTCCCGGATGAAGATCGGCTCGGCGTCGACGTCGACGCCGGGAAAGCGGTCGGCCAGCGCGTCGCTCAGCGCCCAGTGCGTGGTGGCGCGGTGCCCGTCCAGCAGCCCGGCGGCGGCCAGCAGGAACGCGCCCGAGCACACCGAGACCTTGCGGCGGGCCCGCGGCGCCCGCGCCCGCAGCCAGTCGACGAGCCGCGGGTCGGGGTCACGGGTGCCCTCTCCGCCCGGCACCAGGAGGGTGTCCGGCGGACCGGCGTCCGGCAGCGCGAGGTCCGGGGTGATCCGCAGGCCGCTGGAGGTGCGGACCGGCCCGCCGTCGAGCGTGGCGGTACGCACCCGGTAGGCGCCGGGCGCGCAGCGGTCCGCGCCCGTGAAGACCTCCAGCGGGCCGGTGACGTCCAGGCTCTGGACGTCGTCGAAGAGAACGACCAGTACGTCGTGCGGTGGCATGGCCCCATCCTGGGCGGGCGGCCGGATGGCGGCAATGACGACTTTCCCACCTTTCCTGCCATGCCGAGTGCACCTCCCGTCCTTCCGGCCCGGCCCCTCTTCACACCGCCCCGCCCTACCAGGCATACCGACGGGTCGGTAACGTGCCGCCATGACCACAACGGCTTCCCCGCAGGACCGCTCCGCGCTGCCCGACCGCGCCGGACGACGCTGCCACAACGTCATCAACCCGCTGCACTCCACGGTGTACTTCTCGCCCGACTTCCCCGAGGAGCTGGCGAAGCTCGGCATCGAGGAGCGCAGCACCGCTTACTTCCTGGGGCGGGCCGCCGCCATGGGCCCGGTGGGCCCCGGCGTCATCGCCGCGACGTTCTACAACTTCAAGTACGAGCTGATCGCCCGGCACATCCCGGACGCCTGGGCGACCGTCAGCCCGCAGCAGGTGCTCGACGCGCGGCTGCGCGCGGCCGACAGCACGCTGCGCCGGCTGCTGGGCGACGAGCTGGTGGAGTCCGACAGAATGGCCGAGGCCGCAGGGCTCGCGCTGCGCGCCGCCGAGGCGTGTTCCCGGCACGCCCGGCCCCTGTACGCCGCCCACGCCGACCTGCCCGTACCGGACGCGCCGCACCTGGCGTACTGGCACGCCGCGACCCTGCTGCGCGAACACCGCGGCGACGGCCACCTCATCGCGCTCGCCGACGCCGGCCTGGGCCCCCTGGAGGCGCTGGCCTCGCACACCGCCAGCGGCCGTGGCATGAGCACCAAGTGGATCCTGGCGACCCGCGGCTGGTCCGCCGAGGAGTGGCAGGGCGCGCGCGACGGGCTGCGCGAGCGCGGCATCCTGGACGCGGACGGCGGCCTGACGGAGGCCGGTACGCAGCTCCGCGCCGACCTGGAGGAGGCCACCGACCGGCTCGACGCGGCCCCGTACGAGCACCTCGGTGCCGAGGGCGTGGCCCGGCTGACCGAGCTGGCCACGGAGTTCACCACCACCGCGGTCGGCAACGGGGCGTTCCCCGCCGACCTGTTCGGCCAGGGCTGAGCCCGGCACCGGGGCGGGCGGCCGGGGTACGGCGGCCCGCCCTGTAGTGCCGTGCCTCTTGTCACACCTGTGGCCTCCTGCCCGGGTCACGCGACAGGCTCTGCCGCGACCCTGCACAATGCAGGCTCAAGCACAGCGCGAGAAGGCAGGTCGGGAGCATCGTGACGGCAACCACCGAGTCCACCGGACCCACCCAGGCCCCCGGGGCCGCCGGGGCCCTCGGGTCCATCGAGAGCAGGATCGCCGGGGAGCTCGGCGTCAGGGAGCGGCAGGTGAAGGCCGCGGTCGAACTGCTCGACGGCGGCTCGACCGTGCCGTTCATCGCCCGGTACCGCAAGGAAGCGACGGAGATGCTCGACGACGCGCAGCTGCGCGCGTTGGAGGAGCGGCTGCGGTACCTGCGGGAGCTGGAGGAGCGCCGGACGGCGGTACTGGAGTCCGTACGCTCCCAGGGCAAGCTGGACGCGGCCCTTGAGGCGCAGATCCGGGGCGCGGAGTCCAAGGCCCGCCTGGAGGACATCTACCTGCCGTTCAAGCCCAAGCGGCGGACGAAGGCTCAGATCGCCCGTGAGGCCGGTCTGGAGCCGCTCGCGGACGGGCTCCTGAGCGACCCGGCGGTGGAGCCGCAGGCAGCCGCAGCGGCGTTCGTGGACGCGGACAAGGGCGTGGCCGATCCGGCCGCGGCCCTCGAAGGCGCGCGGGCCATCCTCACCGAGCGGTTCAGCGAGGACGCGGACCTCATCGGCGAGCTGCGCGAGCGGATGTGGACCCGGGGGCAGGTGGCCTCGAAGGTCCGCGAGGGCAAGGAGGAGGCGGGCGCCAAGTTCGCCGACTACTTCGACTTCGCCGAGCCGTTCACGGAGCTGCCCTCGCACCGCGTCCTGGCGATGTTCCGCGGCGAGAAGGAGGAGGTCCTCGACCTCTCGCTGGAGCCGGAGGCCGAGCCGGCCGAGGGCCGGACGGCCTACGAGCAGGCGATCGCCCACAAGTTCGGGATCGCCGACCGCGGTCGCGCGGCCGACGGCTGGCTGCTGGACACCGTGCGCTGGGCCTGGCGCACCCGCGTCCTGGTCCACCTCGGCATCGACCTGCGGCTGCGGTTGCGCCAGGCCGCCGAGGACGAGGCGGTACGGGTCTTCGCGTCGAACCTCCGCGATCTGCTGCTGGCCGCGCCGGCCGGCACGCGCGCCACGATGGGCCTGGACCCCGGCTTCCGTACGGGCGTGAAGGTCGCCGTCGTGGACGCGACCGGCAAGGTGGCCGCGACGGACACGATCTACCCGCACGTGCCGCAGCAGAAGTGGGACGCCGCGCTGGCCACTCTGGCGAAGCTCGCCCGTGAGCACGACGTGGAGCTCATCGCGATCGGCAACGGCACGGCCTCGCGCGAGACGGACAAGCTGGCCGCCGACCTGATCGCCGCGCAGCCGGAGCTGAAGCTGACGAAGGTGATGGTGTCCGAGGCGGGCGCCTCGGTGTACTCCGCCTCCGCGTTCGCCTCGCAGGAGCTGCCGGAGCTGGACGTGTCGCTGCGCGGCGCGGTCTCCATCGCGCGCCGCCTCCAGGACCCGCTGGCCGAGCTCGTCAAGATCGACCCGAAGTCGATCGGCGTCGGTCAGTACCAGCACGATCTGTCCGAGGTGAAGCTGTCACGCTCCCTGGACGCGGTGGTCGAGGACTGCGTGAACGGCGTGGGCGTGGACGTCAACACCGCCTCGGCGCCGCTGCTCTCGCGGGTGTCGGGCATCGGCTCGGGGCTGGCGGACAACATCGTGGCGCACCGCGACGCCAACGGCCCGTTCCGTACCCGCAAGGCGCTCAAGGACGTGGCGCGGCTGGGCCCGAAGGCGTACGAGCAGTGCGCGGGCTTCCTGCGCATCCGGGGCGGCGACGACCCGCTGGACGCCTCCAGCGTGCACCCGGAGTCGTACCCGGTGGTGCGGCGGATCGTCACTGCAGCGGGCAGCGACGTGCCCTCGCTGATCGGCAACACCGGCGTGCTGCGCACCCTGAAGCCGGCCGACTTCGTGGACGACTCCTTCGGCCTGCCGACGGTGACGGACATCCTGGGCGAGCTGGAGAAGCCGGGGCGCGACCCGCGGCCCGAGTTCAAGACGGCGACCTTCAAGGAGGGCGTCGAGAAGATCGGCGACCTGCAGGCCGGGATGCTGCTGGAGGGCGTCGTCACGAACGTCGCCGCCTTCGGTGCCTTCGTCGACATCGGCGTCCACCAGGACGGGCTGGTGCATGTCTCGGCGATGTCGAAGACGTTCGTGAAGGACCCGCGTGACGTGGTGAAGCCGGGCGACATCGTGCGCGTGAAGGTGCTCGATGTCGACATTCCGCGCAAGCGGATCTCGCTGACGCTGCGGCTGGACGACGACCACACGGCGGCCGCCGGTCAGGGCGGCCAGGGCGGCGGCCGTGGCGGCGGACGGCGCGAAGAGCGCGGCGAGCAGCAGCAGCGGCGCGGCGGCGCCCCGCGGCAGCGGCAGGGCGGCAGCCAGGGCAGTGGCCAGGGCCGGCGCGGTGGCGGCAACGGCGGCAACGACCGCGGCGGGCGCGGCGGCGGCCGGGACGCGGCCCCCGCGAACGGCGCGATGGCCGACGCGCTGCGCCGCGCGGGCCTGCTCGGCAAGGACAAGGGCGGGCGCTGACGGTCCTCCGGAGGCGGGGGGGGGGGGGGGGGGAAGAAGCCCCCCACCCCCCCCCCCCCCCCCCCCCCCAAACCCCCCCCCCCCCCCCCCCCCCCCCCCCCCCCCCCCGCCTCCGTACGTCTCAGACCGCCCCCGCGTACCCCCGCATCCGTTCCAGTTCCGCCGCGACGTCGCTGAGCGTGGCGCAGTCGGGGGCCGACTCCAGGGCGGGCGGCGGCAGCGGCCGGGGGCGGTGGCGGCGCGGCGCGTTCAGCGCGGCCGCCATGTCCGTGAGGACGAGGCACAGCCGCCGCGCGTCCTCCTCGCTGGGCCGCTGCGCGCCCTGGTCCAGGCGGACGGCCGCCGCCGTGGTCGCGTCCACGATGCGCTCGGCGGCCTTGACGACGGTCGGCCAGTCGGGGTCGCCGCGGCGGTGCGCGAGCAGCTCAGCAGCCGCCGTCTCGGCGGCCGTACGGGCCTCGCCCAGCGCCTGGTAGGCCGCCCGGCGCAGCGCCAGCCGCTCCCCCGTGTCCGTGCCGGGCTCGGTCGCGAGGACCTGCCGCAGGTACGCCTCCGTGCAGTGCAGCGCGGCCCCGACCCGCGGCCCGACCCGGCGCCGCGGGTCCGCCAGCCGCGGCAGGTGACCGACGACCAGCACGATGAGGCAGGCGATCGAGGTGTCGACGATCCGCTCGGGCGCGGCCTCCGGCGCGCCGCTGACGTGCACGAACGACAGCACCATGAGCGTGATGGCGACGGTCTGCAGGGCGAAGTGCCGGGTCGCGAAGGGCAGCAGCGCGCCGCCCGCCGTGGCCATCACCACGGGCCACCACGCGCCGGGCAGCGCCAGTCCGGCGAGGGCGAAGACCAGCACGCCGCAGGCGGTACCGGCGAAGCGGTTGACCGTACGGGAGAACAGCGGGCCGAGGTCGGGCTTGACGAGGAACGTGGCGGTGGCGGGCAGCCAGTACCAGTGCTCGGCGCGCAGCAGCAGCGCCATGGCCGTGCAGGCCGCGATGCAGATGCCGACCCGCAGGCCGTAGTCGCGCCCGGCGGGCCCGAAGACGCGGCGGCCGGGCCCGCGCCGCCAGGCGAACACGCCCGCGACGCCGCGCGCGAAGGAGGCCCAGCGCCCGGTCTCGAACGCCGCGCGCGACCCGAAGGGGGCCCAGGCGCCACTGTCCTCGGACACGCCGCGCTCGCTGCTGTCCTCCTCCAGTACGCCGCGTTCCGAGGCGCCTACGGGAGCGGCGGGACGCAGCCCCCGAAGGAGCCGCTCGTCCGTCGCCCCCGCCGCGGTGCCGCCCGCCGGCGGCTGGGTGCGCGCGAAGACCACCGCCGCGTCGAGCAGCGCCCGGTCGAAGGCGCTGCGGGCGGGCGTGGAGGTCTCGGGCGCGGGCAGCCGGCCGGGAGGGCGCCCGGTGCGCAGCGCCCGGGAGAGGGCCCGCGGCCCCTCGGCGACGCGGGCGGGCAGCGGCCGGGCCTCCCACAGCAGGGCGACGCTGGCCTCGCAGAGCGTGGTGGCGGCGGCGAAGCGTTCGATGAGCCGGCGCTCGTCGGTACGGGGCCTGCGGCGCAGCAGCCGGCGCAGCCGCATGGCCTCGTCGGCCCGGTCCAGCGCCGTGGTCAGCCGGCGCCTGGCCGGTTCGGCGCCCGGCGTGCCGACGGCCGTCAGCGCGTCGGCGAGCGCGTCGAAGACGGTGGCCACGGCCGCGCGCTCGCCGCTGAGCGAGCCGCCCGGGGGCCGCGGCGAGCGCAGCACCAGCCGCAGCAGGAGCAGCCAGCCCGCGCCGGCCAGCGTCAGCAGGCCCTTGGTCCACGGCTCGAGCTGCGGCAGCGGCATGCCGGCGCCGAGGATCGCGGCGGCCAGCATCTGCATCCCGGCGGTGGAGCGCACGGGTCCGGCGACGCTGCCGGCGCCGGAGACGAATCCGATGCCGAAGAGGGCGAGCACCAGCCACCAGCCGACGTCCGCGAGCGAGGCGCCGGCGAACATGCCCAGGGCGACGGCCAGCGCGGGCAGCCCGATGTGCACGACGCCCCTGCGCCGGGTGCCGGGCCGGTCGTTGACGCCCGCGAGCATCGCGCCCAGGCCCGCGAGGACGCCGGCTGCCGGGTGTCCGGTGGCGATGCCCGCGCCCAGCAGCGGCCCGGCGCACAGCGCCCCTCTGACCACCGCCGGCCACGGCACGGGCAGCCGCTGCCACTGGAAGGGGTGGGCGAGCCAGACGGGTACGGCGCGGGGCATGAGCCTCCTTGAGTCGGCTGCGTACGGATGCGGGACGGTGCGTAGGGGTCTGCGCTGCGTACGAGTACGGACGGTCCGTGGGGCGTCGTCGGCCGACGGTCTGCTGGTACCAGCCTAAGTGCCGGGATTGTCCGGGTCGCTGCCGGAGGGTTAAGTCAAGATCACAAACCACCGAAGAGACTCCGGATACGGTCCTCGATACGGTCCTCGCATGACGAACGATGTGATCGTGGTGGGAGCCGGTGTCACCGGCCTGACCTGCGCCGTCCAGCTCGCCGAGACCGGCCGCGCGGTCCGGGTGGTCAGCCGGGACCAGGGCGCCGGTACGACGTCCTCCGTGGCGGGCGGGCTGTGCTGGCCGTACCGCATCCTCCCGGAGGAGGCAGCGGTCGAGTGGTCGGTGCGCGGCTACGAAGCGCTGGCGGGCCTCGCGGAGACCGAGGGCGCGGGCGTACGGATGGTGGCGGGCACGATGGCGGCGGCGTCGGTCCCGGACCGCTGGCGGGACGCCGTACCGGGGCTGCGCGCCGCGCGCCCTGAAGAGCTGCCCGCCGGGATACCTCTGGGCCTGCGGGCCCGCACCCCGTTGGTGGACATGCCGACGCACCTCGCCTACCTGGAGCGGCGGCTGGCCGCGGCGGGCGGCACCGTGGAGCGGCGCCCGGCCGACTCCCTGGACGCGCTGGCCCGGGAGGCCGGCGCGGTGGTGAACTGCTCGGGCCTGGGCGCCCGCGACCTGGTGCCCGACCCGTCAGTACACCCGGTGCAGGGCCAGGTGGTGATCGTGGAGAACCCGGGCATCGAGGAGTGGTTCGTCGCCGCCGACGGCCACACGGACGTCACGACGTACGTGCTGCCGCAGCCGTACGGCGTGGTGCTCGGCGGCACCGCCGTGGAGGGCGCGTGGTCCACCGAGCCGGATCCGGCGGTCGCCGAGGCGATCGTGGAGCGCTGTGCCCGCATCCACCCCGGGCTGGCCGACGCGCGGATCCTCGCGCAGCGGGTGGGGCTGCGCCCGGCCCGGCCCGCGGTGCGCCTGGAGGCCGAGCGGCTGCCCGGCGGCAGGCTGTGCGTGCACAACTACGGGCACGGCGGCGCGGGCGTCACGGTGGCGTGGGGCTGCGCCGACGAGGTGCTCCGGCTGCTGGAGGCGGCGGCCTGAGCGCGTCCGAACACGCGGGAGCGGAGGGCACAACGGCCCTCCGCTCCGATGACGCGCCCGTGGATCAGTCGGGGATCAGTCGCTGATCAGTCCTTCCCCGTACCCGCCGGAGCAGGGCCGTCCGTGTCGCTGACGACCGTCGTCTCCTTCGCCGAGCCGCCGGTGGCCGGCCCGATCCGGATCTCGAAGTCGCCCTCGTACTTCTCGTGTCCGGCCACGACCGCGGCCTCGATGACCTCCTCGCCGATCTGGCCGCGGACGATGAGCGGATCGCTCCGCAGGTCCTTCAGCAGCGCCCAACACATCATGATCATGACCAGGGTGAACGGCGCGGCGACCAGGATCGTGAGGTTCTGCAGGCCCGTGAGGGCGTCACCGCTGCCGCCGCCGATGAGCAGCATGATCGCGGCGACCGCTCCGGTGACCACGCCCCAGAAGATGACGACGGGCCGGGTGGGCTCCATCGTTCCCTTCTGGGACAGGGTGCCCATCACGATGGACGCGGCGTCCGCACCGGACACGAAGAAGATGCCGACCAGGATCATGACAAGCACGCTCATGAGAGTGGCGACCGGGTACTGGTGCAGCACATCGAAGAGCTGGCCCTCCACGGAGGAGGTGTCCGACAGCTGCTTGTGCTCCTTCAGGAACATCGCGGACTCGCCGAAGATCGCGAACCAGATGAGGCTCACGACGCTGGGCACCAGGATGACGCCGCCGACGAACTGACGGATCGTGCGGCCCCGGCTGATGCGCGCGATGAACATGCCCACGAAGGGCGTCCAGGAGATCCACCACGCCCAGTAGAAGACCGTCCAGCTGCGCAGCCAGGCGTCGACGCCCGCACCGCTGCTGGCGCCCGTACGGCCGGCCAGCTGCGGCAGTTCGTCGAAGAAGGTGGCGACGCTGGTGGGCACCATGTTCAGGATGAGGATGGTCGGCCCCGCGATGAAGACGAAGACGGCCAGGATCAGCGCCAGCACCATGTTGATGTTGGACAGCCACTGGATGCCCTTGGCGATGCCGGAGACCGCGGAGAGGATGAACGCGACCGTCAGCACGGTGATGATGGTGACCAGCAGGGTCGTGCTGACGCTGTCCTTCCAGCCGAGCACCTTGATACCGCTACCGATCTGCAGCGCCCCCAGACCCAGCGAGGCGGCCGAGCCGAAGAGCGTCGCGAAGATCGCGAGGATGTCGATGACCCGGCCGCCCGCTCCGTTGGCCCGCCGGGCCCCGATCAGCGGTGTGAAGACGGCACTTATCGTCTGCCTGCGGCCCCGCCGGAAGGTGCTGTACGCGATGCCGAGCCCGACCACCGCGTAGATCGCCCACGGGTGCAGCGTCCAGTGGAACAGCGTGGTGGCCATCGCCGTGTCCATGGCCTGCGCGGCGTCATCGGGGTGGGTGCCCGGCGGCGGGGTGCTGAAGTGCCCCAGCGGCTCGCTCACGCCGTAGAACATCAGGCCGATGCCCATACCGGCGCTGAACATCATCGCGATCCAGGAGACCGTACGGAACTCGGGCCGCTCGCCCTCCGCTCCGAGCGTGATGCGTCCGTACTTGCTGATCGCCAGCCAGATCGCGAAGATCACAAAAGCGGACGCGGCCAGGACGAAGGCCCAGCCGCCGTTCTTGATGACCCAGTCGAGCATCGTGCTCGACGCGTTCTCGAGTGACTTGGTGGAGGTCGCTCCCCAGACGATGAAGGCCAGGGTGAGCAGTGCCGTGACGCCGAAGACCGTGCGGTCGGTCCGGGCGGGCAGGGCACGTTGCGCCTCCGAGGGCAGATCGATCGGGGCCGTTGGCCCGCTCCCGCCCTCCGTTTCGTTCTCTCTGTCCGTCACGTGGTGACCTTTCGATGGGCTGGATTTCTCCTGGCCATTACCCCCTACCACAGTTCAACACCCGGTTGACGGCTTCGCGTCCGTAAGGTGATCTGCGGATCGTGCGTCGAGCAGCAGGGGCACCAGCGCGCGCAGGGGCTGGCGCAGCCGGACGAGGGCGCCGTCGCCGTCACGCTCGACCCGTATGCCGTGCAGCGCGAGTTCGTCACCGACCTCCGCATAGCTCTTCTCGTCCAGCCGGTAACCGCACGGCGGGTCCTGGAGGGTCTGCTCGTCCGTCGCCGGGTCGTTGTCGGCGCCGCCGAAGTAGACGGGCCCGCGGTCCGCGTAGCCTGCCAGCCGCGCCGCGGTGGTGGCCGCCTCGATCCGGCCACGGCGCTCCCCGAGGAAGGCGAACGCGCCCTTGAGCCCGGCGAGCTGGGAGCTCACCCGGCGCCGGTTGTTCACGGCCGGATCGTCCTTCTCGGCCTGGGTGAGCGGCGTCGTACGGGTCTCGACGAGCAGCCCGACGGAGTTCTTCACGCCTGCCGTGTTGCGCAGGATGCGCTCCTGTCCGTCGCCCGCCACCTGCTTGACGGGCTCGCCGGTCTCCGGATCGGTCCAGATGCCGTAGATGCCGGTACTGAAGCCGCTGTCCTGCACGGTGGGGCGTACGTATCGCTCGGAGAGCGTGCCGGCCTCCTCGTGCACCGCGTCCGGGGTGTTGAGGCTGCGCGGCCACAGGGACAGCAGGTCCTTGTCGTAGTACGGCGGGGTGGCTCCGTACTCGTGCAGGTCATAGATCGTGTCGGGGCGGTAGTCGCGGAATACCGTGGCCATCGTGCGGGCCTCGGCGGTCTTCAGGGCGAGGTGGTCGCGGTTGATGTCCACGCCGTCGGAGTTGCCGCGGGTGTTCGCGGCCCGGCCCTCGGGGTTGGCGGTCGGGAGGACGAGGACGCTGGTGTGCTCCAGGAAGCGGCGGGTGGCCGCGTCGGTGGCGTAGGCGAGGTTTCGTACCGTGGACAGGCACGCCTCGCGCCCGGAGGGCTCGTTGCCGTGCTGGGAGCAGATCAGCAGGACGGAGTTGCCGCGGCGTACACGGTCGGCGGTGGGCGGCTGTGCGGCGCCGATGCGGACGAGCTGGAGCGGGCGTCCCTGTTTCGTCGAGCCGATGCGGTCGACGCGCGTGCGCGCGCTGTCCCGGTCGACGCGGGCGAGGAACTCCTGCTCCTCGGGCTGGGTGGTCCAGCGCGCGCCGTCGCTGGTCTCGAAGCCGGTACGAGGGCCGTCGCTGGTCTCGAAGCCGGTACGGGGGCCGTCGTGCGCGGTGGCCGCGGCCGCTGCCGGGGCGGGACCGGCCAGGAAGGCCGTGGTGAGCGCGGTGGTGACGGCGCCGAGGAGCGCGGCGCGGAATCTGTACCTCACGAAGCGGTGCCTCCCATAGGTGGAGCGGACAGGGTGCTCCGGGCCGGGGCCACATGCGTACGATGCGGCCCCGGCCCGGTGGTCAGCGGGCGTCCGGCACGGGCCGGCCGAGGCGCGGCGCGTCCAGTCCGGCGAGCGGCCCTGCCCCGGTGTGCGGGGCCTTCGGCGTACCGGAGAGGGCGTGCGCGGCGCCCGTCAGCGGCAGTTCGGCCTTGGTGCGGGACAGGTCGAGGGTGAGCGTCGGGCGGGTGGACGGCGGGTCGATGAGCCCGGCGTCCGTGCCGCCGACGATCAGCGCGAGGCGGTGCCCGGCGGGCACGACATGGTCGGTGGCGGCCAGGTCCAGGGTGATCGTGTACGGCTTTCCGGGCGTCAGCGGACGGCCCTTGTGCGGGTCGGCGTACGTGCCCAGATCGGCCCAGCCGCGGCTGAAGACGGTCTGCTGCACTTTCTCGGTGTCGGGCGCGGTCTCCTTGAAGCAGGCGCTGTCGCCGTCCCGGCTCGCGCCCCAGCAGGTGCGCCGGTCCAGCGTGGTGATGCCTTCGCCCTGGCCCGCGTAGTCGCGGATGGTGGCGGGGCCGAGGTCGACCAGTACGGCCGACAGGTGGGCGGTGGCGGTGGACGGGGTGGCGGTCACGGTGACCTTGCCGGAGCCGGACAGGCGCAGCGGTGCCGCCAGCGGCGCGGTGCTGAACGCGGCCTTCTCCGCGGTCGGCTGGTCGGCGTGCGCCGCCCAGTCGGTCTCGCTCAGCTTCGGGTCGTCGGTGAAGGTCTCGGTCGCGCCGGACGGGGCCGGCCGGCTGCCGAGCACGCCGACACCGGGCGCGTCGCCCGTACCGGGGCGCAGGGTGGTCCGGGCGGCCGTGCCGGGCGCGGGCCAGACGCGGTCCGTCGACCACTCCCCCGGCGCCCGCTCGATGTCGGCCATCGGGGCGCGGTCGACGCCGTTCTCGTAACCCATCAGGTAGTGATCGAACCACCGGTGCAGGGCGGGAACCCAGTCCTCGCGCCGGAAGTCGAACGGATCGACGTGCCCGGTCTGCGAGAGCCAGATCTTGCGCTCCACCCCGTGCTTCGCCAGCGCGTCCCACCACTGCCCGAAGTGCTTGGTGCGGACATTGAGGTCCTGCATGCCGTGCACCACGAAGACGCTGGCCTTCACCTTGCGCGCGTCCTTCACGTAGTCGCGCGCGGACCACAGGTCCGTCCAGTCACCGTTGCGCGGCGCGCCGTCCACGAGCTGCTTCTGGACGGCGGCGCAGCGGTCGCGGGCCGCGGGGCTCTCGACGTAGTCCGACAGCCACTCGGGGCCGGAGTCGTAGAGCGGCGCGCCCTGGGAGAAGTAGTAGTCGTACCAGGAGGAGATGGCGCCGATGGGCACGATGGTCTTGAGGTTCGGCACACCGGTGGCGGCGACGCCGTTGGCCACCGTGCCGTCGTAACTCTTGCCGATCATGCCGGTCCTGCCGTTGGACCAGTCGGCGGTGACCCGTTTCCCGCCGGTACGGGCGTCGTACGCGCGGGCCCGCCCGGCCAGCCAGTCCACGACGGCCTTGGCGGACTGCACGTCGGAGCGGCCGCCGACGTCCACGCAGCCGTCGGAGCGGTTGGTGCCGGCCAGGTCGACCAGGACCGTCGCATAGCCGCGCGGCACGAAGTAGTTGTCGTAGAAGAGCGGGAACTGCACGGGGCGGCCGTCGGCGCCGTAGGTCTTCTTCTGGCTCTCGTTGCCGCGGCCGCAGCAGGAGTAGTACGGACTCGCGTCCATGATCACGGGTATGCGGCGGCCCTGCTGCGCGGGTTCGCGGGGCCGGACGATGTCGACGGCGACCCGGTCGGTCCTGCCGTCCGAGTCGCCGTCGATCTTCGTGTCCACCCATACCGACTCGCGGATGGCGCGGTCGTAGGAGTACACGGGTCTGCTCTCACCGGTGACGGCCCGCGTCTCACCGGTAGTGGCCCGCGCGCTGTCGGCGGGTGGGAGCAGGACGGCCAGCAGGGCGGCGGTGGCCGCCACGACGAACGCCTGCCACGGTATGCGGCCCAGCCGCGTGCGTATGGTCACCCGCGGGACCGTAGCGCGGGCTCCCGGGGCGACGTAAGAGTCTGTGTCCGAACGGAAATGGCTTACTGATCGGTGCCGGAGGACTGGCCGGAGTTGTCGGCGCACTGCTGGTTCTGCGGGGAGGCGAGGACGTTGACGTCCTGGACCGTGACCGGCACCAGGATGCCCACCAGCGATCCGACATTGGCCTTCGCCGGCACCCCGAGGCACAGCGCGTTCAGCGTGCCCTGGACCGCCCCGAACTGCGCGCTCAGTTTTCCGTGGGTCGTCGAGTTGCCGAACGCGGACTGCGCGCCGTTGCCGCTGAGGCTGGTCGGGCCGTCGCCGATCGCGACGGCGCTGCCGGCTCCGCCGGCGATCGCCGCGGCGGCGAGGCCGCAGGCGGTCATGGTGCTACGGATGTACATGGCTCTCTCCACAGGATGATGCTGCGCCAAAGCCAGGAGTACATCCTGCGGTGCGGTGCGTGCACACCCATTCACCTGATCGTCGGCGTGCCCAAGACAAGCCTTCAATAGACAGGACTTCCCTACGTAGCAGGCAGGGAAGTGACCATGACGGCATGATGTCGGTCATGTGTCAGATATGGCCATGCACCTGACGTGGGACGCGCGAGTACATAGGGTCGGGAGCGACCCCGACCAGGGTCGGCACCACCCCCCACGAAGGCCGGAACCGACCGGCCTCTCCGACGAGTTGGAGGACTCGTGCGTCACAGACTCCTCGTGCCGGGCGCCGCCGCGCTCAGCCTGCTGCTGGCGATCCCGGCATCGGCTGCCGACTACTCCCCCGGCGCGCCGGGCGTGGGTGACTCCTACTACCCCGAGAGCGGCAACGGCGGGTACGACGTCTCCCACTACGACCTGCGCCTGAAGTACCAGCCGAAGACGGACCTGCTGGAGGGCACCGCGACCCTCCTCGCGAAGACCACGCAGGACCTCTCGCGCTTCAACCTCGACTTCGGCCTGAAGGTCAGCGAGGTTCGCGTCAACGGCAGGAAGGCGGCCTTCAAGGCGTCCGGCAAGCACGAGCTGGAGGTGACGCCGGACGCGCCGCTGCCCAAGGGCAAGGACATCAGCGTCGTCGTCCGTTACGCGGGCAAGCCGTCCGAGCTGAAGATCGACGGCTTCACGGCCTGGGCGCGCACCCCCGATGGCGGCGTGGTCGCGCAGGAGCCGGACTCGGCGGTCTGGTGGTACCCGAGCAACGACCACCCCACCGACAAGGCCACGTACGACATCTCGGTGGCCGTGCCGGACGGCACCCAGGCGCTCAGCAACGGCGTGCTGCTCTCGCAGTCCTCCAAGCTCGGCTGGACGCGCTACAACTGGCGCTCGGACAAGCCGCAGGCGACGTATCTGACCACGCTCGCGGTCGGCAAGTTCGACATCACCAAGGACACCACGGCGAACGGCCTGCCGGTCATCAACGCCGTCAGCAAGGACCTGGGCAGCAACGAGGGCGCGGCGAAGTCCAGCATCGAGCGCACCACCGAGGTCGCGGAGTGGCTGGAGGGCGTCTTCGGCCCGTACCCGTTCAACGCGCTCGGCGGCTACGTCCCGAACGTCCCGGCCGGTTACGCGCTGGAGACCCAGACCCGCCCGTTCTACGGCAAGAAGGCGTTCGACGCGGGCACCAACGTCTCGGTCGTCGTGCACGAGCTGGCGCACCAGTGGTACGGCGACAGCGTCTCGCTGAAGGACTGGAAGGACATCTGGGTCAACGAGGGCTTCGCGCGCTACAGCCAGTGGCTGTGGTCGGAGAAGGAGGGCGAGGGCACCGCGCAGGAGCTGGCGGACTACGTCTACGCCCAGCACCCGGCCGACGACGCCTTCTGGACGGTGAAGCCGGGCGACCCGGGCGCGGAGAACCAGTTCGACATCGCGGTCTACGACCGGGGCGCGCTGGCCCTCCAGGCGCTGCGCAACAAGCTCGGCGACAAGACCTTCTTCGCACTCCTGAAGTCCTGGCCGACCGAGAACAAGTACGGCAACGCCTCGGTCGCCGACTTCGTGAAGTTCGCCGAGGAGAAGTCTGGCAAGCCGCTCGCCGCCTTCTTCGACACCTGGCTGTACCAGCCCACCAAGCCGTCGGCCCCGGCCGCGCAGGGCGCCACGATCGCGGCCGGCAAGGCCCCGGCGGCACAGCCGAAGTCCTGGAAGAAGATCGCCGCGACGAACGACGTGCACGCGCACGGCGACGTCCACACGCACGACGGGCACCGGCCGGAGTAAATCTTCCCGCCAACTGGCGGTTACCAGAAGGTAATCGCGGCTGATTGGATGTGCGGCGCCGGATCAACCCCCCACCCCACAGGGAGATTCAGTGCCGCACTCCACGCCGCGACGCATGCGCGCCGCCGTCCTCGCCACCGCGATAGCTGTCGCCTCGTCGCCGCTCCTCACAGCGGCCAACGCTTCCGCCGCGAACACCCCCGCGCTCAAGGTCCTCACGTACAACACATTCCTGTTCAGCAAGACGCTCTACCCCAACTGGGGCCAGGACCACCGGGCGAAGGAGATACCGGCGGCGGACTTCTTCCGCGGCCAGGACGTCGTCGTGCTCCAGGAGGCGTTCGACAACTCCTCCTCCGACGCCCTGAAGGCGAACGCCGCCGCCGCGTATCCGTACCAGACCCCGGTGGTCGGCCGCGGCAAGGACGGCTGGGACGCCACCGGAGGCGCGTACTCCTCGCTCACCCCGGAGGACGGCGGCGTCACCCTGCTCAGCAAGTGGCCGGTGGTACGCAAGGAGCAGTACGTCTACAAGGACGCCTGCGGCTCCGACTCCTACTCCAACAAGGGCTTCGTCTACGCCGTACTGAACGTGAACGGCACGAAGGTGCACGTCGTCGGCACCCACACGCAGTCCACCGACCCCGGCTGCGCGGCGGGCGAGGCCGCCGCGATTCGCGCGAAGCAGTTCAAGGAACTGGACGCCTTCCTCGACGCCAAGCACATCCCGGCCGATGAGCAGGTCATGGTGGCGGGCGACTTCAACGTCGACTCACGGAGCACGGAGTACGGGGCGATGCTGGACGCCGCCGGCCTCGCGGCCGCCGACGCCCGCACCGGACACCCGTACTACTTCGACACCCAGGAGAACTCCATCGCCAGGGACCGGTACCCCACCGACCCCCGCGAGGACCTGGACTACGTCCTGCACCGCGCCGGCCACGCCCGCCCCACCGACTGGCGGAACGAGGTCGTCAAGGAGGAGTGCCCGCCCTGGACGGTCACCAGCGGCGGCAAGGACTACACGTACACGAACCTTTCCGACCACTACCCGGTGACAGCGGGCTGAGCCCGGCCGCTGAGCCCGATCGCTGGGCTCGTCAGCGGCGCGGTCCCGGGACCTTCGGTGCGGGC
Source organism: Streptomyces sp. NPDC026301 (assembly GCF_055567935.1). Taxonomy (NCBI): domain Bacteria; kingdom Bacillati; phylum Actinomycetota; class Actinomycetes; order Kitasatosporales; family Streptomycetaceae; genus Streptomyces; species Streptomyces sp. NPDC026301. The sequence goes on along the minus strand of NZ_JBVHPN010000004.1, from coordinate 243,818 downwards.
GGGCCCTCCAGGCCGTCCGCGCCGCCGGTGGCGGCTCGTTCCGCGGCGAGGCGGTTCACCCGGCCGCGGACCACGAACCAGCCCGCGACCAGGGCCACGGCGATCACCGGGGCCAGCATGACCGTGTCCCGGCCGACGCCGTTGTCGAACCACATCAGGACGATGACGCCGAGCAGGAACGCGATGGTGACGAGGTCGGTGACCGGCGTGCCCGGCAGCCGGAACTTCGGGCGCTCCAGGACGCCCTCCTTGGTGCGGCGGACGAACACCATGTGGCAGATCATGATCACGACCCAGGTGCTGATGACGCCGAGCGCCGCGATGTTGATCACGATCTCGAACGCCTTGCCCGGCACCACGTAGTTCAGCACGACGCCCAGCACACAGACCGCCGAGGTGAGCAGGATGCCGCCGTACGGCACCTGGTGGCGGTTCATCCGGCCGACGAACTTCGGCGCGGAACCGGCCGCCGACATCGAGCGCAGGATGCGCCCCGTGGAGTACAGGCCGGAGTTGAGGCTGGACATGGCGGCGGTGAGCACGACGAGGTTCATCACGTCGCCGGCGGCCGGCACGCCGACGTTGGAGAGCACGGTGACGAAGGGGCTCTGGCCTGCGGTGTACTTGTCCCACGGCATCAGCAGCGTCAGCAGCACGACGGAACCGACGTAGAAGATGCCGACCCGCCACATGATCGAGTTGACGGCCTTCGGGACGACCTTGTGCGGCTCGCTGGTCTCGCCCGCGGTGACGCCGACCATCTCGACGGCGGAGTACGCGAAGACGACGCCCTGGAGGACGACCACGACCGGGAGCAGGCCGGTCGGGAAGAGCCCGCCGTTGTCGCTGATCAGGTCGAGTCCCGGCGTGTGGCCGCTCACCGGGTGCTGGGTGGCGAGCAGGAAGATGCCGATCAGCATGAAGATCACCAGCGCGGCGACCTTGATGATCGCGAACCAGAACTCCAGCTCACCGAAGATCTTCACCGAGATGAGGTTCACGGCCAGCACGACCGCGAGCGCGATCAGCGCCATCGCCCACTGGGGCACGTCGGTGAACATGCTCCAGTAGTGCGTGTAGAGCGCGATGGCGGTGATGTCGGCGATACCGGTGGTCGACCAGTTCACGACGTACATCCAGCCCGCCACGTAGGCGCCCTTCTCGCCCAGGAACTCACGGGCGTAGGAGACGAAGGAGCCGGAGGAGGGGCGGTGCAGCACCATCTCGCCCAGCGCGCGGACGACGAAGAAGGCGAAGAGGCCGCAGATCGCGTAGGCGATGGCGAGCGCGGGGCCCGCGGCGGCCAGCCGGCCGCCGGCGCCGAGGAAGAGGCCGGTGCCGATCGCGCCGCCGATGGCGATCATGTTGATGTGGCGGGCCTTGAGGCCCTTGCTGTATCCGGCATCGCCAGCGTCGTGCGGGGCGTTACCGTTCCCCCCGTCCGGCGGCCGGTAGGCGTCTTCCTGGACGGTGTGCGTGCTCACAGGTGCGTCATCTCGCTTTCGGGAGGGCGGTGGAGCGACGGCCGGCTGCTGCGGATCGCGCGAGTCGGGCCGACCGCACACCTTCCCCGAAGTACGGACATCCGTCTGTGAAAGAGATCACATGGACGAGATCGATCATGTGCCTGATCGCTGGTAGTCGGCGGTCTTCCTCAGTCCTTGAGGATCAGTACCAGCGCCAGTACCGCGGCCAGCGGCCAGCCGGCCAGCAGTACGAACGCCCACAGCCCGCCGCCGGGCCCCCTGAGCAGCGCCACGAGCCGCCCGACCAGGCCGGGGCGATCCTCGGGGACCCCGTCGCCCTGCTGCGGCCCCTCGTCCGCCCGGGGTCCCGGCATCGCCTCCCCGGGCCCTGCCGAGGCGGCCGACGCGCCCTTCGTGGCGGGCGCCGGTACCGCCGGCTGCCCTGGCTCCGGTACCGGCACGGTCCCCGCGGCCAGCGCCGTCACCGGAACCCGCGCGGAGACCGCGGGCCGGAACGCCCGCTCGTCCTCCAGGAAGCGCGCGAAGATGTCCAGCACCATCGGGCGCAGCCCCGGCAGGTCGGCGTCCGTCACGGACACCCGCGCCCGCGACCCCTCGCTGACGACCACGCCGTACGCGAGCTCGATGGGCCGGCCGCTGCGGTCGCGCAGCACCACGCCATCGGAGCCGGGCGGCGACGCCTGGACGATGCGGTACGAGAGTCCGATGCGCCCGCCGCCCGGCAGCGGCGCCTCCGCGTGCCGGCTCTCCCCCGTCTGCGTCAGGCCGCCGGTGATCGCGTCGCGCAGCACCCCGGAGAGGTTGCGCTCGCCCAGGAAGCGCGGCACGAGCAGCGTCCGCTGGCCCACCACCCGGCCGCGCGCCACCAGGAAGGGCCAGCAGCCGGCCTCCCGTACCCCCCTGCGGCTCACGACGCCTCGCCGTCGCGCAGCACGGAGGCGGGCATCTTGGCCACGAAGGAGGCCAGCTCGGCGTTCATGCGGTCCATCGCGATCCGCCGCGCGGAGGCCGCCTCCTCGGTGAGCCGGTCGACCTGGCCCAGCTCCTGTTCGCGCAGGCCCATCTTGCGCTCGCCCTGCTCCGTGAGCCGGCTGGCGAACATCTCCACCGCGGCCTCGCTCACCTTGTCGAGCTTCTTGCCGCCCACCACGGCGCCCAGGACGCCGCTGATGGCCTTGCTGAGCCGGGTGCTGAGGGTGCCGCTCAGCCACTTGATCCGCTCGGCGGCGGTGAGCGCGGTGCTGCGCTGGATCTCGCGGATGAGCTGGCGGCGGGTGGCCTCGTCCAGCCGGCCGAGGATCGAGGAGAAGATGTCGGGCAGGATCGCGAGGAACGGGATCTCGACGTACTGGGGGTGCGGCAGCGCGCCCGGGTGCTTGCGCATCCGGCCGTCCGGCTCCAGCGTCGCGTAATCGGGGCCCACCGAGCTGACGGGCAGCAGCCGGACGGCGGGCGCGTACTCGTTCCCCGCCATCGCGACGTTCCCCACGAGGTGCGCGAACTCCTCTATGCCGCACAGCGCCTCCTGGACGGCGGCCAGCGACTCCGCCTCCGTACCGGCGTATCCGGCGAGCAGGTCCCACTTGGTGATCACGAAGTGCACCGGCTTCTCCGCGGACTGCAGCAGCCCGAAGATCATCGACATTTCGTGGTGGAAGTGGTCCAGGCCCTCGTTGGTGCCCCGCAGCAGCTCGCGTACGTACTGCCCGTCCAGCAGGCACAGCACCGTGTCGGCCGCCACCAGCCGCTCGGTCAGCTGCTCCTGGGCCCGCGAGGCGGCGTCGTCCTGGGTGGCCTCGGTGAGCAGCTCGCCCGCGTAGTCCAGGTACTTGATGCGCAGCACCGAGTGGTTCGTGGCGTTCCGCCGGGTCTTGCAGTCGAAGGTGTACTCGCGGTCGTCGTTCACCCGCGTCGAGGCGGGCCACTCCCCGGGGCCCCGCACCTGGCGGTGGATGCCCAGCAGCTCGACGCGCTGCGCCTGCGCGCACTCCAGGAAGATCGCGGCGCTGCTCTGCACTTGCAGGCGCTTGAAGAGGCTGGAGAGGTAGACGGTCTTGCCTGATCCGGACGGCCCGACCACCAGTACTCGGACGGTGAACGGGTCGTCGCTGAGTTCGAGCATGTATCCCCCGAGAGCTCTGTACGAACAGTGGATGCTACTGACGGGGACAGCGGGCCGGAAGGTGGTCGGCGCTCCCTCACTCGCGAGAGTGGCGACGACGAGGACGGCGCAAGTGAGGACATCAGTGGCGAGATCGGTGGTGACATCGGTGGTGAGACAGCAATACTGTCCAACATGAGGGAGCCCGCCGAGTCCGCCGAGTCCACTGCCGACCTGAGCCTGACCGTCGACGAGCTGGCCGCCCGGGCCGGTGTCACGGTCCGTACGATCCGGTTCTACAGCACCCGCGGGCTGCTCCCGCCGCCGGAGATCGGCCCGCGCCGCGTCGGCAGGTACGGCCCCGATCACCTCTCGCGGCTCGCGCTCATCGAGGAACTGCAGCACCAGGGCATGACGCTGTCGGCGATCGAACGGTACTTGGAGCAGCTGCCGCCCGACGTCAGCCCCCAGGACCTGGCCATTCACCGCGCCCTCGTCGCCGGCTGGCTCCCGGACCGGGCCGAGGAGCAGACGCTCGCGCAGCTGGAGCGGCGGGTGGGCCGGTCGCTGACCGAGCAGGACCTGGACCGGCTGGCCGCGATGAGCGTGCTGGTGCGCACGGAGGACGCGGGCGTCTTCCAGGTGGATCCGGGGCTGCTCCAGCTGGGCGTGCGGCTGCTGGACGTGCCGATCGCGCTGGAGACCATCCTCGCGGCCCGTACGGTCGTACTGGAGCACACCCGCTCGGCGGCCCGGGAACTGAGCCGGCTGTTCAGGGACGAGGTGGGCGCCGCACAGGAGAACGGCGGGCCGGACGCCGCCGAGGTGGCCCGGCGCAAGTCCCTCTCCGCCGACATGCAGCCGCTGGTCGTGCAGGCGCTGGTGACTGCTTTTCAAAGGTCGATGAAGGACGAACTGCGGGAGTGGTTCGGCGGACGGTGAGCGCGAGAGGGGCGGGCCGCGCGGGCCCGCCCCGTACGCCGTCGGTGCTCAGTCCTTGAAGGTCTCGCCCTTCTCGGCCTTCTCCAGGAGCAGCTTCGACGGCGCGAAGCGCTCGCCGTACGCCGCCTGGAGCTCCTTGGCGCGGGCCACGAAGCCGGCGACGCCGCCCTCGTAACCGTTGATGTACTGCATCACGCCGCCGGTCCAGCCGGGGAAGCCGATGCCGAAGATGGAGCCGATGTTGGCGTCGGCGACCGAGGTGAGCACGCCCTCTTCGAAGAGGCGCACGGTGTCCAGCGCCTCGGAGAAGAGCATCCGCTCCTGCATGTCCCTGAACGGGATCTCCGCGTCCGGCTTCGTGTAGTGCTCGCGCAGCCCCGGCCACAGCCCGGCACGCTTGCCGTCCTCGCCGTACTCGTAGAAGCCCGCGCCCCCGCTGCGCCCCGGCCGCCCGAACTCGTCGACCATGCGGTCGATGAGCGCGTCCGCGGGGTGCGGCGCCCAGCTGCCGCCGGCCTCCTCGATCGCCTTGCGGGTCTCGTTGCGGATCTTCCGCGGCAGGGTCAGGGTCAGCTCGTCCATCAGGGAGAGCACCTTGGCCGGGTAGCCGGCCTGGCCCGCCGCCTGCTCGACGGAGGCCGGGTCGACGCCCTCGGCGACCATCGCCACGCCCTCGTTGATGAAGTGGCCGATGACGCGGGAGGTGAAGAAGCCGCGGCTGTCGTTGACCACGATGGGGGTCTTGCGGATCTGGCGTACCAGGTCGAAGGCGCGCGCCAGCGCCTCGTCGCCGGTCCGCTCCCCCTTGATGATCTCCACCAGCGGCATCTTGTCGACCGGCGAGAAGAAGTGCAGGCCGATGAAGTCCGCCTTGCGCTGGACGCCTTCGGCGAGGCCGGTGATCGGCAGGGTGGAGGTGTTGGAGCACAGCAGCGCGTCGGGCGCGACGATGCCCTCGATCTCCTGGAACACCTTGTGCTTGAGCGCGGTGTCCTCGAACACCGCCTCGATGACGGCGTCACAGCCCGCGAGGTCCTGCGGGTCGGCGGTCGGCGTGATGCGGGCCAGCAGTTCGTCGCGCTTCTGCTCGGTCGTGCGGCCCTTGGCGAGCGCCTTGGCGAGCAGGCCCTCGCTGTACGCCTTGCCCTTCTCCGCCGCCTCCTGGGTGACGTCCTTCAGGACGACCTGGACGCCGGCTCGGGCGCAGCTGTACGCGATGCCCGCGCCCATCATGCCCGCGCCGAGCACGGCGACCTTGGTGACCTTGCGCTCCTCGATGCCCTTCGGGCGGTTGGCCCCGGAGTTGACGGCCTGGAGGTCGAAGAAGAACGCCTGGATCATGTTCTTGGAGATCTGGCCGGTGGCCAGCTCGACGAAGTACCGCGCCTCGATGGCCTGCGCGGTCTCGAAGTCGACCTGGGAGCCCTCGACGGCGGCCGCGAGGATGTTGCGCGGGGCCGGGTACGGCGCGCCGTTCAGCTGCTTCTTGAGGTTGGCGGGGAACGCCGGGAGGTTGGCCGCGAACTTGGGGTTCGCGGGCGTGCCGCCGGGGATCCTGTACCCCTTGACGTCCCAGGGCTGCTGGGACTCGGGGTGCGCGTCGATGAACGCGTGCGCCTTGGCGAGCAGGTCCTCGGGGGTCTCGGCGACCTCGTGGATCAGCCCGTTGTCCTTCGCGCGCGTGGCGTTGTACTGGGTCCCCTGGAGGAGGACCTTCAGCAGCGCGTCGGCGATGCCGAGCAGCCGTACCGTACGGGTGACGCCGCCGCCGGCCGGGAGCAGGCCGAGGGTGACCTCGGGCAGGCCGATCTTGGTGCCGGGCGTGTCGAGCGCGACGCGGTGGTGGCAGGCGAGCGCGATCTCGTAACCGCCGCCCAGCGCCGCGCCGTTGATCGCCGCGACGACGGGCTTGCCGAGCGTCTCGATGCGGCGCAGGTCGCGCTTGATGCCCTGGCCCGCCTCGAATGCCTGCTGGGCCTTGTCGGGCGTGACGGCGATCAGGTCGCGCAGGTCGCCGCCGGCGAAGAAGGTCTTCTTGGCGGAGGTGAAGACGATGCCGCGTACGGTGTCCCGTTCGGCCTCCAGGCGGTCGGCGACCGCGGCGAGGGAGGTCTTGAAGGCGTCGTTCATCGTGTTCGCCGACTGGTTCGGGTCGTCGAGGACGAGGGTGACGACGCCGGTCTCGTCCTGCTCCCAGCGGATGGTGCTGGCTTCACTCATGGTGCGTTCTCCGTAAGGGGTCGGGACGGACGGTCAGAGGCGCTCGATGACGGTGGCGACGCCCATGCCGCCGCCGACGCAGAGGGTGGCCAGGCCGTAGCGCTTGTCCTGGCGCTCCAGCTCGTCGATGAGGGTGCCGAGGATCATCGCGCCGGTGGCGCCGAGCGGGTGGCCCATGGCGATGGCGCCGCCGTTGACGTTGACCTTGTCCAGGCTCAGGCCCATGTCCTTCACGAAGCGCAGCACGACGGCGGCGAACGCCTCGTTGATCTCGACCAGGTCGATGTCGTCGATGGTCAGCCCGGCCTTGGCGAGCGCCTTGCGGGTGGCGGGTGCCGGGCCGGTGAGCATGATGGTCGGCTCGGAGCCGGAGACCGCCGCGGAGACGATCCGGGCGCGCGGGGTCAGGCCGTACCGCTCGCCGACCTCCTTGGAGCCGATGGCGACCAGCGCGGCGCCGTCCACGATTCCGGAGGAGTTGCCCGCGTGGTGCACATGGTCGATCTGCTCGATCCAGTGGTACTTCTGCAGCGCCACCGCGTCAAAGCCGCCCATGTCGCCGATGCCGGCGAAGGAGGGCTTGAGGGAGGCGAGCGAGTCGGCGGTCGTGCCGGGGCGCATGTGCTCGTCGTGGTCGAGGACGGTCAGGCCGTTGCGGTCGGTGACCGGGACGACGGAGCGCTTGAAGCGGCCGTCCTTCCAGGCCGCGGCGGCCCGCTCCTGGGACAGCGCGGCGAACTCGTCCACGTCGCGGCGGGAGTAGCCCTCGATCGTGGCGATCAGGTCGGCGCCGATGCCCTGGGGGACGAAGTTGGTGTCGAAGTTGGTCATCGGGTCGTTGAACCAGGCGCCGCCGTCCGAGGCCATCGGTACGCGCGACATCGACTCCACGCCGCCGGCCAGCACCAGGTCCTCCCAGCCGGAGCGGACCTTGGCGGCGGCCATGTTGACGGCTTCGAGGCCGGAGGCGCAGAAGCGGTTCTCCTGTACGCCGGCGACGGTGTCGGGCAGCCCGGCGGCGATGGCCGCGATGCGGGCGATGTCGGAGCCCTGGTCGCCGACGGGGCCGACGACGCCGAGCACGATGTCGTCGACGGCCGCCGGGTCGAGGTCGGGGAAGCGCCGGCGTACCTCGTGGATCAGGCCGACGACCAGGTCGATCGGCTTGGTGCCGTGCAGCGCGCCGACGGCCTTGCCGCGGCCGCGCGGGGTGCGGATCGCGTCGTATACGTACGCTTCGGAAGTCACGGTGTGCAGCCTTTCAAAGGGGTGAGGGTGAGCCCTGGGTCTTTCCGTGCGCCGGTCCTGCCGGACGTGGCGTCAGCCGAGCAGCGAGCGGCCGATGATCTCCTTCATGATCTCGGTGGTGCCGCCGTAGATCGTCTGGATGCGGCCGTCGGTGAACGCCTTGGCCACGCGGTACTCGTTCATGTAGCCGTATCCGCCGTGCAGTTGCAGACAGCGGTCGGCCACCCGCTTCTGCAGCTCGGTGGCCCACCACTTGGCCATCGAGGCGTGTACGGCATCCAGTTGCCCGGCCGAGTGGTCGACAATGCAGCGGTCCAGGAAAGTGCGGGTGACGGCACACTCGGTGGCCATCTCGGCGATCTCGAACCGGATGTGCTGGAGCTTGGCGAGCGGCCGCCCGAACGCCTCGCGCTCCTTGACGTACTGCGTGGTGATCTCCAGCAGGTGCTCGGCCGCGGCGATGCCGGCCACCGCGATGCCCATCCGCTCCTGCGCGAGGTTGGTCATCAGGTGGATGAAGGCGCCGTTCAGCTCGCCGAGCAGATTCTCCTTGGGCACGCGCACGTCGTTGAAGAACAGCTCGGCGGTGTCCTGGGCCTTCTGGCCGATCTTGTCGAGGTTGCGGCCCCGCTCGAAGCCCTCCATGCCGCGCTCGACGACCAGCAGGCTCAACCCATGCGCGCCGCCTTCCGGCGTCGTCTTCGCCACCACGACGACGAGGTCGGCGAGGATGCCGTTGGAGATGAAGGTCTTGGAGCCGTTCAGTATCCAGTGGTCGCCACGGTCCTCGGCGGTCGTTCTGATGCCCTGCAGATCGGAGCCGGCGCCCGGCTCGGTCATGGCGATGGCGGTGATGATCTCGCCGCTGCAGAAGCCGGGCAGCCAGCGCCGCTTCTGCTCCTCGGTGGCCAGCGTGGTGAGGTACGGGCCGATGATGTCGTTGTGCAGCCCGACGGCCAGGCCCGCGGCGCCGGCCCGGGTGAACTCCTCGGCCAGCACGGCGGAGTAGCGGAAGTCGGCGTTGCCCCCGCCGCCGTACTCCTCCGGCACCGCCAGGCCCAGCAGGCCCTGGCGGCCGGCCGCGCGCCAGGCGTCCCGGCTGACGATGCCGTCCCGCTCCCACTGCTCGTAGTGCGGCGCGACCTCCTTGGTGAGGAAGGTGCGCACGGTCTCGCGGAAGGCGTCGTGGTCCTCGGTGAAGATCTGGCGCGGCAGCTGTGCGGGCTGGGTCATCGTGGGCCTTCCTCGGTGCCGTCCTCGGGACGTGCGGTGGTGGTCAGGGCGGGGACGTCCCAGTCGCGGGCCACCGCTTCGGTGTCCGCGCCGGGCAGGGCGGGGCCGCCGCGCACCGCGCCGGGCGTGCGCGAGAAGCGCGGCGCGGGCGCGGGCTGGGTGACACCGGCGTGTTCGACGAAGGTGCCGCGGGCCGCGAGATGGGGGTGGTCCGGCGCCTCGCGCAGCGACAGCACGGGCGCCACGCACGCGTCGGACCCGTCGAAGACGGCCGTCCACTCCTCGCGGGTGCGGGTACGGAACCGGTCGGCGATGGCCGTACGCAGCGCGCCCCACCGGGCGAAGTCCTCCCGCGGAGGCACGTCGTCCGCCAGGCCGAGCAGCCGCAGGAACTCGGCGTAGAACCGCTGCTCCAGGGCGCCGACGGCCATGTGGCCGCCGTCGAGCGTCTCGTACGTGCCGTAGAAGGGCGCCCCGCCGTCCAGGAGGTTGGCGGCGCGCCGGTCCTGCCAGGCGCCCGCCTCCAGCATTCCGCGGATCATGGTGGTGAGGTGGGCCGTGCCGTCGACGATCGCGGCGTCCACGACCTGGCCGCGCCCGCCTTCGGTGCGCGCGTGCTGGAGCGCGGCGAGGACGCCGATGACGAGGTAGAGCGAGCCGCCGGCGTAGTCGCCGAGGAGGTTGGCGGGGGCGACGGGCGGTCCGTCCGCGGTGCCGGTCATGCCGAGCGCGCCGGTGAGCGCGATGTACCCGATGTCGTGGCCCGCGGTGTCGGCGAGCGGGCCGTCCTGGCCCCAGCCGGTCATCCGCCCGTAGACCAGCCGGGGGTTGCGGGCCAGACACGGCTCCGGGCCGACGCCCAGCCGCTCGGCGACGCCCGGCCGGTACCCCTCGATCAGCACGTCGGCGCGCGCGGCCAGGTCGAGGACCTGACCCGGTCCCTCCGGGGCCTTCAGGTCGACCAGCACCGAGCGCTTGCCGCGGTTGGTGAGGTCGTGCGCCGGGTCGATGCCGATGCCGGAGCCGCCGGGGCGGTCCACGCGTACGACGTCGGCGCCGAGGTCGGCGAGGAGCATCGCGGCGAACGGGCCCGGCCCGATACCGGCGAGTTCCACCACGCGCACTCCGCTCAGCGGGCCGTTCCCTGTCTGCGCCATCGCGCCCCCAGCTTGTGACACCAATGCTGTAACACTCGTGATGTTAAGAACGTGTTCCAGTTTCCACAAGCCCCTCCTGAAGGCTTTCGGGGCGGCGCCCGAAGGGGCCTCCCCGAGGGGCCTTCCCGAGGCTCGGCCACCCGCCTCCCTTGCCCGCGCGGGGACAGCGATGACAATGGCCGGATGCCGTACTCGCACCTCGCCGCCGCACTGTTCGACCCCGCCACCGGCCAGGGCTGGCGCCAGATCACCGAGCTGGCCATAGCGCTGCTGCTGTCCTCCCTCATCGGGCTGGAACGCGAGGCGCGGCAGAAGAGCGCCGGGCTGCGTACCCACACCCTCGTGGGCGTCGGCAGCGCGCTCTTCATGGAGGTGTCGATCCACGGCTTCGGGGCCGTCACGGGACTGAACGGCATCGGCCTCGACCCGTCCCGGGTCGCCGCGCAGGTCGTCTCCGGCATCGGCTTCATCGGCGGCGGCCTGATCTTCGTGAAGAAGGACGCCGTACGCGGCCTGACCACGGCCGCGACCATCTGGCTGACCTGCGCCATCGGCATGGCCTGCGGCGGCGGGCTGCCGCTGCTCGCGCTCGCCTCGACGGCCGTGCACTTCCTCGTCGTCCGCGGCTTCCCCAAGATCACCGACCGGATGTCGATGGCCCCGTCCCTGGAACGCTTCGAACTCCGACTCGCCTACCGCTCCCAGCACGGCCTGCTCGGCCGGATGCTGGAGCTGTGCACCGGCAGCGGCTTCCAGGTGACCGACGTACAGGTCGAGACCGCGCCGGAAGAAGCGGACCGGGTCGCCAACGAAGTACTGCTCCGCCTGGAGGGCATCGCCTCCCCACACGAACTGGTCGAACGCCTGGCCCAACTGGACGGCGTCCGCGGCATCACGCTGGGACGGGAGGCGGACCGTACGGAGTGAGGGCGGGTGCCTAAACCCCGGCCGGATCAGCGCACGTCGTCTGATGCGTGCGACCGCAAGGCGCCGGAAGGTCCTCGATCTCGATGGGGGTATCCCTGGCCGTCAAGGCCTTGGCTACGAGCCCATCGTGCACGGGCCCGACGGCGAGGCACCTCCCTGGCCGTCAAGGCCTTGGGGAGGAGCTACTAGGACGTCCAGGCGGCAGGCCGGCGTCGCTGAGCGGCGGCGAACTGCATCCAGTGCGCGACAGCCAGGCGCCAGACCTCACGCAGAGGCCCGGCCGGCCGGCCCAAGCGGCGAGCACAGAAGCCGCGCGGGCCCCGGCGGTGGGCGGAACACGCTCGCCACCGGGCATCCGCCGACCGCACCCGGACACGCCCTGAACATCCGGTCGGCATCTGCAGTGGTCTCGCCTCCGCCATGAACCAACCGTCACGTGAGGGGCCACGCCCAGGCGTTGCGGCATGGCGGAGGCCTGCCGTAACGTCTTGATGATCTTCAATCCATTACGCATGGAGTTAGGCGTGCTCGATCCACGGTTCCCCCGTTGTCCCGCGGCAGTGGCGCAGGTGACGGCGCAACCGGAGCACGCGCGCGGGTGCTGCCGGCCGGCGGGTCGGTTCACACGGGCGGAACCGCCGATGGCGTGCGGTGCGCCGGGGCCGCCGTACCCGGCGAGCGGTCATGGGCGGCAACGGTGGAGCCGCCCCCCACCAGATGCTCACCCGCGTTCTGGACACCGGAATGGGCTCACAACAGGTGGCTGCGACCCGCGGCACCACCAAGCAGTGCACACAACGACTTTGTTCACCCGTCTGTCCGGCGAACCGAGGGAATCGGGGGAATCGATTGCCATGTTGATACATAAGCAAGAAGAGAGCTGCGGTCACCGGTTGCGGCGTGCCGCATCGGACGGTGCGGAGATTCGCCAGGCTCGGCGCTTCGCCGTGGTGCTGGGGCGCATACGATGAGCGACCTGAAAGCCGACACGCAGCGGATTCGGGAGTGTTCACGCGCGCTGCACCGGATCTACGAATCTTTCACCACCAGGGCCAACCCGACTGATGATTACTCGACAGGAGAGTTGGGGAACCAGAGCGTCGTCGATGCCTTCGGGGAATTCGCCAGCAACTGGAAGATCCACCGCGAAGACCTGGCGGAGAAGATCAAGACCCTGGGCGTCATCACGGAAAAGGCCGCCAAGAGTTACGACGCTCTGGATGCCGAACTCGCCAGAGCCCTGCGCAAGCAGGACGCCGAGAGGCAGCACCATGGCGGGGCGAAATGAGGCGCCCTCCCGCTCATGAGTGGGCAGTCCTGGACGAGGACGAAGACCCCATACCCGGTGACCCCGACCTGGTCGCTGCGCTGGGCCAGTCACTTCGCGATACCGCGGAGGACATCTCACGCGAGGCGGGTGACATAAAAGCTCTCTCCGCCGTCGAGTCCTGGCAGTCCAAGGCGGCTGACAAGTTCCGCGAGACCGCAGATGACACGATCGAGCCGCTCCGCAAGGCCTATCACCGCTACGACAAGGCCGCCGGCGCCATGGGGGAGCGAGTCCGCCCGGAAAGCACAGCCGACTGGGCCTCCGCTTTGGAGCATGCCCAGCAATTGGCCGACAAGGCCCTGAAGGCGGGGCGGGCTGCACACGAGGATCACCAGTCCGCCGTCAGTGCCATAGGTAAGCTGCCATCTCACACACCGGACGACGACCCGGACCGCGTGCGGCTGAAGAAGAAACGTGGTGAGGCTGCCTCCGACCTGCAAAAGGCGAAGTCCGCCCTGCAGGACGCGAAGGAAGTGCGCGATCGTGCCGCCGAGAAAGCGGCCAGAGTCATCCGCCGCGCCATTACGCACGACGGCATGCACGACACCAACTGGGACAAGGCCAAGGACACCGCCGGGACGGTCCTGTCGGACACCGGGCACCTCCTGGAGGACATGGGCGAGGTGGCGCTGTCCGACCTGGCGTCGCTCGGCAACGCAATGCTGCACGACGCCGGGCAGGTTGGCGAGGTGCTGGGCGGTATGGCGCTGGTGACGCTGGGTGCGGGCGGCGAGGTCGGCGGTGCGATGCTCGACGTCACCGGCGTCGGAGCAGTCCTCGGGGTGCCGGCCGGCGTGGTGTCGGCCGGCGCGATTGCCGGCGGCGTCGGGCTGATCACCGCCGGTGCGAGCCAGTTGGCCATGGACGCGGCCGGACCGAACCGGGTCGACATGACCTCCGACAGCGGCGGTGGCGGAGGGAAGGGCGACTGGTCCGGGCCGGAGACCTCGAAGGGCGAGCCCAAGCCGATCTCCGAGGAAGAACAGGTCCGCCACACGCAGCGGAAATCGGACCTGTCGGATCTGAGCCGCAACAAGCAGGTCGCCGAGGTCCGCAAGGGTGTCACGGAGGACGGGCAGAAATATAAGCCCGAGGGAGCCGCCCTGAAGGGCGGCAAACACGGCATCGACTGGAACGAGGGGCCGCAGCGGGCCAAACAGTCGGGAAATCCGCAGGGGAAGTTCGGCAGCCCGGCCGACGTGGACTACGCCGTCCGGAAGGCCAGTGAACTCGGCCCGGGAAAACAGGGATTCTTCGATCTGCCACCGGACAACGATTGCATCGAATTCCTGCCGGAGGGGGCCACGAGAAAGCCGAACGCGATGTATGTCAAGGTCCGTCCGGATGGTACGGTTCACGCGTACCCTTACACCAAATAGGCTGGTCATGGATTTCTGGATTCAAACGGGCTCGCCGGAGGCACGCGACGTCCCCGGTGTCGTGGACAACATGCCCGAAGCCATCGCGGAGATGTACCCGGTCGACACCGAGCGCATGATCCTTTCGTGGAACGGCGTGCCGGTGTCGCTGGTGTACTGCGAGGACGTGCAGGTCATGGTGGACGACATCGCCATGATGCTGGCGAGGCTGGCGGAGGGGACGGACACGCCGGTTCACGTGCACTGGGGACCGTCCGGGTTCCAGGTGGAGTGGCGGATCACACGGGACGACGCCGACTTGGTCATCGACTCCCGCTGGGACAGCGTCGACTACGGCCCCGCCGACCTGCTGAACGAGCGCGCCCGACTGGTGGTGCCCGAGGCGCATTTCCGCAGTGAGTGGCTGAAGGTATTGCAGCTCCTCGTCGACGACGTCACCGCGCGGTCCGTCGCCATGGAGGACCGGCTCATTCTCGACCAGGTCCGCGCGGTGCTCGCCGCCGGAACACTCCCCGTCGCTTCCGCGGAACAGATCCAGAAGGGCGCTCGTACTCCGCAGGCTGCCGGGAATACGGTGCAATTCCGTGCCCTCGCCGAGGACGACGAGGAATCCGGCGCGGTGCTGTGGACAGCGGATTCCGACGTCGCCCGCCTTTTCACCGGGCAGGCTGCGCTCGTCTCGCAGTTGCTCAGTGTCCCGTCCGGCATCGGTGCCGACTCCGAGATCTATGTGGACATCCTGCGCGAGTTCTGCCAGGAGGGACTGCGCCGTTACGGGCGCACCGACCAGGGCGTGGAGCGAGCGCTGACCGTCGGATTCCTGGCAACCGCGCTGGAATTGCTACGGCGCGCCGGCCACGATGTCCCCGCGACGGAATTGCCCGAACAGCGCGTCGCCTGGACCGCCTTGCGCGACCAGCACGCCTCGCAGATGCCTCGCTGACGGCCTCAGGGCCGGCCGAGAGTCCCGAGGGGATGCGGTAGCCGGCGTCCGCCCCGGCCTCGGTCACCGGGAGCGGGCGGCGGCGATGCGGGGCAACAGCCGCATGCCGGCGGCGGTGCCGGAGACAGCGCGTGCCAGGTGGCGGTGCCGGAGACAGTGCGTGCCAGGTGGCGGGCGCCCGGGCGGGGGTTCAGACACAGGCTCTGATCCCTCGGTGGGCTGCCGTCAGAGCAACGAGGCGTCCTCCAGCAGTCGGCGGACGGCCTGCACGGCGGCCGGGCCGAGAGGGAGCTGCGGCGCGGCGGTGGCCGGGCAGTCGATGACGCCGAGCAGGTGCAGCGCCGCCTTGAACGCGCCGAGCGCGGAGGAGCTGCGCCCCATGGCGGACTCGTCGCCGACATCGGTGGTGGCGAAAAGGGCCGCCAGCCGGTCCTGTTCCGCCGCGTCCCCCGGCCACCGCCCGGCCCTGGCGGTCGTACAGCCGGACGTAGCCCTCCGGATCGACGTTGGCGAGCCCGGGGACGACACCGTGTGCACCGGCCAGCAGCGCGCCGTCCACGGCCGGCTCCGACCGGTGTTGGCGCGCCACGACGCACATGGGGCCGTGCCGCGACGCGCACGGGGTCGTGTTGACGCCGCGTATAGCTGTTCCCTAGCGTGCGAGCCTTGCCGGCGCGATCACAACGAAGGGGCCACACCATGGGACGACAGGACGACGCGGGGCGGGCGTACGACGTCGTCCTCTTCGGCGCGACCGGCTTCGCGGGCCGGCTCACCGCCGCCTACCTGGCCGCGCACGCGCCCGAGAGCTGCCGCTGGGCGCTGGCCGGGCGCAACCGGGCGAAGCTGGAGCGGCTCCGCGACGAGCTGGCGGCCCGTCACCCGGCCTGCGCCGACCTGCCGCTGCTGCACGCCGACTCCGCCGACCCCGATTCGCTGCGTTCCGTGGCCACGGCTACGCGAGTGCTGGCCACGACCGTCGGCCCCTACCTGACGTACGGCGAACCGCTCGTGGCGGCCTGCGCCGCGGCGGGCACGGACTATGTGGACCTCACCGGTGAGGCGGAGTTCGTCGACCGGATGTATCTGCGCCACGATGCGACGGCGCGGGCCTCGGGCGCGCGCCTGGTGCACGCCTGCGGCTTCGACTCGGTCCCGCACGACCTCGGCGCGCAGTACACGGTGGGGCTGTTGCCCGAAGGCGTACCGCTGCGGCTGGCCGGCTTCGTCCGCAGCAACGCCACCTTCTCGGGCGGCACGCTGGCCTCCGCGCTGACCGCGGTGTCCCGGCCGCTGGGCATGGTGCGCGCCGCCCGCGAGCGGCAGCGCGCCGAGCCGCGCCCGGTGGGCCGTACGGTACGCGCGGTGCTCGGGGCGCCGACCCGGGAGCAGGGCGTCTGGGGCGTACCGCTGCCGACCCTCGATCCGCAGGTGATCGCCCGCTCGGCGGCCGCCCTGGAGCGGTACGGGCCGGACTTCCACTACCGGCACTACGCCGGCGTCAAGTCGCTTCCGGTGGCGGTCGGCGGCGTACTGGGCGCGGGTGCGGCGTGCGGCCTGGCCCAGCTCCCGCCCGCGCGCCGGTGGTTGTCGGCACGGCTCGCGCCGGGCGAGGGACCGGACGAGGCGCGCCGGGCGAGCAGCTGGTTCGCGGTCCGCTTCGTGGGCGAGGGCGGCGGCCGGCGGGTCGTGACCGAGGTGGCGGGCGGCGATCCCGGGTACGACGAGACGGCGAAGATGCTCGCCGAGTCGGCCCTGAGCCTGGCGTACGACGAGCTCCCGGACACCGCGGGCCAGGTGACGACCGCGGTGGCGATGGGCGACGCGCTCAGGGAACGGCTGACGCGGGCGGGGCTGCGCTTCCGGGTGGTCGGCACGGACTGAGGCGCGGCGGGCGGGGCGGCGGGGCCGACGGGGCGCCGCACGGGATGCGGCATCTCCGGAGTGCAGCGCCTGGGGAGTGCAGCGCCTACGGAGTGCGGCGCCCGCTCACGCCTCCGCGAGCGTCCTCCGGCACAGCTCGTCGGCGGCCCGGGTGGTCTCCGGCTGCCGGTACTTCACCGCCAGCCGCAGCGTGTGGGCGCACGCGCGGTCCAGCCCGACGCGGTGCCCCACGGACACGAAGACCGGCTTCACACCCGGCTGCGTCCGCAGCGCGCGGCCGACCTCCTCGCCGCCGTCCAGCAGCGCCGAGGTGGCGCCGCGCTCCCGCCCCGGCGCCTCGTACGTGAAGGTGAACGGGTTCTTCCCGACGCCGATCACCGGCAGCCCTGTGAGCACCCCGAGGTGGCAGGCGAGCCCGAAGCGGCGCGGGTGGGCAAGCCCGTACCCGTCGCAGACCACGAGGTCGGGGACGCGCTCGAGCTGGTCGAGCGCGTCGAGCACGGTCGGGATCTCCCGGAAGGCGAGCAGCCCGGAGACGTACGGGAAGGACACCGGGCCGACCGCCGTCGCCTCGTCGACGACGCGCAGCGTACGGGCGTCCAGCGCGACGGCCGCCGCTGCGACCACGCCCCGCTCGTCGTCGTACGCCACGTCCACCCCTGCCACCGTGCCGTCGAAGTCCGGCTCGGGGCCAGGCTCATCGAGTACTACATGGCGGCGCAGCCGGTCCTGGGCGGCGCGGGCGGCGGCCTCGTCGGTGGGCCAGTGGCGCAGTTCGTCGTCGCGGGAGACCGTTCCGGAGTTCATCATGATCCCGCCACGCTACCGGGTCCGGCGAGGAGTGGAGACCAGTGATCACAGCTCGCCGCTCGGGTGCAGCCGGGCGAACTCCTCGGCGAGGATCCCCATGATGACGACATCGTGGTGCCGGCCGGCGCAGAACGCGTGCTCCCGCAACCGGCCCTCCTCGATGAAGCCGAGCCGACGATGGAGCGCCAGCGACGCCTCGTTGAAGCCGTATATCCGCGCTTCGCACTTGTGGTACCGCCGCTCGCCGAACATGAAGCGCAGCAGCAGTACGGCGGCTTCCGAGGCGTAGCCCTTGCCCTGGTGGCCGGCGCCGGTGGCGATGCCGTACTCGAACCGGCCCGTACGGGGGTCGGCGTGGGTGGTGGCGACGGTACCGACCAGTTCCCCGGTGTCGAGCGCCTCGACGGCCAGCTTGAAGCGGTCGCCCTCGGGCTCGGCCCCGGCCCGCTCCTTCGCCCAGGCGCGGTACCCCTCGGCGGAACGGGGCGGACGGATCATGTCTCCCGACCGCTGGTGCGCGGAGTGTTCGTCGAAGCCCATGAATATCCGCCAGTCGTCGGGCTCGATACCGCGCAGCCGCACCCGCTCGCCCGTCCAGAACGATGTCATCCCACCATTCGATCAACCCGGGCATCCGGCGTCCAGGGAGCTGCCCGACGGCCCGCTCCCCGGCCCTCGCGGGCCCCGTTGTGGAGAGGCGGCGTCCAGGTGGTGTGCCGTCCCCGAAGCGTGTCGTGTGCCCTCGCCCCCCGTAGCGGGCGCGAGGCTGGCCCCGAGTGCCGGCAGGTGCGAACCGCCGCCGGGCGGGAACCCGCGTCCCGTACAGGACCGGTGCAGTCGGCGCAGGGCAGGAGGGCACGCGCGATGCCGGAGCAGAACCACAGGAACGGGAACCGGACGCCACTGGACCGTGCGGCGGGTACGAGTAACCGCACTGCCCGGAGCCGCGTCGACGACGTATGGGGCGCCAGGACCCCGTACGCCCCCGGAACCCCCTGGCCGGAGCGCGTCGACCAGTACCTCACCGTCGACGAGCCGCAGGTCGACCACTGGACGCCCGCCACCTGCGTGTTCTGCTCCAACGGCTGCGGCCTCGACCTCGCCGTCGCGGACGGCCGGGTGGTCGGCGTCCGCGGCCGGGCCGGCGACCGCGTCAACCGCGGACGACTGGGCCCGAAGGGCCTGTTCGCCTGGCAGGCCAACAACTCCCCCGACCGGCTCACCACTCCCCTCGTACGCAGCGGCGGCCGGCTGCGCCCCGCCGACTGGAACACCGCGTTGGACACCGTCGTGGAACGGTCCAAGGACGTACTGGAACGGTACGGACCCGGCGCGCTGGCCTTCTATACCAGCGGCCAGCTGTTCGCCGAGGAGTACTACGCCCAGGCGCTGATCGCCCGCGGCGGCCTCGGCACGCCGCACCTGGACGGCAACACCCGGCTCTGCACGGCGACGGCCGAATGGGCGCTGGTGGAGAGCTTCGGCAGCGACGGCGACCCGGGCTCGTACGCCGACATCGACCTGTGCGACACGCTCTTCCTGGTCGGCCACAACGTGGCGGAGACCCAGACGGTGCTGTGGACGCGGATGCTGGACCGGCTGCACGGCCCGGACCGCCCGCGCCTGGTGGTCGTCGACCCGCGCACCACACCCACGGCACGCGAGGCCGACGTCCACCTGGCGCTGCGCCCCGGTACGAACGTCGCGCTCCTCAATGCCCTGCTGCACGAGCTGATCCGCACCGACCGGATCGACCACGCCTTCGTACAGGAGCACACCGTCGGCTTCGAGGAGCTGCGCGCGACGGTCGCGGACTGCACACCGGAGTACGCGGCGGAGATCTGCGGCGTGCCCGCCGACGACCTCCGCGAGGCCGCCCGCCTCCTGGGCGCGGGGCAGCGGCTGGTCTCCACCGTGCTGCAGGGCGTGTACCAGTCGCACCAGGCGACGGCCGCCGCCGTCCAGGTCAACAACGTCAACCTGCTGCGCGGCATGATCGGACGGCCGGGCTGCACGGTCTTCCAGATGAACGGCCAGCCGACGGCCGAGAACACCCGCGAGACGGGCGCCAACGGCACTCTCCCGGGCTTCCGCAACTGGCAGAACGACGCCCAGGTACGCGAGCTCGCCGACGCCTGGAACGTCGACGTACTGCAGGTCCCTCACTGGTCACCGCCCACCCACGCCATGGAGATCTTCCGCCACTGCGAGGACGGCTCCGTCAGGTTCCTGTGGATCACCGGCACCAACCCGGCCGTCTCCCTCCCCGAGCTGCACCGCATCCGGTCCGTATACGGCCAGGACCGGCTGTTCATCGTGGTGAGCGACGCGTTCGCGACGGAGACGACGGAACTGGCCGACGTGGTGCTGCCGGCCGCCCTGTGGGGCGAGAAGACCGGCTGCTGCACCAACGCCGACCACACGGTCCACCTCTCGGAGAAGGCCGTCGACCCGCCGGGCGAGGCCCGCCCGGACTTCGACATCCTGCTCGATTACGCGCACCGGATGGACTTCCGCGACAAGGACGGCCGGCCGCTGCTCCCGTGGAAGCGGCCCGAGGACGCCTGGCGGGCCTTCACGGCGGTGACGGCGGGCCGCCCGTGCGACCAGAGCGCGCTCACGTACGAACGGCTGCGCGGCGGCGACGGCATCCAGTGGCCGTGCACCGCCGCCGCCCCCGAAGGCACCGAACGCCTCTACACGGACCACGTCTTCCCCACCCACGCCGACCACTGCGAGGACTACGGCCACGACCTGCTCACCGGCGCGCAGAACGAGGAGGACGAGTACCGCGCCCACGACCCGGCAGGGCGCGCGTTCCTGAAGGCGGCCGCCTACCAGCCCCCGCACGACCCCCTCGACGCCGACTACCCGCTGCGCCTGACGACCGGCCGCACGGTCCACCACTGGCACACCCGCACCCGTACCGCCCGCAGCCCCGAACTGCAGGACGCGGCCCCCGGGATGTGGGTCGAGCTGCACCCGGAGGACGCGGATCCGCTGGGCATCAAGGACGGCGACACGGTCACCGTCAGCTCCCGCCACGGCCGCATCGAGGCCCCCGTACGCCTGTCCGGCCCCCGCCCAGGGGTCGTCTTCGCCCCCTTCCATTACGGGTACTTCGACCGCCCTGTGGACGACGGGCCCGCCGCTCACACCCGCGCGGCCAACGAACTCACCCCGACCCAGTGGGACCCGGTCTCCAAACAGCCGCTCTACAAGGTGACGGCGGTACGGGTGACGAAGGCGACGGCCCCCACCACGGAAGGCTGACCCCCATGAACAAGATCGGCCTGCTCCTCTCCGAACTGCACGATGCGGAGACCGATTTCGCCACCGCCTGCCGCAGGACCGCCGAGCGCCAGGCCGCCGACCACGGCACGTCCTCCCCGTGCCGCACCATCGCCACCCAGTGCGACACGCACGCCGCCCGAGTACGCGCCATCGCCGAGCGCTACGGCAAACGCCTCACCCCGCCCCGCCGCCCGCCCGCGCCCGTCTCCTCGGCCATGGACTCCGTACGCCGCACGTCCTCCGTGGTCCTCGGCCGCCGCCCGGAGTCCGGCCTCCTCCTGCTCCGCGACCTGCGACAGCTCTTCCTCGCGGCACAGGCCGTGAACGTGCACTGGATCTGCCTGGGCCAGGTCGCCCAGGCGGTACGCGACCAGGACCTCCTCACCGAGGTGACGGCCCACCACAAGGAAACCCTCACCCACATCAAATGGATCAAGACCCGCATGAAGGAGGCCAGTCCCCAGGCCCTTACGGTCGCGGACTGACCCCCTCTCGGGAGCGGACACCCTCCTGCTCTCGGTGGCGGACACCCTCCTGGCCTTCTTGCCGAGGGTTCCGAGGGCTCTCCGGTCCCGGATGGGGCCTGTCGGCCCATGGTGGTGCGTGCGCGGGTGTACCAGGCTGGGGGCGTCGTCCCGAAGGGACGCGATGCCCGGACGTCGCCGCCCCCCGACGCCGCCGCTCTTGGGCACGGACCGGGCAGCACCGGACACGAACCAGGCGGGACCGAACACAGGCCAGGCGAGACCGAACACGGACCGGGCAAGGACCGGACACGGACAAGGACGGAGCCGAGACCATGACGGAGCCCGGCGGTGGTGCGCAGACCTCCCCCATCCGCGTCTTTCTGCTGGACGACCACGAAGTGGTCCGCCGCGGCCTGCGCGACCTCCTGGACGCCGAGCCGGACCTGACCGTCGTCGGCGACGCGGCCGACGCCCGCCAGGCGCTCGCCCGCGCCCCCGCACTGCGGCCACACGTCGCGGTGCTCGATGTACGGCTGGGCTCCAGTACCGACAGCGGGGATCACGAAGGCATCGACGTCTGCCGGGAGTTGCGCGGCACGCTCCCCGGCCTTGCCTGCCTGATACTCACCTCTTTCGATGACGACGAGGCGCTGTTCGACGCCATCATGGCCGGCGCCGCGGGGTACGTACTGAAGCAGATCAAGGGATCCGACCTGGTGACGGCCATACGGACGGTGGCGGCCGGCCAGTCGATGCTGGACCCCGGCGCCACGGCCCGCGTCCTGGCCCGCGTCCGCGGCCCAGTGGCGCCCGCCGGCCCGCCGGAACTGGCCCGCCTCTCCCCCCGGGAGCGGCAGATCCTCGACCTGATCGGCGAGGGCCTGACGAACCGCCAGATCGCCGACCGCCTCTTCCTCGCCGAGAAGACCGTCAAGAACCGGATCTCCGCCATCCTGACCAAGCTCAAGGTAGGCCGCCGCATCCAGGCCGCGGTCATCGCGGAACGCGTACGGGACCGGGGATTCGGACGGGACCGGGAACTCGTACGAGATCGGGAACTCGTACGGGACCGGGAACTCGTACGGGAGCGGGGGCCGGGGCGGAACCGGAACCAGGGCCCGGAGCCGGCTCGCGAGCCGGATCGCGAGACGGAGGAGATCCCCCTCAGGAAGCGCCCCGTCCCGGAACCCCAGGAAGCGCCATGGCCAAGTACCGCGTACTGATCGCCTACGCCTACGGCACCAAGGCCGAATTCACCCACGGCATCGCGGAGGAAATAGCCGCCGTGCTGCGCGAGGACGGCTTCGATACTGAACTGCGCCCCGCGGCGGAGGTCGTCAGCGTGGGCCCGTACGACGCCGTCGTCCTCGGCGGCGCGCTCCACGCGCACCGCTGGCACCGCGACGCCCGCCGCTTCGCCCGCCGGCACGCGGCACAGCTGCGCTCCCGCCCGGTGTGGCTGTTCAGCAGCGGCACTTCGAGCGCCTCGGCGAGCGACCCCGACGTGCCGCCGGTCCCCGGCGCGAGCCGCGCGATGAACCGGGCGGGCGCCCGCGGGCACATCACGTTCGGCGGCCGCCCCGGTCGGCCCGGTTGGTCCGGTCGGTCCGGTCGCTACAGCCGCTCCGGCCGCCCGGCCCGCCGCCTCCGCGGCCTGCTCGACCGCTCGACGGCGGACCGGGACGGGGGCCGGGACCGGGACCGGGACCGGGAGCGGCCCGGCGGCGACGAGGCACCGTCTGCCGATCACCGGGACACGACCCGGGTCCGCGACTGGGCCCACCACATCGCCAACGAGGTGAACGGCCCCTGAGAGCCGGCGTTGGAGAGCCCACGCTCTTGTGCGGTGCCGACGTTCTTGCGCGGAGACGGCCTTCTTGTGCGGAGACGGCCTCTTGTGCGGAGCCGGCGTGGCCGCGAGGCCTCAGCCCTGGCCGCCGCCGAAGAGCGCGCCGAGCACATCACCGGCGAACTCCAGCCCCGCCTGCTCCCGCGGGGTCAGCTGGTCCGGTTCGTCGGCGGGCGCCGCGACGGCGGACCCTGTGGCAAGGAGCCCGGCGGCGAAGAGAGCGGTGAGCATGACAGTGAGACGACGCATCATGTGCTGTTCCCAACCGTGAGGAGACAGGTGCGGCCTCCATCCTCGGCCGCCCTCCGATCGCCCGCCACGCGACGCCCCATCCACTGCTGCGAACGGACCACCCGACCGCCCTCCCGCCCCTGCGGTCCCCCGTCACCCGTCATCCCTCACCCGTCATCCGTCGCGCCCTCGCCCGTTCCGCCTGCCCTGCATTCCCTGTCCTATATTCCAGGGATGTTCATACTCGAATTGACCTACACCGCTCCCCTCGACCGCGTAGAGGCCGCGCTCGACCAGCACGTCGCCTGGCTGGACCAGCACTTCGCCGCCGGGCATTTCCTCGCCTCGGGCCGCAAGCAGCCGCGCGACGGCGGCGTCATCATCGCCTCGGTCGACGACCGCGCCACAGCGGAGAAGATCACCCAGGAGGACCCGTTCGTCACGGCCGGCGTGTGCGAATACCGGATCACGGAATTCATCGCGACCAAGACCGTCGCGGACCTGGCGAGCTACCGGCAGCAGCTGCCCAGCTGACGACGACCGGGAGCAGACGGACAAGAACGGACAAGAGCAGACTTCGGGCGAGAGCCCGGCGAAGGGGTGCGCGAGCCGGAACCGGCCCGCGCACCCCTTCGTTTCCTCTGCACGCACTCGCTTCCTCCCAAGTCATCCCAGTCCGTCCCAGTCCATCCCGGGCCCTCCCCCGCGAGCGATCCCCTCCACGGCTCATCCGAACGAGGGATGGCGACCCTCCTCGTTCATGCGTACAGTTGATTGCAACGAAGCCGAAAATTGCATCTTCACTCACTCATTCAGCCACTCATTGAGCGCCAACACGCAAAACACCAACCGGCCGACTGACCGACTAGCCGACTGACGGAGGGGCGGGATCACCATGACCGGCACGTCGTACATGGAGCAGGAGCTGAGCAGCCAACCGCAGACGTGGCGCAAGGCCGCGCGCCTGGGCGGTGAAGCGGGCCCGTTGCCGAAGCACGGCCTGCGCGTCGCCGTCATCGGCTGCGGCACGTCGTGGTTCATGGCGCAGTCGTATGCCGCGCTGCGCGAAGCCGCAGGCGCCGGCGTCACCGACGCTTTCCCCGCCTCCGAGAGCTTCCTGGGCGCGGACCGCGGTTACGACGCGGTGGTGGCCATCACCCGCTCCGGGACCACGACGGAGGTCCTGCGCGTACTGGAGGCCGTCCGGGGCCGGATTCCCACGGTGACCCTGCTCGGCGACCGGGACACCCCGGCGAGGGAGCTCTCCGACGAGACCGTCGCGCTGCCCTTCGCCGACGAACGCTCCGTCGTACAGACCCGGTTCGCCACCACAGCCCTGGCCCTGCTCCGCGCCCACCTCGGCGAAGACCTCTCCGCTGCGATACGCGACGCCGAGGAGGCGCTGACCACTCCCGTCGCGCAGGAGTGGGTCGACGCCGAGCAGTTCTCCTTCCTCGGCACGGGATGGACCGTCGGCCTGGCCAACGAGGCGGCACTCAAAATGCGCGAGGCGTCGCAGAGTTGGACCGAGTCGTATCCGGCCATGGAGTACCGGCACGGCCCGATATCCATCGCCGCCCCGGGCCGCGTCACCTGGCTCTTCGGCGCCGCGCCGGACGGGCTGACGGACGAAGTCACCCGCACCGGCGCCCGGTTCGTGGCGCACGACCGTGACCCGCTCGCAGACCTCGTACTGATCCATCGCGTCGCACTGGCCCGGGCCCGCGCCCGCGGCTTGGACCCCGACAACCCGCGCAGCCTCACCCGCTCGGTCATGCTCGACAACACCCCGCCGACCCCCTGATCCCCTGCCCTTCCTGCCCCCCTGATCCCCCTGTCCTCCCTGTCCTCCCTATTCGCGATCCTTCCTGATTCCTCCTCCGCCCTGACTGTCTTCCTCATGTCTTCCTCATCCGCCCACACGCCAGGGAGGCCGGCTCCATGCCCCTCGTCCCCACGTCAGAGATAGTCCGGGCCGCCGATGAGGCACGGGTCGGCGCGGTGTCGTTCAACGTCATTCACCTGGAGACCGCCGAGGCGCTGGTCGCGGCCGCCGAGCGCACG
This sequence comes from Streptomyces sp. NPDC026301, assembly GCF_055567935.1. Lineage (NCBI taxonomy): Bacteria > Bacillati > Actinomycetota > Actinomycetes > Kitasatosporales > Streptomycetaceae > Streptomyces > Streptomyces sp. NPDC026301. The sequence continues at coordinate 218,252 of NZ_JBVHPN010000004.1, read as the reverse complement.
GGCATCCCGGTCATCCTCCAGATCAGCGAGAACTGCGTCCGGTATCACGGCAGCCTGCTGCCGATCACCCGCGCCACCCTCGCGCTCGCGGAAGCCTCCTCCGCGCGGACGGCGGTGCACTTGGACCACATCACGCAGCCCGAGTTGGTGCACGAGGGAGTCGCGGCCGGGGTGAGTTCGGTGATGGTCGACGCCTCGGCCCTGCCCTACGAGGAGAACGTCGCGACCACCACCGAGCTGACCGCCTGGTGCCACGAGCGGGGGGTGTACGTCGAAGCGGAGCTGGGCGAGGTCGGCGGCAAGGACGGTGTCCACGCGCCGGGCGTGCGCACCGACCCGGAGGAAGCGCTGGCGTACGTCACGGCCACGGGAGTGGACGCGCTGGCCGTGGCGGTCGGGTCGTCGCACGCCATGCGGGAGCGGACGGCCGTACTGGACAAGGAGCTCATCGCCGAACTGCACGAGAAACTGCCGGTTCCCCTGGTGCTGCACGGTTCCTCGGGCGTACCGGACGAAGAGCTGCGCCGGGCGGTGGCCGCCGGCATGACAAAGATCAACATCTCGACCCACCTGGTCTCGGTCTTCACCCGCTCCCTCCGGGACACACTGGCCGACGACCCGGACCTGGTGGACTCGCGGAAGTACGTCAAGCCGGCCCGGGCAGCGGTCGCCGACGAGGCGGCCCGAATACTGAGTGCCCTCGGCGCGACGACGGCCCTCCCGGGCCAGTACTCCCCGGCGGCCTCGGCCCGCGGCTGACGCCGACTCCGACTCCGGAGCCGGTGCCGGAGCCGGTGCCACAGCCCGTGCCGGTGCCGGAGCCGACGCACCAACGCGGCGAACGGCGGACAGGCGGCGGTTAGGGTCTTCGCATGAAGCGCCATGAACGGATGAATGCCCTGCTGGAGCTGCTCGGGGAGCGCGGCAGGGTGGATGTCGACGAGGCGGCGACCGCGCTGGAGGTCTCGGCCGCGACGATGCGCCGCGACATGGACGCGCTGGCCGAGCAGCAGTTGCTCACCCGGACGCGTGGCGGTGCGGTGCTGAGCTCCGTGGCGTACGACCTGCCCATCCGTTACAAGCACGCCCATCGCGCGGCGGAGAAGGAGGCGGTGGCCCGGGCAGCGGCCGAACTGGTCGGGCGCGGCGATGTCGTTGGGCTCAGCGGCGGTACGACCACCACGGAGATCGCCCGGACCCTGGCCACCCGGCCGGAGTTCGCGGAAGCCGGTCCGCACCCCCATCTGACGGTCGTCACGAACTCGCTCAACATCGCCAATGAGCTCGCCGTACGGCCGCAGATCAAGATCGTGCTGACGGGGGGCGTCGCGCAGTCGCGGTCGTTCGAGCTCGTCGGCCCGTTCAGCGAGCTGGTGCTGCGGCAGATTTCCGTGGACATCGCGTTCATCGGCGCGAACGGCATGGACCCGCAGATGGGGGCCACCGTGCACGACGAGGCGGAGGCCCGCGTCAACCGCCTCATGGCCGAGCGGTCCCGGCGGGCCGTCGTCGTCGCGGACTCGTCCAAGATCGGTGCCCGCTGCTTCGCCCGGATCGGCGACGCCGATGTCTTTGACACGTTCATCACCGACGACAGGGCGGAGGAATCCGTGCGAAAGGAGTTCACCGACCGCGGCCTGCGAGTCATCGCCGCGTCGTCCCAGCAACAGGAGACCATCACGACCGCAGAGGGCTGAGGCGGCGGCGTGACGCGGGCCGGCGCGGCCTGAGCGGCATGAGCGGGTCGGCGCGCACTGAGCGGCATGACGCGGGTCGGCGCGGACTGAGCGGTCTGAGCGGCGTGACGAGGTCGGCTCTGCTGCTGCCGCGGCGGCCGGAGCCACGGGTATCGCGTATCGCGTGTCCACCCCACGCGACACCCGTGATCCTCCAGTCGTCGCGGGCCCGACTGCCAGGTCCGGTTCGTGCGTCACGTACGGCGGAGGAGGGCTTCGGCGCCGCCGTCTATGAAGAGGAGTTGGCCGGTCACGTGGGTGTTCTCGGGTGAGGTGAGCCAGGTCAGGAGCGGGGCGACCTGTTCGGGGCGGGCGTGACCGTTGAGCGGCATCGGGACGACGGTGTCGACGACCTGGCGCGTGGCGGGGTCAGCGAGCATGCCTTCGGTCATCGGGGTCAGGACGGTGCCGGGGCCGATGGCGTTCAGGGGGATGCCGGCGCCCGCCCAGTCGTCGGTGACGGCGGTGCGCCGTACCCAGCGGACGATGGCCGCCTTGGACGATCCGTAGAGGAGGTGCCCCTCGCCTCGGTCGATGGCGCTCTGCGCTGCCGCGGTCGTCGCCGCCTCGTCGCCGGCCAGGGCGGCGTCGACGATGGCCGGGTCGCAGGGGTGTACGGCGGCGACGGAGGCGACAACGGCCGCGCGCGGGTCGGTGCCGGCGGCGAGCAGCGGGCGCAGGCGTTCCAGGGTGGCGACCGCGCCGAAGTAGTTGACCTTGAGAGTGTCGGGCGTGAAGTGCGCGAGGCCGGCGCAGGCGATGACGGCGTCGAGCCGGCCGCCGGTGAGTTCCCGGGCGCGGGCGGCCAGTTCGGCGCGGCCCTGTTCCGTGGCGAGATCGGCCGCTATCGCGACGCCGGCTGCCTCGGCGGTCCGGTCGGCGCCGATGACGGTGTGGCCCGCTGCCCGGAGGCGGGCCGCGGTGGCCTCGCCAATGCCTGATGCCGCTCCGGTGACGAGGTAGGTGCGCGAGGCAGGGGGCATGGCCGGTGGCTCCTTCGCTGCCGGCGCCGCCGGCCTCGGGCGAGTGGAGTGACCAACCTAGATTAAATGGCATGTCGTGCCAATAAGGGCGGCAAGGAGAGGAGGGAGAAAGGAGGAGGAAGGAGGGAGGAGAGGGGGAATGCGGCGAGGAGGTGGCGGGGAGGGGGACGTGGGCGCTGCGGGCTTCGCGGGTGGAGTGAGTGTTGTGGGGGCTGTGGCAGAGTGACGAGGTTCCGGGCGGCGATGCCCGAGCGGCGGCGGTGCCGGGGTACGGGACGGCGGGGAGCGGGCGGGAGAGGGGTGACGCGTATGGCAGCGGGGCGGGGGCGGCCGTCGATCGACGAAGGGCGGCGCCAGGCGACGCGGATGGCGATCGCCGAGGCGGCGGCAGAGTTGTTCTCCGAGCGGGGATACGAAGCGACGACGGTCGAGCACATTGCAGGGGCGGCCGGCATCTCGCTGCGTACCTTTTACCGGTACTGCCCGGCGAAGGAGGACGCGCTCACGCCGGTCTTCAGGGCGAGCGTCAGCGGCCTCGTCGACGAGCTGGCGGCGCGGCCTGCCGACGAACCACTGAGCAAGGCCGTCGAGGCGGCGTTCGCCGACTCGGCGTCCCTGCGCCGCCTGGCCGACGCGGACCGGGCGCGGCGGCTGCTCCGGGTGATGGGCTCGGTACCGCCGCTCCGTACGCGCTGGCTGGCAGCCGGGCGGGAGCTGCAGGACCGGCTGGCACCGGTGCTCGCGCCGCGTACCGGCGGCGATCCCCACAGCATGGAGACCCGGCTGCTGGCCGCGGCGCTGATCGATGGGATCACGGTGGCGATGGAGTACTGGGCGCGGGGCGATGGGGCAGAGGACGTCATGACGCTGACCGCTCGGGCGCTGCGGTATCTGCGGATCGACCACCTGTAGACGGTCGACGGGCGGCAGCCAGCGACGATCCGGTTGATCGGCGACGGTCCGGTCGATCGGCGACCGGTTGCGGACCTACGGCGGGCGGCGGCCGGCGGCGGAGAGACCGCCGAACCCGTGGTTCGTAGCACGGCCAGAGCGTTCTCGTGGGTGTGCTCCCGTGTCGGGCGCCCCGCGTGCCCCCCGTACCGCAGCGTGCTCCCTTGTACGGGCAGGGTGCCCCTTGTCCGGCTCGCGGAAAATGCGATAGTCAAGTGACCGATCACGGGGGGACCCATGCGTAGATTTCTGGCTGCAGTCATCGCTGCCGCCGCACTGAGCGGGACTCTGGGCATAGCGTCGGTGGAGCCGGCCGCGGCCGCGTCCCGGCACCATCGGGCACCGCAGTGCGTCAAGGTGGTCAAGTACTTCACGAAGAAGCACAAGCGGTACGTCCGGCTGACGAACCTGTGCGACAAGCGGACAGCCTGTTACACCGTCGTCGTACCAACGCGCCCTGATCCGCGCGGCAGGCTGAAGAAGGGCGCGACGAAGAACGTGCGCTACGGCACGGATCGCGACCCGCGGGCGCTGTACGTCAAGAACCGTCCCTGTTGAGGATGACGCACGGCAAGTGACGGCGGCTGACAGCCACTGGTCGGGGGCGGCTGCGCTTCGGGCTGAGCCGCCTCCGCCGGGGGCTCCCATGACCTGCCTTCACTGCGGGCTAATTCTTCACTAGTAAAACACCTGTTAATATTTGCGTATGGGCAAGCATGCTGGACCGACGCGACTGAGACAAAAGGACACGAAGAGCAGTGGTGGCGTGATCCGGGCGCGGCCGCTGCCGGTCAAGAGCACCGTGCGGCTGCGTCGCCCCGTGGAGACGCGGCACTGGCACAAGCCCGCGTTCAGCGCGGCCGCCGCCATCGCCGTGCCCGACCTGGCGCTGCTCGCCCTGGACCGGATGGACCTGGTCCTCTACACCTCGGCCGGTGCGATGTGCGCGCTCTACGCGCACAACAAGCCGTACGCCGCGCGCGCCCGGACCGTCGCCTGGGTGGTCCTTTCCATGATCGCCAGCCTCGCCGTCGGCCTGGTCAGCTCCGCCTTCATCGGCAACACCATGCTGCTCGTGCTGATCGCCTCGGCGCTGGCGGCGGTGCACAAGATGATGTGCGACGCGACCCGTATCGGACCGCCCGGCAACCTCATCATCACCTTCATCTCCGCCTCCGCCTTCTTCGTGCCGCAGCAGCCGGGCCTGATCCCCTTCCACCTGCTGCTCGCCGTCGCGGGCGGGGCCGTCGCGTGGCTGGTGTGCATGGCGCCCTGGCTCGTACGGCCCGAGGGACCGCAGCGGATCGCCACGGCGCGGGCGCTGGAGGCCGCCGCCGGGCTGCTGCGTGCCGCGCCCGACGCCGCCGCCGGCCCCCGGCACGCCACCGCGGCCGCGGTCAACGCCGCCTGGCAGACGCTGTTCCTCGTACCGGCCCGCAGCGCGGCCAAGTACGCCGCCAGGGCCCGCCTGGAGGGCCTGCTCATCCAGGCCGAGTCCGCCCTGGCCGAGCCGACCACCGGCGCCCGCGCCCGCGCCGCAGACGCCGGTACCCGCGCCATAGCCCCTGGTACGCGCGCCTCGGACGCCGCCACCCGCGCCGCGGACGCCGCGTGCTTCGACGCCTGGGCGCATGACCTGCGCCGCGGCCGGCCGCTGCCCGAGGTGGCATTGGACGCCGGGCAGACCGCAGAGCTGGCGGGCATCGCCGCCGACCAGGAGGCAATGGCCCGTACCGGCCGGGCGGCACTGGCCCCGACCACCCCGGCCCCAGCCACCCCGGCCACCCCGACCCCCGCCGGCTCCGACTCCGGCTCCGGCCCCGGCCCCGGCCAGGACGGTGGCGTGGCCGATCTGCGGCGCCCCTCCCCCGACCACCTGCGCGGCTTCCGGCCCGTACTGGCGCGGCTGCGGCCCGGTTCGCCGCTGCTGCCGCTCGGGGCGCGCGTCATGATCGGCTGTACGCTCGCGGGCTGGGCCTCCATGGCGATCGGCTCCGAGCACCCGTACTGGGCGGTGGTCACCGCGGCCTCGGTCTTCCAGGCCAACACCACGCTCTCCTGGCAGCGCGCCGTCCAGCGCGCGCTGGGCAACCTCCTCGGGCTGCTGCTCTTCACCGCGCTGCTGCCGGTGATCCACACCGGTCACCTGGCGATGGTGCTGCTGGTGCTCCTCTTCCAGGTCGGCGCGGAGGCGTGGATTCCCCGCAACTACTGGCTCGGCTCCGTCTGCGTCACCCCGATGGCGCTGCTGCTCACCTCCTTCGGCAACGCGATGCCCGCCGACGTCCTCGTGCGCGACCGGTGGGTGGACACGGTGGTCGGCGCGATCATCGGCCTGATCTGCTGCGTACTGGTGACCAACCGGCGCGCCACCGACCGCATCGAGGCCGCGGTGGCCCGCGTCGTCGCGGCCAGGGAAGCGGCGGCCGCGGTGCTCGACGCGGATCTGCCGGACGACCACGAAGCGGGGTGGGCCCGCGACCGGCTCGCCGCGGCACTGGTCGAACTGCGCGAGGCCGTCGAGGTCGCCTCCGGCGAGTGGTGGCAGCGCGCCCTGCCCGCCGAGCGCGTCACCCTCACCGAGCGCGACGGCCACCGCACCCTCGCCCGCCTCGTCCGGCGCCTCACCGCGCCGACGCTGGCGGCGTAACGGCCCAGCGGACAGCGGACAGCGAACCACCACCAGCAGCAGCAATACCAGGCGTACGTCGGCGGCCCCGCCCCGGCGTGAGACACGGGTACGCGCCCCGTGGGCAGAATGGGCGCGGAAGAACGGCGGACGAAGGAGAGCTGAGCGTGGCCGAGGACATCGTCGCAGGGGTGCTGCGGCAGTGGCAGCAGGTGCATCCCGGTCTCGACACCGGGCCGATGGCCGTGATCGGCCGGCTCAACCGCTGCTCCGCGCTGCTCCAGCAGGCGGTGGACGCACCGCTGGTACAGGAGGGGCTGACCCGCGCCGAATTCGACCTGCTCGGCACGCTGCGGCGCACGGGGCGCGAGCTGACTCCGGGGCAGCTCGCGCGGGAGACGTTCGCGTCGGGTGCCGCCGTCACCAAGCGGCTGCGGCTGCTGGAGGAGCGCGGCCTGGTCGCCCGGCGCGCGGATGCGCGCGACCGCCGGGTCGCCCACCTCAGCCTCACCGACCAGGGCCGCGAGCTGATCGACCGGCTGCTGCCCGATCAGCTCTCGTTCGAGTCCAGCCTGCTGTCCGGGCTGTCCGGCGAGGAGCTGGGGAACCTCTCCACGACCCTCTCCGACCTGCTGCTGCACCTCGAAGGGCGGCTGGGCACCCCGCGCACCTGAGACTGGGCACCCGCGTACCTGAGACTGGGCACCCGCGTACCTGAGAGCGGCCCCGGCCGCCGGGGCAAAGCCCGGCCGCGCCGAATCGCGGTCGAGTGCGCCGCTTCCTACAGTGAGCCGTAAGGCCCAGGGGCTTGTGCGGTAGTGAGGAGTGACCCATGGACCAGCAGGAGATCCTCTCCCGTATCGCGGCGATGGTGGAGACCGAGAAGGCGCTGCGCGAGCGCATCGCCGACGAGGAGAGCGGCGGTGACGAGGAGCGCACGCAGCTGGCGGCGCTGGAACGCGAGCTCAACCAGTGCTGGGACCTGCTGCGGCAGCGGCGCGCCAAGAGCGAGTTCGGGCAGAACCCGGACGAGGCGGCCGTCCGCCCGTCGTCCCAGGTGGAGCAGTACCGGTCGTAGGACCGGCCTCGAAGCCCGCCCCGGGGCCTCAGTCGCAGGACCCGCCCCGGGGCGCTGCGCCGCTCCGGAGTGGCGTACGCGTGTCCGGCGGTGGCGGCCGGTACGTTCGGCGTATCCGGCGGTCGCCCCGGGCGCCGGGGCGCGTACGGCAACCGGCGGAGAGCGAACGCGTCCTGCTTCCGGCCGCTGCCCCCGGGAGGCGGTGCGCGGTCGGCGTGAGGAGCGGTTGTCCGCTTCCCCGGGGACCCGTGACGCAGCTCACGCGGAAATCCGGTGCACTGCCGTAACGATGCGGTCGTCATAGATGTCGTACAGGCAAGGAACCGCACCGGACAGACACCAGGGAGCCGACGATGCCGGACATCATCGACCACGCTGTTCAGGCCGGCCTCATCGCGACGGAACCGCAGTCGCGCGCCGTCCTCGCCCGTCTGCGCTACAAGAGCACCGACCCGTTCGCCGTCCAGGCGATCTTCCCGGCCGCTGCCTCTCTGGACGGCGCGGAGGTCCGCTGGACGTTCGGCCGCGATCTGCTGGCGGACGGGCTGCAGGGGCCGGCCGGGGACGGTGACGTGCACGCCTGGCCGTGCGGACCGCGCCACACGATGCTGGAGTTCCACGCCGCTGACGGCATGGCGATGGTCCGGTTCGCCTCCGCCGATCTCCGGCGCTTCCTGTCGAGTGCGTACCTCGTGGTGCCGCGCGGCGCCGAGTCCCGCTTCCTGGACGTGGACGCCGACCTCGCGGCGCTGCTGCGCGAGGCGTGAAAGGCGGGACCCGGGTGCGCGCCCAGTAGGAGCACCTGATATTCCGTATCTGACACATCGGACCCGGGAGGGAGCCAAAGGTGGGCGCCTCCCCCAGACGACACGGATCACACCTGACATGACATAGATCACACCCATGTCACATGCACGGCTCACCCGGGCACTGCGTCTAGCAGAGTGGGCCGTGTGCACACCCGGCCACGATCACGACCCGACAGCCGTAAGGGAGCAGCCGCGATGCAGAGCGCCATCGACCAAGCCGTGCAGGTCCGTCTGATCGCGACCGCGCCGGGGTCGCGTCCGGTGCCCGCCACCCTGCACTACCACCCGGCAGACCCGCTGGCCGTACGGATGTCCTTCCCGCCGGAGATCTCGCTGGACGGCGCGGCGGTGGAGTGGACGTTCGCGCGAGAGCTCCTCTCCGAGGGGCTGCGCGGGGCGTCCGGCACCGGCGACGTACGGGTGCGGCCGCTCGGCGGCGACCGGACCGTACTGGAGCTGCACGTGGCGGACGGCGTCGCGATGGTCCAGATGAGCTCCGCCGACATCCGGCTCTTCCTGACGCGTGCGTACGAGGCGGTGCCCGCCGGGGAGGAGCGGCTCGACGTGGACGGCGGCCTCGCGGAGCTGCTCGGTGGCGAGAGCTGAGAGAGCCGGGAGGGCGTGACGGGGCCCCGTCGGGTGCCCCTGTTACCGACCCGTCAAGAAACGTACCGATACTGGTCACATGCCACGAGTACTGCTCATCGAGGACGACGCCGCCGTTCGGCACGGGGTCTCGCTCGCGCTGCGGCGGCGCGGCCACGAGGTGGCGGCCGCGGCCAGCGGCGAGGAGGGGCTGACCACGCTGCCGGCCTTCCGGCCCGACATCGTGCTGCTGGACCTGATGCTGCCGGGCAAGGACGGCTTCGAGGTGTGCCGCCGCATCCGGGCCGACCGGCAGCTGCCGATCATCATGCTCACGGCGCGCGGCGACGACCTCGATGTGGTGCTCGGCCTGGAGGCGGGCGCGGACGACTACATCGTCAAGCCGGCCCGCGGTGAGGTGCTGGAGGCCCGCATACGGGCGGTGCTGCGGCGTACGGCGCCGCCCGCGCTCGGCGAGTCCGCACCGCACGAGCCGGGCCCGCTGCCGGTGGAGGCGCACGGCGAACTGGTCGTGGACCGGGCCGGGCTGGTGGTGGCCAAGAACGGCCAGGACCTGGCGCTGGCGCCGTCGGAGATGAAGCTGCTGCTGTTCCTGTCGGCGGCGCCGGGGCAGGTGTTCAGCCGTCAGCAGCTGCTGGAGCACGTGTGGGAGCACAGCTACCACGGGGACGCGCGGCTGGTGGACGCGTGCGTGATGCGGCTGCGGACGAAGATCGAGGACATCCCGCGCAGCCCGCGTTACGTCCAGACGGTCCGCGGCTTCGGCTACCGCTTCGGCCCACTGTGAGGGACCACTCCGAGGACCGGCACGCCGGGCAGGGCTCCTCCGATGTCCGGACCGCTGGGAACGACCACTCCGGCGCCCGGTCGGCCGCGAGCCCGCCGACGGCTCCCCCGGCCGGCTCCCGGCGGGCCCGGCTGCGCCAGTTGCTGCGCGGCCTGCGGGCCCGGCTGGTCGTCGCGTTTCTGCTGGTCGCGGCCGTCAGCGCGCTGACGACTGCCGCGCTCACGTACCGGGAGGCCCGGAACGCGATCCTGGAACGGTCGCAGGACACCGCCATCAACGATCTGCGGGCGCAGATCAATTCGCTCGCGCCCGACCTGCCCGTGCCGCCCAGCCGGGCCGATCTGGACGAGTTCGCCCGGCAGCTGGACCGGTCCGGCAAGGCCCGGGACTGGGACGTCGAGGCGGACTACGAGGGCGTGCCGGGCGACGGCTCGGACGCGGACGTGGCGGTGCCCGACGCGCTGCGGGAGTCCGTGGAGCGGCGGCACGTACCGGCGTTCCAGCGGGTCGAGCGCGGCGGCGAGCCGTGGCTGCTGATCGGCATGCCGGTCACCCGGGCGCACGACCGCGCCCCCTCGGCGCTCTCCGTTTACGCCCGGCTGCCGCTGCGCGCCGAGGAGGCCAACGTCGAGGAGCTGGTGAGCGCCGCGCAGCGGGGCGCGCTGCCGGTGCTGGCGCTGGCCCTCGTACCGGCGCTGTTCGCGGCCCGTGGCGTGCTGCGCCCTGTCCGCAAGCTGCGGCAGGCGGCCGGGCGGCTCGCCCAGGGCAAGCTGGACACCCGGCTGGAGGTCAAGGGCGGGGACGAACTGGCCGAGCTGTCCCGTACGTTCAACGACATGGCGGCGCACCTGGAGGAGAACGTCGCCGAGCTGCGCCGGCTGGAGTCCAACTCGCGGCGGTTCGCGGCGGACGTCTCGCACGAGCTGCGCACGCCGCTCGCCGCGATGAGCGCGGTCACGGACGTACTGGACGAGGACGTGGAGGCCGGGGAGCTGGACCCGGACACCGCGTCGGCGGTGCGGCTGATCAGCCAGGAGACCGGCAAACTGGCCCGCATGGTGGAAGACCTGATGGAGGTGTCGCGGTTCGACGCGGGTGCCGCGGCGCTCCATGTGTACGACGTGGACGTCGCGGAGGCGATCCGTAAGACGCTGCAGGCCAGGGCGTGGCAGGACCGGGTGACGGCCGATCTCGCGGCGGGCGTGCGGGCCCGGCTGGACCCGCGCAGGCTGGACGTGGTGGTCGCCAATCTGGTCGGCAACGCGCTGCACCACGGGGGCGAGCCCGTCGCCGTACGGCTGCGTGCTCCGGAGGACGGCCGGCTGGTGATCGAGGTGGCGGACAACGGACCGGGCATCGATCCGGAGGTGCTGCCGCACGTCTTCGACCGCTTCTACAAGGCGGACTCGGCCCGGGCCCGGTCCGAGGGCAGCGGTCTGGGGCTGGCGATCGCCATGGAGAACGTACGGCTGCACGGCGGCACCCTGCGCGCCGCCAACTCCCCGGAGCCGGACAGCGGCGCGGTCTTCACGATCGAGCTGCCGCTGCGCTCGGGCGAGGAGGAGGCATGAGTCGTGCGAGGTGGGTGAGGCGGGTGAAGTATGCGAGGTGGGTGAAGCGCGTGCGGCCCATGAGGCGCCGCCGGGCGGCCGCCGCCCTGACCGCGCTGCTCGTCGGCGCGACGCTGGCCGGCTGCGGCGTCGAGCCCAGCGATGTGATCGACGCCGGGGAGCCGGCGACGGGGCTGAAGTCGGACGGGCAGGCCCCCGCCGACGTGCAGCTGTTCTTCCTCGCCTCGACCGGTCTGCGGTCCGCGGCGCGGTCGGCGGACCGCCCGGCCACCCCGCAGCGCGCCGTCGACCTGCTGCTGACCGGCCCGAACGCCGCCGAGCGGCAGCGGGGCCTGACGACCGCGCTGCCGGACCTGCGCGGGCAGGTCACGGTCACCTCGCGCGCCGGCCGCCTCACGGTGGCCATGCCGGCCGACCCGGAGAAGCTCGACCAGCCGGCGCTCAGCCAGCTGGTGTGCACGGCGGCCAACGGGCAGGTGCCCGGCGACCGGCCGCCCGAGGAGGTCCCGGTGACCGTGCGCGGCAAGGACGTCGAGGTCGGCCCGCTGGTCTGCGGCGGCAACAACGCCTACCCGTACATCACACCGCGCTCGGCGTCCCCGCAGGGCACCCCCACGGCGACTCCGGACAGCACACCGCACTCCTGACCACTGCCCGCACCGCTGACCGGGCGGCGGCCGTTCCTCTACGCTGCTGTCGGCGATCACTCCGGTCACCATGCCGACGGCGCAAGGGAGTTGCGGATGACACGGCGGTCAGGAACGCACGGGGGCGCGGCTTCGGGAGCGTACGACTACATCGTCGTCGGGGCGGGCTCCGCGGGCTGTGTGCTCGCCGCGCGGCTGTCCGAGGACCCGACGGTGCGGGTCGCGCTGGTCGAGGCGGGCGGCCCGGACCGCAGGCAGGAGGTCCGCATCCCCGCGGCCTTCCCGAAGCTGTTCAAGACGGAGTACGACTGGGACTTCACCACCACCGCGCAGGAGGCGCTGGACGGCCGGGCGCTGTACTGGCCGCGCGGCCGCACCCTCGGCGGCTCGTCCTCGCTCAACGCGATGATGTGGGTGCGCGGCCACCGCGACGACTACGACGCCTGGGCGGCGACGGCCGGCGAGGAGTGGGGGTACGACCAGGTCGCCCGCTACTTCCGGCGGGCCGAGCGGTGGGCGGGCCCGCCCTCGGGCGGCGAGGGGCGCAAGGAGCCGGTGCACGGCGCGGCCGGCCCCCTGTGGATCTCCCCGGCGCGCGACCTCCACCCGCTCTCCACCGCCTTCCTCGACGCCTGTACGGAATCCGGCCTGCCGCTGCTGCCGGAGCTCAACGGCCCGGATCACAGCGGCTGCGCGGCGACCCCGCTCTCGCAGCGGCGCGGGCGGCGCTGGAGCACGGCGGACGGCTATCTGCGGCCCGCGCTGCGGCGCGCCAACCTCACGGTGGTCACCGGCAGCGAGGCGCGCCACGTCCTCTTCGACGGCGGCCGGGCGTGCGGGGTGGAGCTGGCGGACGGCGTGCTGCGGGCCCGGCGCGAGGTGCTGCTGAGCGCCGGCGCGATCGGTTCCCCGCAACTGCTGCTGCGCTCGGGCATCGGCGACGCCGACGACCTCAAGGCGCTGGGCATCGCGCCGGTGGCCGATCTGCCGGGTGTCGGGCGGCACTTGCAGGACCACCTCTCCGTGCCCGTACTGCGGTACGCGCAGCACCCGGTCACGCTCACCGGTGCCGATACGCCCGCGAACATCGCGCGCTATCTGCTGGCCCGGCGCGGCCCGCTGACCTCGAACGTCGGTGAGGCCGTCGCGTTCATCCGCAGCGCCCCGGAGCTGGCGGCGCCGGACCTGGAGCTGATCTTCGCGCCGGTGCCGTTCGTCGGCCACGGCCTCACGCCGCCGGCCGAGCACGGCGTGACCATCGGGGTCATCCTGCTGCAGCCGGAGAGCCACGGCCGGATCACGCTGACCGACGCCGATCCGGCCGCGCCGCCGTGCATCGAGCCCGCGTACCTGAGCGCGCCGGCCGACCTGCGGCGGATGGTCGCGGGCGTGCGCTTCGCCGACGAGCTGTACGGCACCGCGGCGCTGCGCCCGCACGTCGGCGGCGCGCTGCCGCCGTGTCCGGAACGCACGGACGACGCCGGTGCCGAGGCCATGGTGCGGGCGCTGGCGGAGACGCTGTACCACCCGGTGGGCACCTGCCGGATGGGCACGGGCGACGACGCGGTGACCGATCCGGCGCTGCGGGTCCGGGGCGTCGAAGGCCTGCGGGTCGTCGACGCGTCGGTCATGCCACGCATCACGCGCGGCCACACCAACGCCCCCACCATCATGATCGCCGAACGGGCCGCCGACCTGATCCGCTACGGGAACGGCGAGTGAGTCGCAGCCGGGTGACGCTCAGTCAGGTGCCGTCATCCGTACCCGCAGGAACCGCGGCCGGTACAGCGTCACGTCGTCGTTGACCGCGCCGGCGGCCGGAGTGCCGGGCGGGCCGAGGGTGTTGACGTCGTAACTGAGCACGAGGCCGGGCCGGCCGGTGAACTCAGGGTGCGCCTGCGGGTTGTAGACCGCGGTGCGCTCGTCGGAGTCCGCCGGGTCGGGCGGCCGGGGCGGGGTGACCGCGCCGTTCGGACCGTGCCAGGGGCCGTGCGCGGTGCAGGACCAGTAGCTGGTGAAGGTGGCCAGGCCGCGGCCGCCGGGGCCCGCCGCGTCCATGGTGAACAGCAGCCATGTGCCGCCGTCGCGGACGACGGTGAAGGCGCTGCCGACGCCGCGCCGGCCGCCGCTCCGCAGCACGGGCACGGCACGCGCGGCGCCGGCCCGCCAGCCGGCGCCGTCCCAGTAGCGCCAGGCGCGCGCTTCGGCGAGCCGGCCGACGGGGACCCGGGCGAGGTACGCCCGGGCGGCCGGGTGGTTGGTGGGGGCATCGCCGCCGTACACGTAGGTGTAGCGCCCCTCCGGTACGGCCGCCGTCCCGTACAGCACGCGGGCTCCGGGGTCGGGCACAGACGCGCGGTCGGCGACCGTGGTGACGCGTTCCAGGCGCAGCCGGGGCAGGGAGAGCGTGGCGACCTCGGTGGAGCGGGGCTCGCCGAAGAGCCAGGGGCCCGTTCCCGGGGCGCGGTTCCACAGCAGGACGCGGAGTACCCGTTCGGAGGAACCGGGTGTACGGGGTTCCACGCGCGCGGCCACCGGCCAGCGCCACGCCCCCGTCGGCGCGCGCCCACGCGGCGGGTCGGGGAAGTAGCCAGCGGGCCCGGCCGGAGTGTGGCGGACCAGGGTGTCGTACGGGCGTCCCGTCCGGTCCCCGACGACGAGGGAGTTGCGGAGCAGGGCGGGCGGGCCGCCGCCGTCGGCCTTCCGGCGCCAGGAGTGCGGCTGTCCCTTGGGGTTGGGCGGTCCCTCGACCCGGTCGAGGAAGGTGTCGGAGAACAGCCAGAGCACGCGGCCGTCGGGCAGCCGTACGGAGTGGGTGCCGTCGCCGCCCGTCCAGTCGTCCAGCCGGGAGTTGTCGTCGCCGTACCGGGCGAACGCGCTGGTGAGGCGGGGTTCGGGAGCCCAGGAGGCGATCTCCCTGGCGGCGCAGGGGGCGGCGTGTCCGCCTGTCGGTACGGTACCGAGCACGGCGGCCACGACGGTCGCGGCGAGCAGCGCCGCCAGGGCGGTGGTGCGCCGGGACACCTGGCCGACGGGACGTCTCATGCCCCGATCATGCCTCGGCGGGCCGCGCGCTTCGGTCCGACACAGGCTCTCAGTGGTGCCCGTCGTGTCCGGGAATCGTGCCGTCCGGCTTGGCGATCAGGAGCATGCCGGCCATGCCCATGTCGGAGTGGCTCTGGACGTGGCAGTGGTACATCCAGGCGCCGGCGCCGACGCCCTCGCCCGCCAGGAACTGGAAGCCGAAGGAGTCGGCCGGGCCGGTGATCTTGTTGTCGACGATCCGGCTGGGGTCGTCCGGGCCGGTCAGCAGGCCCGTGCGGTTGTCGGCCCAGCGGTGTCCGTGCACGTGGAACGTGTGGTAGTACTCGCCGTGCGTGATCATGATGATCTCGACGCGGTCGCCGATGGTGGCCTTGAAGTCGGGCCCCTTGGGCAGGTTGTTGATCGTCATGTCGTTGAAGACGATGGTGAACTGGCGGTCCGGGTCGGGCAGGATGTCGCCCTCCCTGCGGACCACGACCGGGCCGTAGAGGCCCTTGCGTATGCCGCCGGTGCCGTGTTCGGTGCCGACGACGTGGTCGTGGTAGTGCCAGTAACCGGCGCTGCCCGGGCGCCAGGTGCCGTCCTTGCGTCTGCCGGGGGTGTGCGTGCGCCAGGTGTAGGTGCGGGTGCCGCCCGGCTCGATGTGACTGCGGTTCATCTTCGTGCCGTCGCTGGCGGTGTCGTAGTCCACGCCGTGCACATGGAGGCTGGCCGCGACGTCGAGGGTGTTGGTGACCTCGATGTGCAGGGTGTCGCCTTCGGTGCACTCGATGAGCGGGCCGGGGACGGTGGCCTTGCCCTTTTCCAGGCCGTAGCCGAGCTTTCCGTCGGGGAGTTGCTCCATGTAGAGCTTCAGGTGTTTCACCTCGCCGCCGGCGCCTGCCCTGCGTACGGTCCCCTGGGGCGCGGCGGCCGTTGCCGCGGGGGCCAGGCCGATCGTGCCGAGTGCCGCGGCGGCGGCCCCGCCCGCGAACAGCCGGCGGCTGACCGCCCCGGGCACGGCGGTGTTGACGGAGTCCTCGGTCATCGTGCTCCCCTCGCAGAAAGCGCTCTCGGCAGTGAGCCGTCCGGAACGGTAGCGCCGTGATCTTCGTTTATCCACGCCAAGGACAAAGTTTGTTGACTTGCGGTCATAGCTCTTGGCGGGCCGCCGAAAGAGGTCTAGCTTCGTCGGCTGTCGCTGTGTGCTCACAGCTGTGTCCTCAGAGGGGTGGGTGAACCATGCGTCGCGCACCACGTCAGAAACGCACCACCACCGGGCGGCTGAGACGGACGGCCGGGCTGTCCGCGCTGGCCGTCACGGCGGCCCTGCTGGGCGGGACCCCCGCGCTGGCCGGGGCCCCGCCGGAACCGTCCGTACCGAAGCTCGCACTGCCCTCGCCGCCCGGCGGCGAGAACGTCCGCGTACTGGTCTTCCACGCCTCGGCGGGCGAGGAGCCGCCGACGGTGAACGCCGGCATCGAGGCGATCGAGAAGATCGGGCGGCAGGGGCCGGCCGCCGAGCACTTCGCGATCGACGCCACGGCCGACCCGTCGGTCTTCGCCAAGCCCCGGCTCGGCCGGTACAACGCGGTCGTCTTCCTGACCGGCGGCGGCGATGTGCTCGATCCCGAGCAGGAAGCGGGCCTGGAGAGCTACATGGAGGCCGGCGGCGGGTTCGTCGGCATCCACGACGCGGCCCGCGCCGAGCCGTACTCCGACTGGTTCACCGGCCTGATCGGCGCCCGCCCCACGGGCGGCACCGACAACATCCAGCGCGCCACCGTCGAGGTCGGCGACCGGGACAACCCGGCCACCAAGAGCCTGCCACTGGAGTGGAAGCGCCCCGACCGGTGGCTCAACTGGGCCGAGAATCCCAGCGGTTCGGTGCACACCGTGGCCCGCGTACGGGAGAACACCTTCCGGCCCGGCACGGGTGCGAACGGCGCCGACCATCCCATCTCCTGGTGCCGCGACTACGACGGCGGGCGGTCCTTCTACACCGGCATGGGCGGCACGGCCGCCGGCTTCCAGGAGTCCGACTTCCGGGCCCACCTGCGCGGCGCGCTGCTGTGGACCACCCGGCTCGCCCGCGCCGACTGCCGGGCGACCATCGCCTCGAACTACACCGCCGAGCGGGTCACCCGGCCCAACCAGCCGGGTCAGCACGACCAGATCGGCGAGCCGCACGGCGTAGTGACCGCCAAGGACGGCCGGGTGTTCTACATCGGCCGCGGCGGCGAGGGCTCGGACGCGCCCGTGATCACCGACTGGAACAACCCCGACATCGGCAAGGGCAAGGGCACCGTCCACGTCTACGACCCGAAGACACAGCAGGTCACGCTCGCGGGCGAGGTCACCGTCTTCGGCAACAAGGGCGGCGGCGACGAGCTGGTCAAGAACGAGGAGGGGCTGCTCGGCATCGAGCTGGACCCGCACTTCCTCGACAACGGCTGGGTGTACCTGCACTACACGCCGCACTCGAAGATCGACCGCGAGACGCACATGGCCGAGCGCCGCGTCTCCCGCTTCACCATGGACCTGAAGACGGACAAGCTGGACATGTCCTCGGAGAAGGTGCTGCTGAAGTGGCCGGTGCAGATCCACAGCTGCTGCCACGCGGGCGGCGGCATGGCCTGGGACTCCAAGAACAACCTCTACATCGCCACGGGTGACAACAACTCCAGCCAGTTCAGCGACGGTTACTCGGGCAACAACCCGCAGCCCAACTTCAAGGGCGTCTCCTTCGCCGACGCCCGCCGGACCGCGGGCAACACGAACAACCTCAACGGGAAGATTCTGCGGATCCACCCCGAGGACGACGGCACGTACACCCTCCCCGAGGGCAATCTCTTCACCGGCAAGGAGACCGCCGAGGGCGGCGGCAAGACCCGCGGCGAGATCTACGTCATGGGCGTCCGCAACCCCTCCCGGATCTCCGTCGACAAGAAGACCGACACGCTCTACGCGGGCTGGGTCGGGCCGGACGCGACCGACCCGAGCGAGACCTGGGGACCGGCGAAGTACGACACGTTCGCCACGATCACCCACGCCTCCAACCGCGGCTGGCCGTTCTGCATGGGCAACAAGCAGCCCTACCGCGACCGCAACCTGCCGGACCCGGGCAAGCCGCTGGGCTGGTACGACTGCGACAACCTGAAGAACGAGTCGCCGAACAACGACGGGCTGGTCAACATCCCGCCCGCCGAGGCCAACAACATCTGGTACTCCCCCGCCGGCGGCGGCCCGGACTTCCCGCGGGACGCCAACGGCGTGCCGAGCTACAAGAAGTCCGAGCAGAAGTTCCTGCTGCCCTGGCTCAAGGGCGGTGGGCAGGCCGCGATGGACGGCCCGGTCTACCGTTACGACGCCGCCACGGCGGGCAAGGACGCCTGGCCCGCGTACTGGGACGGCAAGTGGTTCGTGGGCGACTTCTACGACGGTGAGCAGCCGCGGAACGCGGTCGTCATGGACCCGAAGACGGCCGGTTCGGGCGGGCTGCCCGTGCACGCCGAGACCCTCGACAAGATCATTCCGGTCGGGGCCGACGGCATCCGCAACCTGATGGGCTGGACGTTCGCGCCCGACGGCTCGCTCTACGTCCTGGACTACGGGCGCGGCTTCTTCACCCACGACGGCAAGTCGGCGCTGTGGCACATCACGTACCACGGCGGCCCGGCGACTCCGCTCCCCGCTGACCTGGCCCGGAAGGCGGTCCGATGAACCGGCGGCTGACCGCTCTGCTCTCCGTCCTGTTCCTGCTGCTCGGGGTCGGCGTCACGACGGCCCACGGGCAGCCGGCGCCCGCCGAGGTGCAGCAGACCCTGACCTGGACGGCGGGCGACGACATCACCAAGTACGCCTCGGCGCCCACCACAGCCGTGGCCGGGAAGACGACCATCGTCTTCGAGAACAGCGAGGCCACCGGCAACACCATGGGGATGCCGCACACCCTGACCTTCGTCACCTCCGACCCGGAGTACAACCAGGACGTCAGCCTCAACATCATGGCGAATCCCGGTGACTCCTCCGGCGGCAAGCACACCGCCGAAGTCACGCTCAGCCCCGGCAAGTACCGCTACCACTGCACCATCCCCGGCCACGAGCAGATGCAGGGCATCCTCGTCGTCACCGACGGCGGCAACGAGGACACCACGGCGCCGGAGACCTCGGCGAAGGTCGAGGGACAGAAGAATGCCGACGGCGCGTACGTCGGCAGTGCCACCGTCAGCGTCTCGGCGACGGACGGCGGCTCGGGCGTGGACCGGATCGAGTACGCGGTGGGCGACGCCGGCTTCCAGCCGTACACCGCGCCCCTCGTGGTCGACCAGGTCGGCACGCACAAGATCCGTTACCGCGCTGCCGACAAGGCGGGCAATGTCGCGGCGGAGAAGTCGGTGGACTTCACCGTCGTCGCGCCGCCGACGGACGACACCACGCCGCCGGAGACCAGCGCGACCGTGACCGGCGAGAAGAACGCGGACGGCGCCTACGTCGGCATGGCGACGGTGACCGTCACCGCGTCCGACACCGGGTCCGGGGTCAACACCATCGAGTACGCGCTCGGGGACGGCGCCTGGCAGCCGTACACCGGGCCCGTCATGGTGCACGAGGCCGGTGCCCACAAGGTCCGCTACCGGGCCGCCGACAAGGCCGGCAACGCCGCGCCGGAGAAGTCCGTGGACTTCACCGTCGTCGCGCCGCCGCCCGAGGACACCACCCCGCCGGACACCGCGGCCAAGGTCGAGGGGGACAAGAACTCGGACGGCGCGTACATCGGGAAGGCGACGGTGACCCTCACGGCCACCGACGAGGGCTCCGGTGTGGCGAAGACCGAGTACTCGCTGGACGGCGGGCCGTATCTCGCGTACGAGAAGCCGGTGATCGTGGACCGGGTGGGATACCACTCGCTCGCGCACCGGGCGACCGACAAGGCGGGCAACACCTCGCCCGCGCGGACGGCCTCCTTCACCGTCGCCACGGGCGGCGGGGTGCCGGCGCCGCCCTGCCCGGAGCACGACGAGCGGCTGACCGTCATCGTCGGCACGGTCGACACCGGTGTACCGAACCGGGTCACCGGCAACCGCTGCATGATCAACGAGCTGATCGAGGACGAGAAGGACTGGTCCTCGCAGGCGCTCTTCCTCAAGCACGTCACGGAGGTGACCGACAAGCTCCTGAAGGAGGGTGTGATCGACAAGCGGGAGTACCGCGCGATCAACAAGGCGGCCCGCCAGTCCGGCATCGGCAAGCCCGGGCAGCACACCGGCTACCGCGACCTCTTCGACGGGACGCAGGCGTCCTTCGAGAAGTGGGAGCACGTGGGCGGCGGCGCCTTCTCGCTCACCGGTGACGGCGCCATGACCAGCAGCACCAAGGTCGACGGCATGGGCATGCTGTGGTTCCCCGAGCGCCGCTTCGACGACTTCTCGCTGAAGCTGCGCTTCCGGGACGACGCGCCGGGCACCGGCAACGCCAACGGCGGGGTCTTCGTCCGCTTCCCCGATGTCCACGACCACCCCGAGGAGTCCCGTCCCGAGTGGGTCGCCATCAAGTACGGACATGAGGTCCAGATCCTGGACCGTCCGGACGGCGACATGTACAAGACGGGCTCGATCTACGGGTTCGACCGGGTCGGCCTCGGCGGCGCCGGGGTCACGCCCAAGGGCACCTGGAACGACTACGAGATCCGGGTGACCGACCAGCACTACGAGATCTACCGCAACGGCAAGCTGATCAACGAGTTCGACAACACCGGCGGGCAGGTCTTCAACCCGCCGCGGGACGACGACCCGGGCACCGACGGCCGGCGCTACGCCTCCGGCTACATCGGCCTCCAGGTCCACAGTACGAGCGACGTCATCTCGTACCGCGATATCCGCATCCAGGAGCGGTGAGCGCGCGTACTGACGGCGGCGGCCGCCGGGGATCTTCCCTGGCGGCCGCCGCTTTCGTCCGTGTCAGGCGGTCAGCAGACGCCGTCCCCCGGCTTCGGGTTGCCGAGCCCGAAGGCCGGGCGCAGGCGGAGGCCCGCCCAGGTGCCGACGAGCGCCGCCGCGCCCCAGATCCAGCCGTGCAGGCTGCCGGAGGCGATGCCGGCGAGGTACGCGCCGATGTTGCAGCCGCCGGCCATCCGGGCGCCGACGCCCATCAGGACGCCACCGAGCACGGCGGCGAGCGCGGTGCGGGCGGGCAGGCCGCGGTGCAGCTTCCATACGCCACCCGCCGCGGCGGCGACAGCCGCGCCGATCATGATGCCGAGGTCCGTCAGGCTGGTCTTGTCGGCGAGGACCGGGCCCGCGTACGAGGCGGCGTTCTTCGGGTCCTGCCAGAACGCCCAGTGCTCGGGAGAGCCGCCGAGCGCGCCCACCAGCTTCGAGCCCCACAGCGCGAAGGCGCTGGTGATCCCCCAGGCGCCGCCGGAGACCAGCAGCACGCCCGCGCCGAGGACGGCGAGCGCCAGCGCGCCGGCCCACAGGG
Source organism: Streptomyces sp. NPDC026301 (assembly GCF_055567935.1). NCBI lineage: Bacteria > Bacillati > Actinomycetota > Actinomycetes > Kitasatosporales > Streptomycetaceae > Streptomyces > Streptomyces sp. NPDC026301. The sequence goes on along the minus strand of NZ_JBVHPN010000004.1, from coordinate 196,951 downwards.
TCCAGGAGCCGCGGAAGACGCGGGCCGGGGTGGTGCGCGCGGACGGCGGGGTGCCGACCGGCGGCGGGTTGCGGCGGGCCTGGACGCGGCGGGAGACCAGGACGACCACGGCGAGCAACACCATGGTCACGGCCCAGGAGCCGGCCCAGCCCAGGTGGTCGGAGAACAGCACCGGGTCAAAGGCGGGCAGGTCGCGCCAGAGGTTGTACTGCCAGGCGGCGAGGGTCGAGCCGGCGATGAAGCCGCCGAGGGTGAGCACGATGGTGCTCTGGCCCGAGCCGACGGCGAAGAGCGTGCCGGAGGCGCAGGCGCCGCCGAGCTGCATGCCGACGGCGAAGAGGAAGGCGCCGACCAGCAGGGCGATGCCCAGCGGCCCCGCGCTGGGCGCGGGTACCGAGCCGAACAGGCCGGTGCCGGTGCCGATGAGCAGCGCGAAGAGCGTCGCCGTGGTGCCGAGCAGCAGGGCGTGGGCGCGCAGCCCGGTGCCGTTGCCGACGGCGATCAGCTGCCGCCAGGCGGAGGTGAAGCCGAAGCGGGAGTGGAAGAGGGCGAAGCCCAGGGCGATGCCCAGGAGCAGCAGGATGCCGGGCTTGGCGCCGTTGGCGGTCCACACGTAGGCGGTGAGGCCCGCGCCGATCAGGCCGGCGACCACCAGGGGCGTCCGGCGGACGGGCGGCGCGGGCTCGGCCTCGGGCGCGGGCGTGCGGGTGGGTGCCGGGGTGAGCAGGGTGCCGGTACGAGGCGGGGCCTCGGCCGCCCCGGCGGGGGGAGCGGTCGTCACGTGGGTCTCCGTGGGAGGGGATGCGGTACGTACGGACGTACCGGAAAGGGCCGGACCGGGGGCGTCAGCGGCTACAGAGCGCGTCGTCGACGTCCCACGGCGTCGCCGCGAAGAGCGCGAGCGTGAGCACACTGGCGGGTCCGAGCATGCCCTCCACGGTAATACCGGGTGTAAGCCCCACGTAACGCCGTCTCGTATGGCGAGACGATGTGTCCGCTCGGCGATATCACGGCCGTACCTCCGCGACCGGGCACAATGGGCGCATGCCCCGTCGTACCCCGCGCCCCCAGCACACCGCAGCCCCTGCGATCACCGCGTCCTCGCCCTGCCCCTGCGGCCTTTCCGCCCCGTACGGGGAGTGCTGCGGGCGGTGCCACGCCGGGACGGCGGCGGCGCCCACCGCCGAGCGGCTGATGCGCTCGCGCTACAGCGCCTTCGTGGTCCGCGACGAGGCCTATCTGCTGCGGACCTGGCATCCGGACACCCGGCCGCCCCGCATCGAGTTCGACGCGGGGCAGCGCTGGCTGGGCCTGGAGATCCTTCAGACGTCCGAGGGCAGCGCGTTCCACACCACCGGAGCCGTCGAATTCCGGGCGCGGTTCCTGTACGGCGGCACGGAGGACACGCTGCACGAGCACAGCCGCTTCGTCCGGCACGACGGCACGTGGGTGTACCTGGACGCGCTCTTCGCGGAGTGACCGTCGGCGGTCACCCGCCCGGTACGAGTGTGATCCGTCGCGTCGTGTGCCGCTCGATACGGTCGCGCGAGTACAGCAGTGGGAACGCCTCGTCCGCCGCCCATGGCTCGAACAGGTCCCGGTAGTGCGGGCCGGCCGGGTCGCCGGACTGGCCGGGCGCGTTCATCGCCACCGAGTCGTCCCACGAGCCGACGTCCACGACCAGCCGGAAGGTGGCGCCGCCGGACTGCCGGAAGCCGGGGCCGTACGCCGTCGCCGAGACCGTGTCGCCGCTGCCGCCGCGCGGCGCGGGGCCCACCGAGGACCAGTCCGCGGCCTCTTCGCCGAGGAGCGCGGCCAGGGGGTGGTGCGGATGCGCTTGGTGGAGCGCGCCCCAGCGCCACGCGCCGGGGTCGGGCCCGAGCAGCTCCGCGGTCTCCGCCATCGCGGGGCCGAGGCTGGTGAGGATCGCCGCGCGGATCGCCGCGTCCGGGTCGGGCCCGAGCCGGTCCCCCGGTGCGAGGAGGAGCGAGAGGTCGACCCGGGGGTCGGCGCTGGCGTCCTCGGCGGGCAGCACGCGGGCCAGCGCCGCTGCCACCCGCTCCGCAGGGAGCAGCCGGGCGAGGGCGCGGCGCAGCAGCTCGGCGCGTAGGTGGCGGCGGTACCAGATCTCGAAGAGCGCGGCGGCGGGCGAGTCCGCGTCGAGCGACGCGTCCCAGTCCCGCAGCAGCTTCAGCCCCTCGCTCACCTGCTGGTCGTCCGCTGTGAGGCCCGCCAGCAGCGGCTGGATCTCGCGCGCGGGCAGGCTCACGTAGTCGTTCTGCAGAGCCACGCAGTCCGGCACGGTCCAGTCCGACCGCGCGGCCAGCGCCTCGGCGAGGCGGTGGTGGCGGTGGGGCGCGTACCAGTCGTAGGTGACGGTCCGCTCGGCGTGGGGGTACTCCTCGGGGAGGTTGAGCTGGTTGGCCGTGGCGAACCAGCCGTCCTCCGGGTCCCGTACGGAGGGCAGCGCGCCGACCGGATGGTGCCCGTCCCATTCGTACCGGCCGTCGCCCGGCACCGGGAGGGTGCCGTCCCAGCCGCGGCGGACGGGGACGCGCCCGGCCGGGCGCCAGCCGGTCGTGCCGTCCGGGGCCGCGTAGACCTGGTTCTCGCCGGGCGCGCCCCACCGCTCCATGGCGGCGACGAAGGCGTCGGGCCCGGCCGCGCCCATGTAGTCCATGCTGCCGAGGTACGGGGCCATGCCCGGCTCCAGCCAGGCGGCCCGGACCGCGAACGCGGCGGCCCGGTCCGGGCGTTCGTCGATGACCGGGCCGTGCCGGGTGAACCACAGGTCGGTGGTGACGGGCTCGCCGCCGCGCACCGGAATGGTCTCGGTGACCTTCGTCATCGCCTCCCAGCCGTCCCCGTAGGCGTACCGCTTCGGGTCGGCGGGGTCGGTGCGGTAGACGTACAGGTCCTCCTGGTCGATGGGGAAGATCGTGAGGCCGAAGGCGAGGCGGCCGTTGTGGCCGATGGAGACGCCGGGCAGGGCCGGCTCGCCCGCGCCGATGACGTCGAGGCCAGGGGCCGAGAGGTGCGCGAGGTAGCGCAGCGCGGGCAGGGTGACGGCGCGGTGCGGGTCGTTGGCCAGCAGCGGGCGCCCGGTGGCGGTGCGGGACGGCCCGAGCACCCAGTTGTTGCTACCGTCGATGCCCTGGCGCGGCGCGTTCGCGGCCCACGGCGGGGTGGTGGCCATCCGGTACACGCGCAGCACGTCGTCCGGGATGACGGAGAGGTCCAGGCCCTCCGGTACGCGCAGCTCGTGGGCGGGCTCGCGGACCTTGCGCAGCTCCTCCACCTCCGGCCCGAAGTCCCGCAGGGTGAGGGCGCGTTGCACCTCGTCGTGGAGGTTGTAGTAGAGGCCGTGGCTGCGGATGCGGGCGACGTCGGCAGGCTGCCAGTACGCCGGTTCGTAGTCGAGCAGCCGGAACTCCGGCGGGAGGTACGCGCGCTGCTCGCGACAGAGGGTGACGAAGGCGTTGATGCCGTGCACGAAGGCGGTGGTGGTCCGCTCGGTGTCCGGGCCGTACGCCTGCCACTCCGCCGCCATGTCGCCGCGGTAGAGGAACAGCCGCGCCGCCCGGTCGTGTTCGGCGTACTCGGGGCCGAAGACCTCCGCCAGCAGGCCGAGGCCGCGCCGCCGCCACAGGTCGATCTGGAAGAGCCGGTCGCGGGCCGCGTTGAACCCCTGCGCGAGGAAGAGGTCGGCGCGCGAGGAAGCGTAGAGGTGCGGCACGCCCCAGCGGTCGACGAGGATCTCCACGGGGGCGGCGAGGCCCGGTACTTCAAAGGTGACCGCGGTGCCGGATGCCGTCATCGGGTGGCCTCCTCGTGTACGCGCTCGCCGCCCACGTATGTCGCGCGTACGGGGATCGCGGCGATGCCGTGGGGGTCGGTGGTCAGCGGGTTCTCCCCCAGGACGACGAAGTCGGCGAGGTGGCCGGGGGCGATCCGGCCCTTGTGGTGGGCCGTGCCCTCCGCCTCGGCCGAGCCGAGGGTGAAGATGCGCAGCGCCTCGGCGGCGGTGACCCGCTGCGAGGGTCCGACCGCCGCGCCGTCCTCGATGCCCTCGCGGGTGACCATCGACTGCAGGCCGAGGAGCGGTTCGTACGGGCCGCAGGGGTAGTCCGAGGACCCGGCGACGGTGACGCCCGCGTCCAGGAACGAGCGGTGCGCGAACATCCGCTCCGTGCGCTCGGGCCCGTACCAGGTGTTGAGCGCGCCGCCGTGGTAGCCCGCGTACCCGGCGAACGGCACGGCGATCGCGTCCAGCGCCTTCATGCGGGCGAGGATGGCGTCGTCGATGAGGGTGCAGTGTTCGATGCGGTGCCGCAGCCCGGGGCGCGGCAGCTCGCTGTGCGCCGCTTCGAAGGCGTCCAGGACGAGGCGGATCGCGGCGTCACCGTTGGCGTGCACGCCGATGCGGTTGCCGTCCGCGTGCACCTCCCGGACCTGCGCGAACAGCTCCTCGGTGGACGTGGTCTGGAGACCGTGCCCGTCCGGGCCGCCGCACTCGGGGTCGGCGTACGGCTCGGCCAGCAGACAGGTCCGGCCGCCGATCGCGCCGTCCAGGAACGCCTTGACGCCGACGAAGCGCAGCAGGTCGTCACCGAAGCCGCTGCCGACGCCGAGTGCCCGGGCCTTGGCGTAGTGGTCGATGGAGAGCAGCATGCCCGTACGCATCGTCAGCCGTCCCTGGCCGCGCGCGGTGCGCAGGAGGGCAATGTCATCCGGGGCGATCAGCGCGTCGCAGATGGAGGTGAGCCCGGCGGCGTGCCACAACTCCTGGGCGCGCAGCAGGCCGCGCAGCCGGTCCTGCGGGGAGCTGGGGGTGAGCGGGGAGTCGCCGCGGGCCGTGGCCGGATAGACGACGTTCATCAGGGCGCGTTCGATCAGCCGCCCGTCGAGGCGGCCGTCGGCGTCGCGGCCGAAGTCGCCGCCGTCCGGGGCCGGGGTGTCCTCGTCGACGCCCAGGGCGCGCAGCGCCGCCGAGTTGGCGACGCCCCAGTGCCCGGCGACCTGCACGACGAGGACGGGGTGGCCGGGCGCGGCCCGGTCCAGCTCCCGGCGGGTGATCCGGCCGGTCTTGACGTCGTCGTACCGGCTGCCGCGTATCCACTCCCCCGGTGCCGTGCGGGCCGCCTCGGCGGTGACGGCGGCGAGCAGGTCGTCGACGGTCGCGACCGCCGCGGCCGAGAGGTCGAGGTGGAGCAGGTCGGTGGCGGCCATCGCGAGGTGGATGTGGGCGTCGTTGAGGCCGGGGATGAGGGTGGCGTCACCGTGGTCGACCTCGCGGGCGCCGGGGAAGCGGTCGCGCAGCGCGGCGAGGGAGCCGGTGGCGCGTATCCGGCCGTCCGCGACGGCGAAGCCCTCGGGCTCGGGGGCGCCTGCCGGCCCGGCGGCACCGGGCACGCGCTGGCTGACGATGTGGGCGGCGCGGTGGAGCACGGGGGGCGTCTCGTCGATCACTTTGCCTCCTCGGTGGCCGCCTGGGCGGGGTCGTTGCCTTCCGTACGGGGTGCGTGCGGTGCGGGGCGCGCTCCCCCGGGCCCGGCGAGCGTGACCGCCACAGTGACCACAAGATTGACGGCCAGCCCGACGATGCCGCCGTTGACGCCGTACAGCGGGTCGTTGCCGCTGGCCCACAGCGCCACCACGACGGCGAGCCCGGCGAGCATCCCGGACACCGCGCCGGCCTTCGACATCCGCCGCCAGAACAGCGCGAGCAGTACCACCGGGACGAGCTGCGCCAGCCCCTCGTACGACAGGACCGACAGCTGGACCAGGGTGTTCGGGTAGAAGAGGGCGCCGCCCAGCGCGATCAGTCCGGCGATCAGACAGACCAGCTGGGAGAGCCGCTTGGTGCGGACGTCGTCGGCGGGCGTGCGGCCGGTGCGGCGGCTGCGCGGGTCGGCGCCGTTGCCGCCGCCGAGCAGCGTGCGGCCCCAGAGCGTGCCGATCGCGAGCATGAACACGCTCATCGGGACGATGGCGGAGAGCGCGCCCGCGACGCCGATGATGGCCACGGCGGGGGCCGGCAGCGAGTCGGTGACCAGGCTGAACAGCGCCAGGTCCGGATTGCCGAGGGCGGGCATGACGAACAGCGCGGTGGCGCCGATCATCATCGGGACGAAGAGCAGGAGTTGGTACCAGGGCAGCAGTACGGCGTTCCGGCGCAGCGCGTTGGGGTTCCGCGCGCTGAGGTAACCGGCGACGGTGGTCGGGAAGATCGTGATCGTCACGGCGTTGAGCAGCAGCGTGCTGATGAACCAGGCCGCGTCCCGGCCGCCGGACGCGTGCCCGGGGAAGGTCAGCCACTCGGGCTTCTCCGCGACCATACGGTGCATGAAGTCGCCGACACCGTCGAGGTAGTGCATCGGGACGTACACCGCGAGGAAGACCACCGCGGCGATGACCAGGACGTCCTTGAGCGCGCTGACCCACGCCGAGCCGCGCAGCCCGGACACCAGGATGAAGATCTCCGCGACGACGAACGAGATGACCGCGGCGACCCGCAGGTCCACGCTCCCGTACGTCATCGCGTTGACCACCACGCCCATGCCCTGGATCTGCACCTGGATGTAGGGCACGAGGAACACCGTGGCGATCACCGCGACGAGGATGCCCACCGGCCGGGAGCGGAAGCGGTGTTCGGCCATGTCCGCGATGGAGATCAGGCCGTGCCGGCTCGCGTACGTCCAGATGGCCGGGCCGACGACGTACGCCACGGCGAAGCCGACCGTGAGGTAGGCGACGAGGTAGAGGATCGGCACGCCGAAGGAGTACGACCAGCCGGCCGTGCCGAGGAAGGAGAAGCTGGTGTAGGTCTCGCCGGCCATCAGCAGCCAGATGAAGAGCACGCCCAGGCCCCGGCTGGAGACCGACCACTCGGCCAGGCCCTTGTCCCGGCCGCGGGCGCTGAGCACGCCGATGAGGATGGTCGCGACCATGGCGAGGCCAAAGATGGTCGTCGCGAGCGCCGCCGAGCCGCTCATGCGGTGCCTCCTTCGGATCCTTCGGGCCCTTCGGCTCTTTCGGTGCTTTCGGGCAGCGGTTCGGCCGCGCCCGTGCGGTACGCGGGGTCCAGGCGGGTGACGGCCCAGATGACGAGGGGGCTGACGACCGTGGCGGCGAGAATCCAGAACAGCAGGAACGGCACGCCGAGGACGCGCGGCTCGATGCGGTTCGCCACGAGCGGCGCCAGGCAGTACAGGACGGCCGGGACGAGCAGCAGCCACAGCGCGGGGCGCCGGGCGCTCACTTGGGGCAGGCCGTCGAGCGGGTGCGCGCCGGCCTCCGCCGGGCCCTCCCGCCCGCGGTCCTCAGGGGCGTGCGACATGGGGCTCCTTCGAGGGGTTTCGAAAGGGATCGAGGGGTACGGGACGACGTGCTGCGGTCGCTGGCCGCTCGGACGTTACCGCAGGTCAGGCCGAGGTCAGACCGTGGGTTCGTAGCGGCCGTCGACCGCGGTCCAGCCGCCGTCCACGGTCAGCACGCTGCCGGTGACGAAGGTGGACGCGTCCGAGACCAGGTAGTGCACGGCACCGGCCAGCTCCTCGGCGCCGGCCCACCGCCGCAGCGCGGACGCCTGCGCGTACGCGTCGTACCACTCGGGGTCGGCGGCGATCTGGTCGGTCAGCGGCGTGCGCACGACGCCGGGCGCGATGGCGTTGAACCGCAGCCCGCGCGGCCCCCATTCGGCGGCCGCCGTCCGCAGGAACTGCACCAGGCCCGCCTTGGACGCCGCGTACACGCTCTGGCCCGGCTCGACCTGTATCGCGCGCATGGAGGCGAGCCCGACGACGCTGCCGCTGCCGCGCTCGGCCATGGCCGGGGCGACGGCCTGTACGAGCGCGAAGTGCGCCCGGAGGTTGAGCGCGACCACCCGGTCGAACTCCTCCAGGGTGTAATCGACGATCCGCTTGCGGACGTTGGCGCCGACGGTGACGACCAGGCCGTCCGGCGCGCCCCACGCGGCGGCGGCAGCGCGCACCGCGTCGCCGTCCAGCACGTCGAGCTCGAACGGGGTGGCCGTGCCGGTGCGGCTGCCGGGCGCCGGCGGCTCCTCCCGCGCGAGCCGGGCGGTCTCCGCCGCGCCCTTGAGGTCGCGGTCGGCGACCGTCACGTCCGCGCCGTGCGCGGCCAGCGCCCGCACGGCCTCCCGGCCGATGCCACTGCCCCCGCCGACGACCACGATGTGCCGCCCGTCGAGGCGGAAGAGGTTCGCGTACGTCATGCCCGGCTCCTTCGCCTGCTGATCGAGTACTGGCCACTGATCAAGTACTGGCCATCTGACGTCATGCACGGATCACCATGTACGGATCGCCGCCATCCGCGTCACCGTCAGCTCCTCGATGGCGAAGCGCGGGCCCTCGCGGCCGATGCCGGAGTCCTTCACGCCGCCGTACGGGGCGACGTCACTGCGGTAGCCCGGTACGTCGTTGATGACGACACCGCCCACGTCGAGCGCGTCGATCGCTGTGAAGGCGGCGCCCAGGTCGCGGGTGAAGACCGCGGCGTGCAGCCCGTAGCGCGAGTCGTTGACCAGCGCGTACGCGGAGTCAAGGTCCGGTACCGCGCGCAGCGCGACGACCGGGCCGAAGATCTCCTCGGCCCAGGCGGGCAGCCCGCCGGGCACGTCGGCGAGCAGCGCGGGCGTGAGGCAGCGCCCGTCCCGCGTGCCGCCTGCGACCACCCGTGCGCCGGCCGCGCGGGCCTCCTCGACCCATGCCAGTACCCGGTCGGTGGCCGCCTCGTCGATGAGCGCGGAAACCCGCGTCGCCTCCTCGCGCGGGTCGCCGACCACGACCTCGGCGAGCCGTTCGGCGATCCGCTTCTCCAGCTCCTCGGCGATCTCCTCGACCGCGATCACCCGCTGGACGGCGATGCACGCCTGGCCCGAGGCGTAGTAGCCGCCGCGGAGCACGGCGTCGGCCGCCGCGTCCAGATCGGCGTCGGCGGCCACCACCAACGCGGCGTTCGAGCCCAGTTCGAGGACGACCTTGCGGGGCGCGGCGTCCCGGGCGATGCGGTGGCCGATCGCGGCGGAGCCGGTGAAGGAGACGGCGGCCACCGCGTCGTGCGTGGTGAGCGTGCGGCCGACCGCCGCGTCACCGGTGACCAGCTGGACCGCGCCGGCGGGCGCGCCGGCCGCGGCCAGCTGCTCGCGGACCAGGTGGACCAGCCAGAGCGTGGCGAGCGGGGTGGCGGGCGCGGGCTTGACGACCACGGGGCAGCCGGCCGCGAGCGCTGGCGCGATCTTGTGGGAGGCCAGCAGCATCGGGTAGTTGAAGCCCGCGATGCCCACCACGACGCCGATGGGGCGGCGGGTCCAGAAGCCGGTCATGCCGTCCCCGGAGGGCAGCAGGTCCAGCGGCACGGTCTCGCCGTGGATGTGGGCCACCTCGTCGGCCGCCGCCTCCCACGTGGAGACCGCGCGCTGCACCTCCGTACGGCAGTCCACGCGCGGCTTGCCGGTCTCCAGGACGAGCAGATCCTCCATGGGGCGCGCGACCTCGGCGAGCGCCGCCGCCACGCCCCCGAGCACCCGGCGCCGGACCCGAGTGGGCAGCCGTGCCACGTCCTTACGGAGCGCCGCCGCGTGCTCCACCGCCCGCCGCGCCAGCACCTCGTCGCCGACGGGCGCCCGCGCGACCTCGCTGCCGTCGTACGGGAAGGTGACGGCCTCCGTACGGGGCGCGGGCACCCAGCCGTCGCCGACCGGCAGCCCTTCGGGGAACAGGTCCTCCACTGCGTACAGGGTCATCGCGCCGCCCCTTCCCCGGTCGCTCCGCTCACCTCGGTTACGTCGGTCGCCCCGGTCACTCCGGTCGCTCCGGTCGCTCCGCTCAGGAAGTGGCGCGCCGCCTCGGCGTACACCCGGGTGTACTCGCCGATCTCGCGCACCTCCACGTACTCGTCCTTCTGGTGCGCGATCCACTTGCCGCCGGGTCCGTAGACGACCGTGGGCAGGCCCGCGTCCCGGGTGAGGACCGTGCCGTCGGTGGTGCCGGGCACGGCGCCGAACGGCGGTGGGCTGCCGTGCACCCGCTCGTGGGCCGCCACGATGCCGGCGACCACGGGGTGGTCCTCGGGGATCTCGATCGCCGGGCGGTCGTCGACGACGGTCAGCCCGACCGTGACGCCGGCCGTCGCCGCGGCCTCCTCGGCCTCGTGGCGGATGCGCGCGATCAGCTCGGCGTGGTCGGCGCCCGGGATGGTCCGTACGTCGACGCCTACCAGGCCGTGCGCCGGGATGACGTTGAGCTGGTCGGGGTCGCCGCCGTGCAGCACGGTCGGGGTGACGGTGACGCTGCCGGCGTGCGGGTGCGTGCCGAAGCGCACCTCGGCCCAGGTCTGGGCGCGGCCGAGCGCCTCGACGATGCGGGCGCCCGCGACGATCGGGTTCTTGCCCTCCTGCGGCATCGCGCCGTGCGCCATCACGCCGGTCAGCTCCAGCCGGAGCCGGATGCCACCGCGGGCCGAGGTGCACACCTCGTACCCCTCCGGCTCGCAGACGATCACTCCGTCGATCTCCGCGGCGAGCGGCGAGGCGGCGAACGCCTTGGCGCCGAGCATCATGCCCTCCTCGTCGCAGAGCACGCCGAGGACAATCCGCCCGGGGAACGGGCCGGCCTGCTGGAGCGCCCGTACGCCGTAAATCATGGCCGCCACGCCGGACTTCATGTCCGCGGCGCCCCGGCCCCACAGCCTGCCGTCGCGGATCTGCGCGCCGTACGGGTCGACGCTCCACGCCGCCGGGTCGCCCTCGGTGACCACGTCCGTGTGGCCCTCGAACATAAGGGTCGGGCCCTCGCCGCCCTTGCCGTCGACGACGGCGATGACGTTCGGCCGGCCCGGCGCGACCTCCACCACCTCGTGCTGCCAGCCGAACTCGGTGAACAGCGCGGCGACCAGGTCGGCGGCCGGCCGTTCGACGTCGGTGGCACCGGTGGCGTTGACCGTACGCAGCCGGATCAGGTCCTGGGTGAAGGCGACGGCCGCGGCTTCGTCGATCGCGATGCCGGTCGGCGGGTGGGTCTGGGCGGCGTGCATAGAACCTCCAAAACACCTGGCCGGGAGGCCAGTCCACTGGTCAGACCAGTTGATTTCCCGTACTCTGCTCGCACGTTCGTACGTTGGTCAAGAGCGGCAGAGGCAATCGCCGCACCAGGAGGGGGGCGAGCAGCACAATGTCCGACAGCGGTACTCCCTTCACCCCCATCCAGCCCGTGCGTGCCTACCAGCGCGTCGCCCAGCAGATAGAGGACCGCATCCTCAGCGGCGAACTGCCGCCCGGCGCCCGGCTTCCCGGCGAGCGGGACCTCGTCAGCCAGTTCGGTGTCGGCCGCTCGACCGTCCGCGAGGCCCTGCGAGTACTGCAGTCGGCGGGCCTGATCCGTTCCCGCCCCGGCGACCCGCTCGGCCCCGAGGTGCTCGGCGTCTCCGCCGACAATCTCAGCCAGGCGCTCGGCCGGCTCACCCGCTCCCACCTCTGCAGCCTCGGCGAACTGATCCAGTTCCGGATGGTCCTGGAGGCCGAGAGCAACCGGCTCGCGGCCCGGCTGCGCACCGAGGACGATCTGACCCGGATGGCCGAACTGATCGAGCGCATGCGGTCCCTGACCGGGGCCGGAGCGGGGCTGCGGGCGTTCAGCGAGGCCGACGCGCTGTTCCACCAGGCCGTCGCGGAAGCCAGCCGCAACGCCCTGCTCGGCCTCTGCGCCCGCGCCGTCCACGACGCCGTCGTGGAGATCATCGAGCACAAGATCGCGAACGCCGCGGACGCCACCGCCTGGATGGCACGCTCCGTCGACCACCACGAGCAGGTACTGGCCGCCATCCGCGCGGGCGACGCCCCGCACGCGGCCCAACTGGCCCGCCAGGCACTGCACGCCTACTACGCCGACCACGTCGAACCGGACACGCGAGCCCTCCTGACGGCCGCGCTGGAGGACTCCTGAGCAGAGGCCCGGCACGGCGGCCGCTGACGGGCGACACCTTGGCGGGCCGGACCGCCGCGGTCGAGCGGGGCCACCGGCGAAGCGGTCGGCGCCTCGCCACCGGCCTCGGGGAACATCGGTACAGCCGTTGGCGCTGAGAACAATCATGGTCGGACAGCGCACGGACTGGAGGCTCCGCCGGGGTTCTTGGACAAATCGCCGGACGGTGCCGGTGCTGGGTGGTCTGCGGCCGCTGCGCGATCCGGATGCGCCCGGCCGTTCTCGGTCAAGCTCTGGCCTGTTGTCCGTCTGAAGGTTTCCACGGCGTCATTCATCCGTTCGAGTGGCCAGCACGGAACGCTTTCCGGGAGTGATGTTGGCGGGGTGAGCATGTGTCTGACACCTCGTTACCATCCCTTTCACAGAAGGCGGGTACAGCCATGTCTGTTGACGGAACTGCGGAGACCCCGTTCGCGCTCGGCGCCGACGACCTCACGAAGCTGGGCGCGATCCGCGAAGCGCTGCTGGACCCGTCGCCGCGCCGGATCGGCCGGGTGGACCAGTGGGGCCTGGCCGACGAGTACGAGATGTACGCGGAGACCGCCCGGTACTCGGAGGTCTCGCTCACCATGCAGGACGGGACCGTCCTGGACGCGTCGCTGAGCGTCCCGCGCGACCTCGCACCCGGACAGACCTGTCCGGCGGTCGTCCTGCCCGCCCCGCTGATCAACATCGGGCACCGGGCCTACCTCGGCATGCTCTCCCGCTGGGCGCGGGGCGGCTACGCCGTCCTGGCCTACAGCCAGCGCGGCCTCGCCGAGTCCACGGGTGAGATCCACGTCGCCGGACCGCAGGACGTCGCCGACGCCACCGAGGTCATCGACTGGCTGATCCAGCAGGGCGATGTCGACTCGGACCGGATCGGGTTCTTCGGTTCCTCCTACGGCGCCGGGACGAGCCTGCTCGCGGCCGCGCGGGACCCGCGGATCAAGGCCGTCGCGGGCACCAGCGCCTGGGCCGACCTCTTCACCTCGCTGTACGAGAACGGCACCCGCCACCTCAAGGCGTTCGAGGCGCTCGTGCAGCTCTTCGGCGAGGACCGGTGCTCGAAGGAGTTCCGCGAGGTCATCCAGAAGATCCGCGCCAACACCATCGACGACAAGGTCAGGGAGTTCGCCGCGCAACGGTCGCCCAAGAACTACCTGGACGCCTACAACGACGCCGCGACGCCCATCCTGCTGACCACCTCCTGGCACGAGACCATCTTCTCGGTGCCCGCCGTCATCGACTTCCACAACCGTCTGACCGGGCCCAAGACGCTCCTCGTCCAGGTCGGCGACCACGGCAACGCCGAGCTCCCGGGCTTGGCCGGCCTCCCCGCCAAGCCCACCGACATGGCCTACCGGTGGATGGACCACCACCTCGGCGGCAGCGCCGGCGACGGGGAAACTCCGCGGTTCGACGTCCGCTCGGAGTACATGTTCAACCCCCTCTCCGACGTCCGCCACCCCTCCTGGGGCGACTTCGCCCTGCCGAAGCGGCGGTTCCACCTCGCCGACGCACCCGCCGGGGAGAGGGACGGGCAACTTTCCGAGAGCAACCCGCAGGCAGGCTGGACCCGCTCGGTGAAGGCCACCGGCAAGGGCACCGACATCGTCGTCGCCCCCAAGCTCGTCCAGACCGGCATGGCCGAACGCATGGGCCTGCCCCACGCCTACAAGACCACCGAAATCGACCGCGGCCTGGCCGCCGTCTTCACCACCACGCAGCTGCCGCAGTCCTCACGCGTCCGCGGCGAGCTGGAACTGCGGGTGACGGTCAAGTCGCAGCAGGCGGACGCCACGATCGTCGCCTACCTGCTCGACACCGACCCGGCCACCGGCAGGGCCCACATCATCACCCACGCCCCCTGCACCGTCACCGCCGCCGAGCACACGGGCCAGGCCACGACCGTGACCATCCCCCTCCAGCCCGCCGACTACGTCGTGGCCAAGGGCCACCAGCTCCAGCTGATCATCGACACCCACGACCCCTTCTTCGCCTACGACAACACCACCCCGGCGTTCACCATCGACATCACCTCCCCGACCGGCGCCGAGTCCTACCTCGACATCCCCCTCCACCCCATCGACTGACAGTGATGATGTTCGCGGGGCCGCTGCGGGTGGATCTGATCCGCCGACGAGCGGGAGGGGGCCTTGCGCGGGCGCGTAACGGCCGACGCCGTACCACCCGGTCTCCCGCCTCACCAGCCGAACGCTCTTCGAATCTACTTTGCTACAGCAAGTAAGGGGCGGTCGCGTCCCCCGTTGACACAGGAGGTCATGATGACCACGTCCGAGAACGAGCAGATCAGCCCCGCCGCCAAGCTGGGTCTTCAGAGCGGGCAAGTGGTTCAGGAATTCGGCCACGCCGACGACGCCGACGAGGAGCTGCGCGACGCCATCGTGGCAGTCACCGGCAATGAGCTGGTCGACGAGAACTACGAAGACGTGGCTGACGTGGTGCTCCAGTGGTTCCGCGACCAGGACGGCGACCTCGCCGACCAACTGGCCAACGCCCTCGGGTCGCTCGCCGATGGCGGGTGCATCTGGCTCCTCACGCCGAAGGCCGGGCAGGAAGGGGAGGTCGAGCCCAGCGACATCGGCGAGGCTGTGCCGACCGTCGGCCTCTCCCGGACCACGTCCATCAGCGCCGGACCTCAGTGGCGTGCCACCCGCCTCGTCAGCCCCAAAGCCTCCCGCAGTCGCTGATAGCCCGCTGAGGCACACTTCCACGAAGCCAACGGTTCGGCCCTGCACTCCCAAAGCTGCCGTGAAGTGACAAGTAGCTCTCTCTGTGAAGCTGAGGGCTCCATATCGTCCCGGCAAGCGCCAGCTGACCGGCGCTCCCTCCGCCTGTGGCGCCGCCGCCGAGCCCCGATGCGGGGCACTGGCGGGGGTGCCGCGGGTGGCAGAGCGGTCTGACCCATCTCGTTGCCGAAGCTCAACAGCGGATCGCGGATCAAGGACTGAACGGTCTTCCGCAAGGTAGTAAAAAATCCGCGCTGCCGCCGCCGGCAGCCCCACCAGGTCGCCGACTTCCTCCACACGGCGCCACGCGGCCTGCGTTACAGCTCCGCCGCCGCCCGCAGGCCCTCCAGGACCGCCTCCTCGACCGTCCGGGGTGACACGCAGTCGCCGATGGATATCAGGGACCCGGGCGGCAGCTCCGGCAGGTCGGTCTCCGCCGCGGGAGCGCGCACCGGCTCGTGCCCCTGGGCGAGGACGACCGACCCGACCCCTTCCAGCAGCACCGGCTCCTCGGTGAGGGTGTGCTGGAGGTAGACCGTGTCGCTGTCCGCGCCGTACAGCCGGACGTTCGGCACCACGTCCACCTTCGCCCGCACCGCCTCGCCGAGCATCGCCCCGCGTACGTACTGCTGCAGATGCTCGCCCGCGCCGAACCCCGTGACGCACAGCGTGACCTTCCGGCCCAGCCCGGCGAGCTGGACGGCCACGCCGAGCCCGATCCAGTCGCCGCGCCAGTCCGCCACGACCACCCGGCCCCGCGGCACCTCGGCGCCCCGTATGACGTCCCAGGCGTCCAGTACGACCGGCTCGTCCACGAGCTCCAGCGCCGGCCGGCGGGGCCGGGCGCCGGTCGCGACGATCACGGCGTCCGGCCGCTCGGCACTCAGCAGCTCCGCGTCGACCCGCGAGCCGGTGACGATACGGGCCCCGGCCTGCCGCGCCTCCCGCTCCAGGTTCGTCACCGCACCGCCGAACTCCGCGCGCCCCGGCAGCCGTTCGGCCAGCAGCACCTGCCCGCCGGTTCGGCGCGCCGCCTCGTGCAGCGTGACGTCGTGCCCGCGGGCCGCCGCGACCGCCGCCGCCTTCAGCCCGGCGGGCCCGCCGCCCGCGATCAGTACCCGCTTCCGGCGCGTGATCGTCGGCAGCACCCCGAAGCGCCGCTCCCGGCCCGTCTCCGGATGCTGGATGCAGGAGATCGGAAAGCCGCGCTGGAAGTGGCCGATGCACGCCTGGTTGCAGCCGATGCAGGCCCGGATGTCGTCCGCGCGCCCGGCGCCGGCCTTCTCCGGCATCTCCGGGTCGCAGATCAGCGCCCGGGTCATGGCGCAGGCGTCGGCCTGCCCCCGCTCGATGATCCGGTCCGCCTCCTGCGGCTGGTTGATCCGCCCCGCGACCATGACCGGCACGTTCACGGCGGCGCGCACCTTGGCGGCCAGCGGCGCGGTGTATCCGGCGGGCTCGGACATCGGGGGCGCGATGTGCAGGGCGCCGGACAGCGTGGCCGAGCTGCCGGCGCACACGCTGAGGTAGTCCAGCAGCCCGTCCTCGTCCAGCCGCGTCGCCACGTCCACGACCAGCGCGGACGACAGCCCGTCGTGGCTCAGCTCGTCACCGGAGATGCGCAGCCCGACCGTGAAGTCCCGCCCCGCGGCCTCCCGCACCGCCGTGATGATCTCGCGCAGGAAGCGCAGCCGCTTCGCGTCGCTGCCGCCGTAGTCGTCGGTGCGGCAGTTGACCTGTGGGTTCAGGAACTGGGCCGGGAGATAGCCGTGGCTGGCCACGATCTCCACGCCGTCCATGCCCGCGTCCCGCAGCCGCCGCGCCGCCGCGCCGTATCCCCGTACGACCTCCTGGATCTCCGCCACCGTCATGGCCCGCGGCATGACGTGGAACCGCTCGCTCGGGGTCGCCGACGGCGCCCAGGCGACCGGCGCCGAGCCGTCCCGCGACTCCAGGATCTCCCGGCCGGGGTGAAAGATCTGACCGACGGTCCGCGCGCCGTGCCGGTGCACGGCGTCCGCGAGACGGCGGTACCCCTCGATGCAGGTGTCGTCGGTCGCCATGAGGACGTGGGTGGTGTACCGCGCCGACTCGTGCACCCCGGCGACCTGCACGACGATCAGGCCGACCCCGCCCACGGCCCGCGCCTCGTGGTACGCCACGAGGTCGTCGGTCACCTGCCCGTCCCGGACGAGCACGGTGTCATGCCCTGAGGACACGATGCGGTTCTTCAACGTCGTGGACCCGATCCGCAACGGCCGGAACAGATGCGGAAACTGCTCACCACTCACCGGAGCTCCTCCCCTCTCCCCGCACCCCGAAGACCGCGCGGCCCGTGCCGAGGAGTACCTCGGCGTACCGCTCCGGTGTCAGGCCGCCGTCCGTCGCGATGGTCATGTCGCAGCCGTCGACCACCGCCATCACCGCGCCCACGACGGCCTCCTGGGACATGACCGGCGTGAACTCGCCGCTCGCCACGCCCTCGGCGAGGATGCCGGAGACCAGGGCCCGCCACTCGTCGTGGACCCGCCGTATCCCGTCCCGCAGCTCCTCGTGGCGGGCCGCGCTCGCGCAGAACTCGGTCCAGGTCGTGCAGCGCCGTATCAGGTCCGGGTCGCCGGTCAGCTCCCGTACGAGCAGCTCGAACCGGCGCCACGGGTCCGGCTCGCCGACGGCCGTGCACCGCCACCGGCCGATCAGCTCGCTTATCGACCACTCGAAGGCGTGCCGGAAGAGCGCGTCACGGGTCTCGAAGTGATGCTGTATCGACCCTATGGAGACCTGCGCGGAGTTGGCCACGTCGCGCAGCCGCGCGGCGTCGAAGCCGTGCTCCGCGAGGGCGAGGGCCGCCGCGCGCAGTATCCGCTCGCGCTGGACGTCCGCCCCGGCCGGCACCGCTCCCGTCCGCTCCGGCACCCCGCGCTCGGCCACCATGCCGCCCACCCCTTCACCGTTTTCCGTCCGGCCTCTTGCCTTCCAATAATACCCAATTATTGTGACGGCGAACACATTTTTGGCACGCCTGAACAACGGACGTGCGTCCGGCCGAAGTTCCTCAAGAGACGGGCGGCAGAGCATGGACAACCTGCGCAAGTCCCTCACCTGGCGCGACGGGTTCGCGATCGCCCTGGTGATCCCCAACGGCCTGCTGCTGACGGTCGGTTACGGCATCGGCGCGATCGGCGCCTGGACCGCGATCGCGCTCTGGGTCGGCGGCGCGCTGATCGGCCTGCTGCAGAACATGCTGTTCGCCGAGACCGCCGCGATGTTCCCCGGCAAGTCCGGCGGCGTCAGCCGGTACGCCTCGGAGGGCTGGAAGCGGTACTTCGCGCCGCTCGGCGCCGTCGCCGCGTACGGCTACTGGATCGGCTGGTCGTTCAGCATCGCGGTGAACGCGGCGGCGATCGGCGCGCTCGTCACCGCGCACTGGTTCCCCGGCACGCCCGAGGTGTCCCTCCTCCCCGGCCACGCGGTCGGCCTGGCCGAACTGATCGGTGTCGCCGCCGTCTTCGCCGCCTGGGCCTGCAACTACTTCGGCGCACGGCTCACCGCCCGCGCCTCGAAGATCACCAGCGGCATTGTGCTGTGCGGCCTCGTCGTGGTCGTCGCGGCGCCCTTCCTGAGCGGCCACACCTGGCACACGGCCAACCTGACCTGGTACCACGGCGGCAGCTGGACGACGCTGATCGTGTGGTTCTACGTCACCGCGTGGACCACGTACGGCACCGAGATCTGCGCCTCGTTCGCGCCCGAGTACAAGGACACGGTCCGCGACACCGCCAAGGCGCTGCGCGCCACCTCGCTCCTCTCCCTCGTCCTCTTCTTCGTCGTGCCGCTCGCCATGGTGGGGTCGGTCGGCGAGGATGCCATCCGGAAGGACCCGGTTGGCGCGTTCGCGATCGCCTTCGAGCAGGCGCTCGGCGGCTTCTCCTCGCTCGGCGTCCTCATCCTCGTCTCCTCGATGTTCCTCGGGATGGTGTCCACCACGGCGGACGGCGGCCGGGCGCTGTACGGGCTGGCCCGCGAGAGGATGACCGTCCGGCAGCTCGACCACCTGAACCGCTGGGGCGTACCGGGCCGCGCGCTCACCCTCGACGCCGTACTGAACAGCGCGATCCTGCTGCTCCTCGGGGAGCCGCTGAGCATCCTGATCGCCAGCAACTTCGGCTACCTGGTAGCGATCGTGCTGGCGGTCTCCGCCTTCCTGCTGCTGCGCAAGGACCGACCGGACTGGCCCCGCCCGATCCGCCGCGGCCGTATCTGGATACCGATCGCCTGGGCGGTGCTGGTCATCGATGTCGTGGTGGTCGCGGTGGGTGTCACGCATCCCTCGCTGGCCGCGCAGGGTGGCCCGAAGGACACGCTCATCGCGGTCGGCATCCTGCTGCTGTCCGTCGTGCTGTACGTGTACCGCCGCGTCGTCCAGGACAAGCAGCGCATCGCCTGGCGCATCGAGACGCCGGCCCTCCCGGAGCACGAGCCGCCGTCCGGGGACGGCGACGGCAGCCCGGCCGGAATCCACGCCTAGCCATCCCGCCCGCACCGTGGCCAACTTGCGCCTCTTTACGGCGCGTTGGCCACCCCCGTACGCTCCGGCCACCGTACGTACGCGCGAGGAGGGGCGGTCGACGTGAGCGCTGGACGCAGAGGGCGGGCCGCCGGGCTGCTGGCGGCCGTCGGGCTGCTGTGCGCGGCCGTACTGGTGCCGGTGCCGGCGGCCGGCGCGGCACCGCGGGAGAGGTCCGTCACGGCGACCGCCGAGGTACTGCCGATCCAGCGCACCGGGCCCGCGGAGAAGCGTTTCAACCTGGTCTTCCTCGGCGACGGTTACACCGCGGACGAGATGCCGGAGTTCCGGGCCGACGTCGCGAAGCACCTCAATGTGCTGTGGAGCACCGAGCCGTTCGCCTCGTACCGCTCGTACATCAATGTCTGGGCGGTGCAGACGCCGTCCGCCGAGTCCGGCGTCGACTGCGATCCGGGGCTGACCGCGCCGCGCCGTGACACCGCGCTGGACATGGGCTTCTGGGGCGGCTGCGACGCGCAGAGCGTGCAGCGGCTGATCACGATGGACGACGCCAAGGCCAAGGCGGTCAGCGATCTGGTGACCGGCACGTCGGCGGCCAACCGGCAGATCGTCGGGCTGGCGCACAGCGACACCTACGGCGGCGCGGGCGGCACGTACGCCACCGCGTCCGGCGGCAACTCGCTCTCCTCGCTGATCACCCCGCACGAGATCGGCCACTCGCTGGGGAAGCTGCAGGACGAGTACGACTACTACCAGCGCGGCGTCCCCGGCGGCCGGTATACGGAGGGCGAGCCCGCGTCGGCCCACCACACCGTGCTCACCGAACGGCAGATGCGGGAGCAGCGCAAGAAGTGGTGGCGCTGGCTGGGCGAGGAGAGCGAGTCCGGCGGCCGCATCGGGCGCCACGAAGGCGGGATGTACAGCACGAAGGGCGTCTGGCGGCCCAGCGCGCACTCGATGATGAAGACCCTCGGCTACCCCTTCGACCAGGTGGAGCGCGAGGTCATGACGCGGGCCATCGCCTCGAAGGTGAACCTGGTGCAGGGCCACACGCCGAACGACGCCCCCGTAGGCGCCGACCGCACCGTATGGGTCGACACGCTGCACCCCACGGGTGGCGAACTCCGCGTCACCTGGAGGGTGGACGGCAGGCCGCTCCCCGGGGCGGCCGGACTGCGCAGCCTGGACCTGCGCCGCTACGCACTCCCCGGTACGCGGCCGCGCCGCCTCACGGCCACCGTCACCGACCCGACCCCGTTCGTCCGCGACCCGGCCGTCCGCGGCTCGGCCGCGCTGACGCGGACGGTCGGCTGGACCGTGGACCCGTCCGTGACCACCGAGCCGGCGTCCGTCGCCGAAGAGTTCACCGGGCACACCGCCACCGACGCCCCCGTAGGCGCGTCGTCCGTCCTTTACGCCGACACCACCCACCCCGTACGGGGCGTGGCGCGGGTCTCCTGGGCGGTGGACGGCCGCCCGGTCGCCAACCGGGGCAACGACCGCGACCTCGATCTGCGCACGCTGCGTCTCCGCCCGGGGAGCCACACCGTCTCGGCCCGCATCAGCGGCACCCGTCCCTCGCCCGCCACCCGCCTGACCTGGGCCGTCGACGCCACTCCGGCCACCGTCGCGTACGCCCTCTCCGAGCCGCTGCGGACCGTGCGCCGCTCCGGCGAGCCCGTGGAGTACGTGTACGACGGGCCGTTCACGATGAAACTCACGGGAAGGGATGACCGCGACGGCTATGTGGTGACGCAGTTCCGGGTCGACGGGGACGGCTGGTTCACGTACTTCGGGTGGCCCACGGACGCGGACGCGCCGTTCCGCTTCTCCCCCGAGGGCACGGTGATCGACGACCTCGTGTACGGGAAGCTCGGCACGCCCCGTGCCGTCCCCTGGGACGACGCCACGCCGGACTACGGCACGCACACCGTCGAGTACCGGGCGCTGGACGCGGCCGGGAACGTCGGGCCGGCGCAGCGCTTCCGGGTCACGCTGCTGCCGCCCCGATAGGGCGCGCCGCACCTTCGTGGCGGGCGCTCCACCGGGCGAGTTGGGCAGTTCGCCCGCAAGATCAATATGATCCGGCGATGATCATAAGACGGCGACTGGCGGCCGCGGTGTGCGGCCTGCTGGTCACTTTGACGGGCGGGCTCGCACCGGCGACCGCCTCGGCCGGGGAACCGGCCACCGGACACACCGCCAAGGACGCCCCCAAGGTCGACCTCGTACTCGACGTCAGCGGCTCGATGCGGGCTCGCGACATCGACGGGCAGTCCCGGATGTCCGCGGCCAAGCAGGCGTTCAACGAGGTACTGGACGCGGTGCCCCAGGAGGTCCAGCTTGGCATCCGTACGCTCGGTGCCGAGTACCGCGGCGACGACCGCAAGGTGGGCTGCAAGGACACCCGCGCGCTGTACCCGGTGAGCCCGGTGGACCGCACCGAGGCCAAGACCGCGGTGGCGACGCTGACGCCGACCGGCTGGACCCCGATCGGCCCGGCCCTGCTCAAGGCAGCGGACGACCTGGAGGGCGGCGACGGGGCCCGCCGCATCGTGCTGATCAGCGACGGCGAGGACACCTGCCAGCCGCTCGATCCGTGCGAGGTGGCGCGCGAGATCGCGGCCAAGGGCATCCACCTCACCGTCGACACGCTCGGCCTGGTGCCGGACGCCAAGACGCGTACCCAGCTGAGCTGCATCGCCGAGGCCACCGGCGGCACGTACACCTCGGTGCAGCACAAGGACGAGCTCTCCGGCCGGGTCAAGCAGTTGGTGCACCGGACGGTCGAGCCGGCCGTCACTCCGGTGCCGGCGAAGGGCGCCGACAGCTGCGAGGGGGCACCGCAGCTGAAGGCCGGGCTCTACACCGACCGGGAGTCCTTCGGCGAGCACCGCTTCTACCGGGTGGACGTGCGGCCCGGTCAGGAGCTGCGCGCCTCGGTGAGCATCGCCGCCGACCGCGCCGTCAACGACGACTACGGGGTGCAGCTGCGCGCCTCGACACTGCGCGGCCGGGAGATCGTGCGCGGTGAGGCCACGGGTGACGGCCGTACGGACGTCCTCTCGACCGGCCTGCGCTACCCGAAGGCCGACGACGGCGAGGCGGCGGAGGACGCGGACGGCGAGCCGGTCCCCGAGACCGTCTGTCTGCGTGTCAGCAACGCCTTCTCCGCGCCCGCTTCGGTGAAGGCCGAGCCGGGGCTGCCCGTCGAGCTGTCCGTGGACGTGGTGGACGGTCCGTCCACGGCGTCCGACGCCGCGTTCCTCGGACTGGGCCACGGCTGGTGGTTCCTCATCGCACTCACCCTCATCGGCCTGGTCGCCGGGGTGCTGTGGGGCTGGATCTCGCGCTGGCGCGTCACCGTCTGGAGGACCAACTGATGTCTGCCGCAGCTTCCGTACGGCGGCGCTGGTCCGCCGCTCTGCTCGCCGGTGCGGCGCTCCTCGGCACGGCCGGGGCGGCCCAGCTCGCCCTTGCCGGGCCCGCGATGGCCGCGCCCGCCTCATCCGCCTCTCCCGTCTCACTCGCCTCACCCGCCGATGACCCGGCCCCGACCCCCTCCGCGTCCGCCTCCGAGACCGCCGACCCCGAGGACGCCCCCGCGCCCACCGAGGCCGGTACCTCCTTCCGTACCGCCACGGTCATCCGGCCGGGCCAGCAGGCCACCGCCCAGGCATCCACCGGTGACTACCTCTACTGGCAGTTCCCGGCCGACGCGGGCCAGGGCGCCACGGTGGACGCGACCGTCGAACTGCCCGACGCCGACGCGCGGCACGGCGACTCGACCTGGCAGCTGGACGTGTACGACGGGCTGCGCCGCCGGCAGGCGTGCCGGTACGGCACGCAGACCAGGACGGCCGCCGCCGACGCCACGACGGTCAAGCTCTCCTGCGCGCTGCGGACGGTCCGCGCCGACACCGAGCCCTGGTCGAACGACCCGCTCCCCGGCGCGTACTACGTCCGCCTCACCACCCTGCACACCGCGTCCGCCGACGCCGGCCTGCCGGTCGAGGCGGCGGTGACCGCCACCACCACGGACGCGGGCAGCGCCCAGGACGTGGACGGCTCGCTCGCCGCACCCCTGGTCCAGGGGTCGGCCGCGCAGCCCGAACCGGACGGCGGCTGGTCCTCGGGCTGGTGGTCGGCCCGCTGGCTGTGGACCGCTGCCGGTGCCGCGCTCGCGGCCCTCGCCGGGATTGCGGGCTACCGCGCCACCGCCGGGCGCGGGCGACCGTCCTACGTGCCGCCGGGCGCCTGACCGTCGTACCGCATCAACGGCCCCAGGGCGCGCATCAGCAGGTCCGCGGTCGGCCCCGCGGTGTGGTGCGCGTCACGGGAACTCCTCGGGCCGGCCGGAGAGGTAGGTGGTGTGAGATGTGATGAACAGGGAGATCCGGAGCGCATGCGCGCACGAATCAGGGCGGGCGACCACGAGGCGTTCGCCGCGCTCTACGAGGAATACGTGCGGGAGGTCTACAACCACGCCTACCGGCTGTCGGGCGACTGGTCGACGGCCGAGGAGGTGTTGTCCGAAACGTTCCTGGCGGCGTGGCGTACTCGTCACGCCGTCGAGCCGGAGGGCGACTCGCTGCGGCCGTGGTTGCTCGGGATCGCCACGAACAAGGCACGCAACGCCAACCGCGGTATCGGGCGGCGCCTGGCCTTCCTGGCCCGCCGCCCCGCACCGGAACTGGTGGCGGACATCGCGGATGCCACGGTCGGACGCGTCGACGACGCACGGCGGCTCGCCGCGGTCCGGCAGGCACTGGGCGGACTCCGCCGCCAGGAACGCGAGGTGCTGGCCCTCTGCGTCTGGTCCGGGCTGGACTATGCCGAGGCCGCCGAGGCCCTGGGCATCCCGGTGGGCACCGTGCGGTCGCGGCTGTCCCGCGCCCGTACCCGGCTGCGCCGGCTCACCGACGAGGAACTCGGCCGGACGCCGGGCGGGTCCGCGCGGGAAGCACGCCCCGGAGAAGCGGTCCGGTCCGGAAGGGAACCCCGTCCCGGCCGCGGAGAGGTAGAGAGCAGGGCCGCGTTCGTGGCCCTGCCCATCCAGGAGGAAGCCCGATGAACGACCGTACCTCCGGCCCCGAGCGGGACGCACGCGAGGAACTGGCCCGGCTGCTGCCGGCCCCGGCCGAACGGGACCTCCCCCCGGGCCGTCACCTCCACCACAAGGACACCCTGATGCGTCTGATCGACCAGGACGGCGACCGCGCCACCGCACGCCCCCGCCCCCGTCTCCTGCGCCCCGCCGTTCTGCTGCCCGCCGCCGGACTGGCTTTGGGCGGGGTGCTGCTGACCACGCTCGCCGTGACCGGCCAGGACAGCGCTCCGGCACCGTCCGCCGCGGGCAAGGGTTCCCATGCCACGGCTCCGCGTGGCGCGGCCGTGCTGCTCGACCGGATCGCCTCGGTCGCCGCGAAGAGCGGCGAACAGAAGGTCACCGGTGACCAGTTCGTGTACGTCAAGTCACTGCAGACCGAGGGGGACTTCGCATTCGGTGACCCGGTGAAGCTGACCGAGCCCCGCGAGCGTGAGGTCTGGATGTCGCAGCAGGCGGGACCGGTGATCGACGTCGGCCTGATCCACCAGGACGGCAGGTACTTCCCGATCGAGGTCGGCGTCCCGGACGGCGAGCCCGCCGTCGGCTACCCGGCGGGCCTCGACCGGCCGACTTACGCGTGGCTGGCCTCGCTGCCCACCGACCCCGACGTCCTGCTCCGGCGGCTCCACACCGAGATCACCCGGGACCAGGACACGCGCGACACCCCGGCCAAGGACCGGGACCAGGACCAGGACACCTTCGACGCCATCGGTGAGCTGCTGCGGGAGACAGTGATGCCGCCGAGGACCGCGGCCGCCCTCTACAAGGCCGCGGCGAAGATCCCCGGCGTGATCAAGGACCCCGACGCGGTGGACGCGGCCGGCCGGCACGGGATCGGCGTGGCGCGCGACAACACCCGCACCGGTGAGCGCACCACCTGGATCTTCGACTCGACCACCCTGGAGTACCTGGGCGAACGGAGCTACCTCATCAGGGACACCTCCATGGGCAAGAAGGGCACACTGATCAACAAGTCGGCGGTCCTGGAGCGCGCGGTCGTCGACGCCCTCCGCGAGAAGCCGTCGAGGGAGAAGCGGTCGAACGGCGTATCGACCGACCGACGCTCTGGGTAGAGTCGGGCAATGCCCGAGCTGAAGCGGCTGCATGCTCGTCATGCCCCGGCGGTCCTGGCCTTCGAGTTGGCCAACCGCGCCTACTTCGCTGCCTCGGTCCCCGACCGCGGCGACGACTTCTTCGACCGGTTCGCCGACCGGTACAACGCCCTGCTGGCCGAGCAGGAGGCCGGCATCTGTGCCTTCTACGTGCTCGTCGCCGAGGACGGTGCGGTACTGGGCAGGTTCAACT
Source organism: Streptomyces sp. NPDC026301 (assembly GCF_055567935.1). Classification (NCBI taxonomy): domain Bacteria; kingdom Bacillati; phylum Actinomycetota; class Actinomycetes; order Kitasatosporales; family Streptomycetaceae; genus Streptomyces; species Streptomyces sp. NPDC026301. The sequence continues at coordinate 171,274 of NZ_JBVHPN010000004.1, read as the reverse complement.
TGGTCGACATCGAAGAGCGCACTGCCGACCTCGGTTACCGGGTCGCGCAGCACGTCGCCGGCTGCGGCGTGGCGACCGCGACCGTCCAGGAGCTGTGCCGGCTGGCGGCAGCGCGGCACGGGCTGCACACGCTGCGGGCGGCCGCCGCCCACGAGAATGCCGCTTCCCGGAAGGTGCTGATCAAAGCCGGGTTCGTCCCGGTCGGCCCAGCCGGCCCGGCCGACCTCGGCGGTAAGCAAGGCACCTGGTATCGACGCGACCTGGCGCTCCAGCCGCAGTCCGCGGTCCCACTGGCGGACCGGCAGCGGGAAGGCCACGGCCACCGCTGATCACCGCGGGCCCGGCGCCACGCTGTTTCTCGTCGCCTTGTCCATACCCTTGTCGATACACGAATGCATCCCATACATTCGCGTATCGAACGGCGTACGGCGGAAGGCGGGACCGGTCATGACATCGGCGGAGGCGGCAGCCCGGCCGCGACGTGTCACCCGGCGGCGGGCGCAGACCCGGCAGCGGCTGCTCGACGCCGCGCTGGAGGTCTTCGCCGAAGAGGGCTTCGGCCGGTCCACCGTGGACCAGGTGTGTGAGCGGGCCGGGTACACCCGGGGCGCCTTCTACTCGAACTTCACCTCGCTCGACGAGCTGTTCCTCGCCATGTGGGAGCAGCGGTCGGCGACGATGGTGGCCGATCTGCGGGACGCCCTGGACCGGCTCGGCACCCTGGAGTCGGTGTCGGCGGACGAGGCGCTGCGGGCCGTGCTGGACGCCGTACCGATCGATGACGCGTGGTATCGCGTGACGGCGGAGTTCACCGCGCACGCGCTGCGCAATCCTTCTCTGCGCCGGGTGATGGCCGCGCGCGAGCAGGCCATCCACGACACCCTGCTGCCGATCGTCGAGGCCGCGCTGGCCCGCGGCGGGCGGGTGGTCACCGACCGTACGGGGCTCGGGCACGCGCTGGTCGCCGTGCACGACGGCACCACCGTGCAGTGCTTGATGGAGCCGGACGACGCGGCCGTACGGCGGCGCCGCGAGGAGCTGTACCGGCATGTGGTCAACGCCTACAGCACCCCGGAACACCAGCAGGGGCAGTAACAGCCGGAGCGGGAGCGTCCAGAGCGAAGGGGCTCGGAATGAGTGAGCGCGAACAGGCCGATGTGATCGTCGTGGGGGCCGGACTGGCCGGGCTCGTCGCGACGTACGAGCTGGTCAGGGCCGGGCGCAAGGTGCTCGTCGTGGATCAGGAGAGCGCGGCGAACCTGGGCGGCCAGGCGTTCTGGTCGCTCGGCGGGCTGTTCCTCGTGAACAGCCCCGAGCAGCGCCGGATGGGCATCAAGGACTCCTACGAGCTGGCGCTGAAGGACTGGTTGGGCTCGGCCGGTTTTGACCGGGAGCGGGAGGACCACTGGCCGCGCCAGTGGGCGCAGGCGTACGTCCAGTTCGCCGCCGGGGAGAAGCGCGCCTACCTGCACGAGCTGGGGCTGCGGCTGATGCCGAACGTCGGCTGGGCCGAGCGGGGTTCCGGACTCGCCTCCGGGCACGGCAATTCGGTGCCGCGCTTCCATCTGACGTGGGGCACGGGGCCGGAGGTCGTACGCGTCTTCCGCGACCCGGTGCTGGCGGCCGAGCACCGCGGGCTGGTGACGTTCAAGCACCGGCACCAGGTGGACGAGCTGATCGTGGAGAACGGTGCGGCGGTCGGCGTCCGGGGCACGGTGCTGGAGCCATCGGACGCGGCGCGGGGTGTGAAGTCCTCGCGTACGGCGGCCGGTTCGTTCGAGCTGCGGGCGCAGGCCGTGGTCGTCACCTCGGGCGGCATCGGCGGCAACCCGGACCTGGTGCGCAAGAACTGGCCGGTGGACCGGCTCGGCCCGGCGCCGGAGCGGATGATCAGCGGGGTGCCCGCGCACGTCGACGGGCGGATGCTGGAGATCACCGAGAGCGCGGGCGGCAGCATCGTCAACCGCGACCGCATGTGGCACTACGTCGAGGGCATCCGGAACTGGGACCCGATCTGGCCGGACCACGCCATCCGGATCATCCCCGGCCCGTCCTCGCTCTGGCTGGACGCCACGGGCCGGCGGCTGCCGCCCCCGTACTTCCCCGGCTTCGACACGCTCGGCACGCTCCGGCACATCCGGGCCGGCGGCCACGATCACAGCTGGTTCATCCTCACGCAGTCGATCATCGAGAAGGAGTTCGCGCTCTCGGGGTCCGAGCAGAACCCGGACTTCACCGGCAAGGACCTCAAGATGACGCTCGGCCGGACGAAGAAGGGTCCGACCGGCCCGGTGGCCGCGTTCATGCAGCACGGCGCGGACTTCGTCGTCCGCGACAACCTGCGCGACCTGGTGAGCGGGATGAACGCGCTGGGCAGCGGCCCCGAGCTGGACTACGACCAGGTGCGGCGGGAGGTCGTGGCCCGCGACAGCGAGGTGGGCTCGGCGTACTCCAAGGACATGCAGCTGATGGCGGTGCGCAACGCGCGTGCCTACTTGGCGGACAAGATCGTGCGGGTGGCCAAGCCGCACCGGCTGCTGGACCCGGCGCACGGCCCGCTGATCGCCGTACGGCTGAACCTGCTCACCCGTAAGACGCTCGGCGGCCTGGAAACCACGCTGGACGCGCAGGTCGTACGCCCTGACGGCACGCCCTTCGAGGGGCTGTACGCGGCGGGCGAGGTGGCCGGCTTCGGCGGCGGCGGGGTGCACGGCTACAACGCGCTGGAGGGCACGTTCCTCGGCGGCTGCATCTTCTCCGGCCGCGCGGCGGGCCGGGCGCTGGCGAAGGACCTGGCGTGACGGGCGACGCGGCACGTGACACACGCGGTGCGGTACGTGACACGGCTCGGCGTACGGCGCTGGTCACCGGTGCCTCCTCCGGCATCGGCCGGGCCGTCTGCCGGGCCCTGCTGGACCGCGGTTACCACGTGATCGCCACCAGCCGCGCGCCCGAGAAGATCTCCGAGGCCGAGCGGCTGCCCGGCGCGGCCTATCTCGCGCTCGACCTCACCGACCCGGCGAGCATCGAGGCGTGCGCGGCGGCGGCGGGACCGGTCGACGTACTGGTCAACAACGCGGGCGAGAGCCAGCTCGCCGCCCTCGAAGAGCTGCCGATGGACGCGCTGGAGCGGCTCTTTCAGCTCAATGTCTTCGGTGCGGTGCGGCTGACCCAACTGCTGCTGCCGGGGATGCGGGAGCGGCGCAGCGGCCGGGTCGTCATGGTCGGCTCCATGCTGGCCAGCTTCCCGCTGGCCTTCCGCTCCTCGTACGTGGCCTCGAAGGCGGCCGTCAAGGCGTTCGCGACCGCCGCCCGCCGCGAACTCTCCCCGTACGGCGTCTGGTTGACCACCGTCGAGCCGGGCTCCATCAACACCGGCATCAGCGAGCGCCGCACCCGCTACCTCGCCGACGGCTCCCCGTACACCGACGCCTTCCGTACGGTCTCGACCCATCTCGACCGCAACGAGGCGACGGGCATCAGCGCCGCGACCGTGGCGGCGACGGTCCTCAAGGCCGTCGAGGCGCCCAGCCCCAAGCCCCTGTACGCGGTGGGCAGCCGCGCCCCGCTCGTCTTCACCCTCCGCCGCCTGATCTCCCGCCGCCTCGCCGAGTCCCTGGTGTCCCGGACGCACGGCCTGAAGTAGGGCAGACCGACGAGTGGGGTGACGACTCAGGGCCCTGGTGGGCGGAGCTCGGGACGCTGGCGGCTGCCGCACTGATCATCTTGGGGGTGCTTGCGGCAGCGGGGGGTGTTTCTCACGTACTGCGCGGAGCGCGGTGCAGGAGGAGACACGTCGCGCTGAGCGCGGCCATCGCGGCGAAGGCGAGGGCGACCGGGGTCCAGGAGTTGCCTGTTGACGCGAAGAGCCACGTCGCCGCGGACGGGGCCGCGCTGCCGAGCAGGCCCGCGAGCTGGAAGCTCATCGAGAGGCCGGTGTAGCGGACGCGGGGCGCGAACCAGCCCGACAGCAGCGTGCCGATCGACGCGTACGCGATCGTGCTGGCGAGCATCGGCAGGCACATCGCCGCCCACAGGCCGCCCAGCGTACGGGTGTCGGCGAGCCAGAACATTGGGAAGGCGACGACGAGGTGCAGCAGGATGCCCGCCAGGGTCAGCCTGCGCATTCCGAAGCGGTCGGCGGCGAGCGCGGCCAGCGGCGTGCAGACGATGACGACGACGGAGGCCGCCGTGCCGGCGCCCGCGGCCTCGGACTCGGAGAAGCCGAGCTGCCCGACCGCGTACGTCGACATGAACGTGACGATCACGTAGTAGCCGCCGACCGTGATCAGGAAGGCGCCGGTGGCCAGCAGCCAGGTGCGCCAGGCGTCGCGCACCACGCCGACGACCGGCGCCGCCTGCTTCGCCTCGCTCTCCCCCGCCGCGCGCGCCGCTTCGAATTCGGGTGACTCCTCGATCGAGGAGCGGATGACGAGGCCGAGCAGGACGAGGACGGCGGAGAGCAGGAAGGGGACGCGCCAGGCCCAGTCCACCAGGGCGTCGTGCCCGAGGAGGGCGACCAGCGAGAAGACGCCGGTGGAGAGGAAGTAGCCGACGCCGTCGCCGACTTGGGGGAAGGAGCCGAAGAAGGCGCGGCGGCGGGGCGGGGCGTGTTCGACGGCGAAGAGCACCGCGCCGCCCCATTCGCCGCCGACGGCGAGCGACTGCGTCATCCGTATCAGGACGAGGAGGAGCGGCGCCGCGACGCCGAGCGTGGCGTAGCCGGGCAGCAGGCCGACGGCGACGGTGGCGAGCCCCATGAGCAGCATCGACCAGATCAGTGCCTTCTTGCGGCCGTACCGGTCGCCGATGTGCCCGAAGATGATCGCGCCGAGCGGGCGGCCGAGCGAGCCGACGAAGAGCGTGGTGAACGAGAGCAGGGTGCCGAGCGCCGGGCCGGCCTCGGGGAAGAAGAGATCGGGGAAGACCAGCGCGGACGCGGTCGCGTAGATACCGAAGTCGTACCATTCCACGCTGGTACCGATCAGCGAGGCGCCGGCGACCTTCCAGGGGTTGGCGCGGCGGGGTGGGGCGTCGCCCGGTGGTGGTGCGGAGTCCTCGGCACCTTCGGCGTTCTCGGCGGATGCGGCTGCAGTCATGCTCCCGTGCTCCTTCCGAATGGGTCCGTGCGGACCCGAATAAGATGCACGGGACGGTATGGTCGCTCCGGAAGGCTGTCAATAGGGTCCGAGAAAAGCCCTTTAATCGACCGGGGGTCGCAGGTGAACGGCACGGACGCGGAACGGGACGGGGCGCGGCGGTCCGCCTCGCGGGACCTCGTCGCCGAGGCGCTGCGCAAACGCATCGCGCTCGGCGGCTTCGAGCCCGGCGACCGGCTGCCCAGCGAGCGGGAGCTGGCCGCGGCGTTCGGTGCGGGCCGCAACACGGTGCGCCAGGCCCTGCGGCTGCTCGCCGAGGAGGGCCTGGTCGTCACCACGCTCGGCCGCAGCGGCGGGACCCGGGTGGCCGAGGCCGCCCCCGTGGGCACCGCCGGCACCGGAGCGCAGGGCGCGGTGGCCGCCGAGATCCGGGCCACGCTGCGCGACTACATGGAGTACCGGCAGGCCATCGAGCCGCTCGCGGCCCGGCTCGCCGCCGAGCGCGGCTCCACCGGCGCCCGCCGGGACCTGGTGAAGCTGCTGGACGCGGAGGTCGGCGAGCTGCCCGACATCGGCGCGTACCACCGCGTGGACAGCCGCTTCCACCTCGCCGTCGCGGCCGCCGGCGGCAACGAGGTGCTGCACGAGGCGGTGGCCAGGGCCCGCTCGGAGATGTTCGCGGGCGGCAATGCGCTGTGGCTGCGCTCGGACTGGCATGTGGTGTACGGCGCCGAGGCGGAGCTGGGCTGCGTCTTCCGTGACGAGCACGAGGCGATCGCGCTGGCCGTGCTCGCCGGGGACGGGGCGGCGGCGGAGCGCCGCATGCGGGAGCATCTGCAGGACTCCTACCGGCAGTTCCTGACTCTGCTCGACCACTTCGAGGGCCAGGGCTGAGGGGCCGGGAGCGGCTTGACCTTGCTCGGGCGGCGCCATACCCTCCGAATTGGATCCGATTGGATCCAATCAGAGAATCCTTACGGCGATGCCGACGCCCGCTCAGGAGGTAGGAGCCCATGCACACCCACGACGAGGACCTCACCCGTCAGGTCATGGACCACCTCCGCCACCGCATCGCCCTGCCCGAGCCGCCGCTCGGCCGCCCCGGCGACCACGCCGAACTCGGCGTCGCCCTCAAGGGGGCGATCGGCGCGGGCCCGCGGCCGGCCGCCGAGGTCCTGCGTACGTACGCCGAGGACATCGAGCCGGCCGTCATATCCTGCGACCACCCCGCCTTCCTCGCCTTCATCCCCGGCGCGCCCACCAAGGCGGCGGCCCTCTTCGACATGGTCGTCTCCGGGGCGTCCCTGCACGGCGTGTCCTGGCTGGAGGCCGCCGGCGCCATCGCCGCCGAGAACCAGGTGCTGCGCCTCTTCGCGGATCTCGCCGGGCTTCCCGAGAGCGCCGGCGGCTGCTTCGTCAGCGGCGGCTCGGCCGGCAACCTCTCCGCACTCGTCGTCGCCCGCGACACCGGCCGGCGCCGGCTCGGGCTCACCGGACACGCGCCCGTACGCGTCGCCGTCAGCGACCAGGTGCACTCCTCCGTCGGCAACACCCTGCGCATCCTCGGCATCGACGCCCTCGTCGTACCGACCGAGGACCACCGGCTCACCGGCGAGGCCGTCCGCATCGCCCTGGCGGCCGCCGAGCACGACGGCGGCGCGCCTGTCGTCGCCGTCGTCGCCACCGCGGGCACCACCAACGCCGGGATACTCGACGACCTCGCGGGCGTCGCCGCGCAGGCGCGCGCCCGCGACCTGTGGTTCCACGTGGACGCGGCGTACGGGGGCGGCGGCCTCTTCGTCCCCGAACTGCGCGCCCGGATGGCCGGTATCGAGCACGCCGACTCGCTCGTCGTCGACCCGCACAAGTGGATGTTCGCGCCCTTCGACTGCGGCGCGCTGCTCTACCGGGACCCGCGCCTGGCCAAGGCCGTCCACACCCAGGACGCCGCGTACCTCGACGCGATCCACGGGGACGGCGCGGGCGCCGACGACCTGGAGTGGAACCCGAGCGACTACGCGTACCACCTCACGCGGCGCCCGCGCGGCCTGCCCCTGTGGTTCTCGCTCGCCGTGCACGGCACGGACGCGTACCGGGACGCGGTCGCCCGCGGCGTCCGGCTCGCCCAGTACACCGCCCGGCTCGCCGAGCGCACCGACGGCCTCGAACTCCTCCGCGAGCCCGAGCTGTCCGTCGTCCTGCTCCGCCGCACCGGCTGGCAGCCGCGCGACTACTACGCCTGGTCCAAGCGGCTGCTCGCCGCCGGCACGGCCTTCGTCACGCCGACCGTGTGGGAGGGCGAGACCGTCGTACGCATCGCCTTCCTGCACCCCGGCCTCACGGAGCAGACCGTCGACCACATCCTCGACTCGCTGACCGCCGACGGCTGATGGGGCGCGGCTCGACGGGCACGCGGGTCAGCGGGGGCGCGGCCGGTAGCCGAGGCTGACCGACAGGTCGTTCGCGCCCTTCAGTGCCAGCTCGGCGAGCTCGGACTCCCGGTCGGCCGTCCAGCGGATCATGGGGGCCGAGACGGAGAGGGCGGCGACGACGCGGCCGGCGCTGTCGCGGACCGGGGCCGCGACGCAGGAGACGTCCGGGTTGGACTCTCGGTGCTCGGTGGCGGTGCCGCGCTCCCGGATGGCGGCGAGTTCGGTACGCAGCGCGTCCGGCGCAGTAATGCTGCCGGGGGTCAGGGCGACCAGTTCGCGGCCCTCGATGCGGGCGGCCAGCTCCGCATCGGGGAGCGCGGCGAGCAGCATCTTGCCGACGGCCGTGCAGTGCGCCGGCAGCCGGCGGCCGGCCGCCGAGACCATGCGGACGGCGTGCGTGGAGTCGACCTTGGCGATGTAGATGACGTCGGTGTCCTCCAGGATCGCGACGTGCACCGTCTCGTCGCAGGTGGCGGCCACCTCGCGGGCCACCCGCTGCCCCTCGGCCGCCAGGTCGAGCTGTTCGGCGTACCGGCTGCCGAGCTGGTACGCGCGGACGCCGAGGCGGTAGCGGCCCGGCTGGTCGGGGACGGGGACCAGGTAGGAGCGGGCCGCCAGGGTGGTGAGCAGTTCGTGCACGGTGGTGCGCGGCAGCTGGAGCTTGCGCACCACGTCGGGGGCCGACTGCGGGCCGTCCGCCTCCAGGAACAGTTCGAGTATGTCCAGTGCCCGGGTCACCGCTGGGACCAGTCGCCCCATGCCGTTCACCCACCCTCCGCCGCCGTCGCCAGTGTTCGTCATTCCGGTCGATGGTCGGAATGACGAACACAGGGTAGGGGGATGAGGGTTCGGCTGTCGACGGCCGGGACGTACCGGCCGCCGGCCGTCGACCGCCGGTCTCACCGCCCGTCCCGTGCCTACCGCGCTTCCAGCGCCTCCAAGCCCGCCGGGAGCGCCTCGGTGTGCAGCACGCCCATGCGCTGCGTGGCCCGGGTGAGGGCGACATAGAGGTCGCTCACGCCGAACTCGGCCGGTTCCGTCACGAGTACCGTGTCGAACTCCAGGCCCTTGGCCTGCCGCGGGTCCAGAAGGACGACCGGGCTGGTCAGGTCGGGGGTCGGACCGGCGGACGCGGCGGGGAGCGCGGCCAGCAGGGCTTCGTGGTGGTGCCGCTGGGCGATGACCGCGAGGCGGCCCTCGGCGTCGGCCTCCCGGGCGACCGCTTCGGCGACCGCGCGCGGCAGGTCGTCGGTGCGGTGGGACCAGGGCGGTACGCCGGTGGAGCGGACCGAGCGCGGCGGCTCGAACGCCTCGGCCGTCGGAGTCCCGGCGTACGCGGCCCGGATCACCGCCGCCGCGACCGCCATGATCTCGGCGGGGGTGCGGTAGTTGACGCCGAGGCGTACGTGCTCCCAGCGGTCGCCGACGTACGGCGCGAGGATCGACTCCCACGTCCCGCAGCTGCCGGGTTCGGCGGTCTGCGCCGGGTCGCCGACCAGCGTCATCGAGCGGGTCGGGCAGCGGCGCATCAGCAGCCGCCACATCATCGCGGACAGCTCCTGCGCCTCGTCGACGATGATGTGGCCGAAGGCCCAGGTGCGGTCGGCGGCGGCGCGTTCGGCGGCGGTGCGGTGGTCGGCCTCCTCGTGCCGGTCGGCGAGGCGTTCGGCGTCGACCAGGTCGTGCGCGGCCAGCACCTCCGAGTCCTCGTCGTCCTTGTCCTCGAACTCCTGGGTGCGGGAGCCGTACGAGAGGTCCAGCACGCCCTGCGCGTACGCGATGCGCTCCTGGCGCTCGGCCTCGGCGGCGGCCTGGGCCGCGGAGTCGTCCTCGCCGAGCAGTTCGGCGGCCTCGTCCAGCAGCGGGATGTCGGCGGCGGTCCACTCGCCGCCCTCGCGACGGATCGCGGCGGCGTCGGCCTCGGGGAGATGCGCCGGGTCGGCGAGGAAGTCGGCGACCAGTTCCTGCGGGGTGAGGACGGGCCACAGTTCGCCGATCGCGCGGTGCACTTCGCCGCTGGCCGCGATGGCCTTGCCGAGCTGCGCGATGTCGTCGGGGCCGAGGAAGTTGGGGCCACCGTACGGGTCGGCGCCGAGCCGGTCGGCGAGCTGGGCGGTCAGCGAGTCGATGATGCGGAAGGCGAAGTGCGGGCGGGCGAGGTTGTGCGGCAGCTTCGTCTCGCGCGCCTGGTGCCGGGCCTCCAGGACGATGTCCGCGTCCAGCAGCAGGTCGCCGTCCTCGTGCGGGATGACGGTGACGGGATCGGGCAGGGTCTGCCGGTCCCGTACGTACGCGGCCAGGGCATCGGCCATCGCGGCGTCGCCCTTGACCGCGGCGGCCTCGGGCGTGTCCGTGCCGGTGGCGTGGACGCCCGGGAAGAGCTCGCCGGGCGAGGCGAGCAGCACGCCGGTCTCGCCGAGCGCGGGCAGCACCTCTCCGATGTAGCCGAGGAACGCCGGGTTGGGGCCGACGATCAGTACCGCGCGGCGGGCGAGCAGCTCGCGGTGCGCGTACAGCAGGTACGCGGCGCGGTGCAGGGCGACGACGGTCTTGCCGGTGCCGGGGCCGCCCTCGACGACCATGACGCCGCGGTGCGGGGCGCGGATGATGCGGTCCTGCTCGGCCTGGATGGTCTGCACGATGTCGTGCATCCGGCCGGTGCGCGCCGCGTCCAGCGCGGCGAGCAGCACGGTGTCCGCGTCGGTACCTTCGTGGCCGGTGCGCACCGTGTCGGCGAGGTCCATGATCTCGTCGTGCAGGGCGGTGACCCGCCGGCCCTCGGTGGAGATGTGGCGCCTGCGGCGCAGCCCCATCGGGGTGTGGCCGGTGGCGAGGTAGAAGGGGCGGGCGACATCGGCGCGCCAGTCGATGACCAGGGGCGTGCGCTCGGCGTCGTCGCGCCGGATGCCGATGCGCCCGATGTGGTGGTCGGCGCCGTCGCGGAAGGAGAGCCGGCCGAAGCACAGGCCGTTCTCACCGGAGTCGAAGGCGGCGAGCAGCCCGGCCTGTTCGGCCACGGTCACGTCCCGCTCCAGCCGCGCCTGCAGCGTGCCGGTGTCGGCCGCCGCCAGGGCGCCCTCCACCGCGGCACCCGCCCCGGCGCGCAGCTCGCCGAGGCGCTCGTAGAGCATGTCGATGAATTCCTGCTCGCGGCGCGTTTCCGCGTGGGCTGTCTCCTCGTCGGCGGACCGGCCCGGCCGCACGTCCGACTCTTCGCCCGGCACCTGGATTGACAATTCGGCTCCCGCCTGGTTAAGATGACTCCATAAAGCTTCGCCATGCCCAGGTTTCTATCGAGGCATGGAAACTCCCAATATACGCGGAGACCCACCCCGGCCGCCAATGCGACCGGGGTTTTGTTGTGCCCGGGCTTCCGTTACCGCGGTCGGTCACCGCGGACGCGGCGCAGCCGCAGCGGGGCGTACACGGCGACCGAGACCACGAAGGCCACGAAGTACGCCAGGTCGCCGCCGTGCAGCGCCTCCGCGACCGGGCCGACGTACAGGGACGTGTCCATGAACGGCACGGCGACGGCGAAGGCCGCGACGAAGGCGAGGGCCGCCGGCCACCAGGGCTGCGGCCGGTCGAACTCCGCGTGCACGTCGACCGGAGCGCCGCCGCGCGCCCTCCTTCGGGCGAGCCAGTCGATCGCGACGACGCCGATGAAGCCGGGGATCCAGTAGCCGACGAAGAGCAGCACGTTCTGGAAGCGGGCCGTGGTGTCGGCGGCGTGCATCCACAGCACGAGCAGGAAGCCGAGCACGGCGGCAACGGCCGCGGCGAGCGGGCGCGGGATGCGGACCCCGGCCGTCTGGAGCGCCAGCGAACCGCTGTAGTCGTTCATGGCGTTGCTGCACACCGCCGAGGCGGCGATGGCCAGCAGCCCGAAGGCGCCCAGCGCCCCGCCGCCGAGCAGCTTCTGCACGCCCGCCGCCGTCTGGTCGGTGAACAGGCCCGCCGCCCACAGGCCGAGCGTCTGCACCCAGAGGTACGCGGCGGCCATGCCGAGGAGCGTGTACCAGAACATCCGCTGCCGGGACGCGGAGCGCGGCAGGTACCGGCTGAAGTCCGAGGCGTACGGGGCCCAGGAGATCGCCAGGCTCAGCGCGACCGCGGTGGTCAGCAGGAAGGCGCCGGCCCGGTCGGCGCCGTGCGCGGTGGATGCCGACGGCAGCGGGACGCCGTCGAGCAGCTTGACGCTGAGCGCGAGGAAGGCCGCGCCGAGCACGAAGGTCATCACGGTCTGGAGGCGGTGAATGGCCTCGTATCCGAGGACGCCGACGACGCCCTGGAGAAGCAGCACGGTCAGCGCGCCCAGCCAGAAGGGCCAGCCGGCCAGGCGGGCCAGCGCGTCGCCGCCGAAGAGGCCGATCAGCGCGTCCCAGGCGATGGAGGACAGCCACTGCAGGACGCCGGGCAGCACGACGCCGCGGCCGAAGGCGAGCCGGGCCAGCGGCAGCTGCCCCGTGCCGGTGAGGCTGCCCCACGTACCGAGGTAGGCGGAGGGCGCCGCGCCGAGCAGCGTGCCGAGCGCCATCGCGGCGAACGCGGTCCAGAAGTCGAGCCCGAGGCCGATGCCCACGGTGCCGGTGAACACCCCGGTCATGGTCAGGTTGGGCGCGAACCAGACGGTGAACAGGCGGCCGGGGCGGCCGTAGCGGTTGTTCTCGGGCACCGGGCCGATGCCGTGCCGTTCGACGGACAGGTCGCCGGCGCCGGCGGGCATACGCCCGTCGAACACGGGACGCTCGATGGTCATGGGGATTCCAGCGGAGGTCGGGGTTCCGGATCGGGAACGGGGTGCGAGTAGCATGAGGGGCACACGAGACACGGGGTGCCCCCTCTCAAGGGCTGAGATCACACCCGTCGAACCTGATCTGGCTCGCACCAGCGAAGGGATGTCACAGAAGGAATGCCCCTATGACGCGTCCGGCCGCCGCCGACGACCTGCTTGCCACTGCCCGGCAAGCGCTCATCCGCGTACGCCATGAAACACCACTGGTGCAGTGCCTCACCAACCAGGTCGTTGCCAACTTCACCGCGAACGTGCTGCTCGCGCTGGGCGCCGCCCCGGCCATGGTGGACATCCCCGAGGAGGCCGGCCCGTTCGCCGGGGCGGCTTCCGGGCTGCTGGTCAACGTGGGTACGCCGCACGCCGAGCAGCGCGCGGCCATGACCGAGGCGGTGGCGTCCGCGGCCGCCGCGGGAACACCATGGGTGCTGGACCCGGTGGCGATCGGCTCGCTGCCGGTACGGACCGCGCTGGCGCACCGGCTGGCCGCGCAGGGCCCGGCCGTCGTACGCGGCAACGCCTCGGAGATCATCGCGCTGTCCGGTACCGGGGGCGGCGGGCGCGGGGTGGACGCCACCGACGAGGTCGAGTCGGCGGCCGAAGCCGCGGGCACGCTGGCCCGCGCCACGGGCGCCGTGGTCGCGGTCTCCGGACCGGTCGACCTGCTCACCGACGGCGAGCGGACGGTACGGGTCGCCAACGGGGACCCGCTGCTGACCCGGGTGACCGGCGGCGGGTGCGCGCTCGGCGCGGTGCTGGCGGCCTTCGCCCCGCCCGCTTCGACGTCCCCGGCCCCGTCCGGTGACCGGCTCGTCGCCGCGGTCGCCGCCGTGACGGTCTACACCGTGGCCGCCGAGGTCGCGGCCGAGCGCAGCAACGGTCCCGGCACCTTCGCCGCCGCCTTCCTGGACGCGCTGTACGGCCTCGACGAGGACACGCTCACCAAGCGGGCGGCGGTCTCGTGGGCGTGAGCGGGAACGAGGATCTGCCCGCGCCGCCGGACCTCTCCGTGTACCTGGTCACCGACGCGGCGCAGGCCGCCGCGTGCGGCCGGGACGTGGCGGGCACGGTCGCCGAGGCCGTGGCCGGCGGGGTGACCGCGGTCCAGGTACGGGAGAAGGACGGTGCCGCCCGGGACTTCCTCGGCACGGTGCTGCGCATCGCCGCGGTACTGCCGGAGCGGGTCGCACTGTTCGTCAACGACCGGGTGGACGTGTACTTGGCGGCGCGCGCGGCCGGCGCGCGGGTGACCGGGGTGCACGTCGGCCAGTCCGATCTGCCGGTGGCCGCCGTCCGCGCGCTGACCGGGCCGGAAGCGGTGATCGGGCTGAGCGCCGCCACGGAGGACGAGCTGCGGGCCGCGGCCGGGGAACGGGCCCGGGTCGACTACGTCGGCATCGGCGCGCTGCACGCGACCCGCACCAAGGCGGACGCGCCGCCGGAGCTGGGCATCGAGGGCTTCGCCCGGCTGGCGCCGCCCACGCCGCTCCCGGCGGTGGCGATCGGCGGGGTGACAGTGGCGGACATGGCGCCGCTGCGGGCCGCGGGCGCGGCGGGCGGCGCGGTCGTCTCGGGCATCTGCGCGGCCGCCGACCCCCGTACGGCGGCGCGCGCTTACGCGGAGGCGTGGGGCCGGGCCTCCTGAGCCACCGTGCCCCGCCCCCGACGGGCCGTCAGCCGGCGCGCGGTCTCCAGTACGGTCACGATCACCAGCGCCAGGGCGAAGGCCAGCAGCAGTCCGCTGACCGGTTCCTCGGTGAAGGCCGCGCCGCCGACGTACCCGATGGCGGTGCTGGTGACGGCCCACAGCGCGGCGCCGGCCGCGTCCAGCAGGACGAAGCGGCGCAGCGGGAACCGCAGGCTGCCGGTGGACAGCGCGGACGCCACCCGACCGCCCGGCAGGAAGCGGCCCGCCACCACCAGCGTCGTGGCGTGCCGCCCGACCATGGCCCGCGCCCACGCGTACCGTCGCCGGCCCTTCTCGCCGCGCAGCAGCCGGTCGATGGCCCGCGGTCCCGCCCAGCGGCCGATGGCGTGGCCGAGGCAGTCGCCGCCCAGCGCGCCCAGCGCCGCCACCAGGGCCAGCAGCGCGAGCTGTTGGAGGTCGGCGCCGGTCAGCACGGCCACCGTCACCACCGTCGTCTCGCTCGGCATGAACGGCAGCAGCGCGTCCAGGCCGGCCACCAGCAGCACGATCAGCCAGAGCCAGGGCGAGTCCAGCTGCGTCCTGACCAGCTCCGCGAACTGGTCGAACAGCTCAGACATGGACCGGCGGCCGGGTGCCGCAGATCGCCGCGTGCGCCTCGGCGGCCAGCGCCCGCCGGTCCCGTCGCCCGGGGTCCAGCTCCGGGTGGGCGGTGACCCGTACCGTGAGGTCTCTCGCGCCGATCACTCTGTGCAGCGAGGTCGCGAAGTCCTCGTCCCCGAGGAACGCGGCCACCGTACTGGGCCTGCCGTGCTGCAGGTACGTGATCGTCACCGGCCGGACCGGCGCCCCCGCGTCGATCGCGGCCTGGAACGTCGCCCGCCGGAAGCCGCCGCCCGACTCTGTGCACCAGGTCGTGCCCTGCGGGAACACCAGCATCGAACGGCCGCCGCGCAACGTGGCCGCGAGCTGTGCCACGTCCCCCGGCAGCGTGCGCAGCCCGTCCCGGTCGATGAACTGCGCCCCCGCCTTGCGCGCCAGCTCCCCGAAGACCGGCCACTGGCCCACCTCCCGCTTGGCCAGCGGCATCGACGGCTCCACCGCCAGCAGGGCGATGACGTCGAGCCAGGAGATGTGGTCCGCCACGATGAGCGTCCCCGGGCCGCCGGGTCCGCGCGGCACGCTCAGCGACGGCGTACTGCTCTCCAGCCGCAGCCCGAGGGCGCGGAGCACCGCGCGCGCCCTGACCCGCATCACCCGCGGGTCGGCGAGGCGCGGCCCGGCCGCCATGCCGCGCCCCAAGGCGCAGGCCAGAGCCGCGTACCGCCCGGCCCGCTCTCCGCCGGAGAGGTGCGGCACGGCGTGTACGGCGCAGCCGGGCGTGCAGGGTGACGTGACGCCCCAGGGGCTCATCGTGACTCTCCGAGGAAATAGCGGTAATAGCGGTCGTTGAGCTGCTCCATGTCCAGTACGACGAAGAAGTCGGCGACGCCGAACTCCGGGTCGTGCGCGGGCGGCCCGCACACCCAGGCGCCCAGCCGCAGATATCCCCGGAACAGCGGGGGCAGCCCGGCGTATCCGGGCTCGGCGTCCGCCGACCGCCCGGCGGGCTGCCAGGGGCGGTGCGGGCGGACGGCCATGCCGGCGGGCGGGGCGTGCTTGTCGGCGCACAGGGACCAGGCGTTCGCCGCCGCCCGGCCCCCGTCGCCCAGCGGCACCGAGGCGCAGCCCGCGAGGTAGCGGTGGCCGAAGAGCAGGACGTACCGGGCGAGCGCGGCCCACATCAGGTTGATCACCGCGCCGGAGCGGTGGTCGGGGTGGACGCAGGAGCGGCCCGCCTCGATCGTCCGGGACCGGATGCCGGCCAGTGCGCTCAGGTCGAACTCGCCCTCCGAGTACGAGCGTTCGCTGCGTCCCGGCGGCAGCAGCCGGTAGGTGCCGACCACTTCGCCGGTCACCGTCTCGGTGACGATCAGGTGGTCGGCGAGGCCGTCGAAGCTGTCCGTGTCGTGGCCCGCCAGCGACGGGTCGAGGGTGGCGCCCAGCTCCTCGCCGAACACCTTGTGGCGGAGCCGCTGGGCGGCGCGTATCTGCTCGGTGGAGTCCGCGAGGGAGGTGACGTAGGAGCGGGTTTCCTGCACGGTCGACGGCGTCGCGGTCGATGACGTCACGGTCGAAGGCGTCGCGGTCGATGGCGTCGTGGTCATGGGTGTGGGGTCTCCGTTCGCTGGGTGTCCACGGCGTGGGAACGGGTACTCGAAGTCCCCGCACCGTTCCCGACCGACGGTAGGAGCCGGGTGAGCCGCGCCGCAGTGCCCGAAGGTCCGAGGCGGCCCCTGACCTTCGTCAGGGGTCCCGTTCCGTCGGCCGGAGGAGCCCGGCACCGGTACGTACCAGGGTTATCCCTACTCCCCCAGGAAGAAGCGCCGGTAGCGGTCGTCGATCCGCTCCATGTCCAGCAGCACAAAGAAGTCCGCGACGTCGGACTCCGGGTCGTGGGCCGGTGCCCCGCACATCCAGGCGCCGACCCGGAGGTAGCCGCGGAGCAGCGGCGGCAGCAGCGCGTAACTCGGCTCGTTCTCGATCACGCCCGGCGGTGTCCACGCGCGGTGCGGGTGGACCCGCAGATCGGCCGGGGAGGCATGCTTCGCCGTCCCCAACAGCCAGGCGTGGCAGGCCGCCTGGCCGCCGTCGGCCAGCGGTACGGAGGCGCAGCCCGCGAGGTAGCGGTGGCCGGAGAGCAGGACGTACCGGGCGAGCGCCGCCCACATCAGGTTGATCACCGCGCCGGTCCGGTGGTCCGGGTGCACGCACGAGCGCCCGGCCTCCACCATCCGCCCGCGCAGCTCGTGCAGCGCCCGCAGGTCGAACTCGCCCTCCGAGTACGAGCGTTCGCTGCGCCCCGGGGGCAGCAGGCGGTAGGTGCCGACCACCTCGCCGCTGGCGGTGTCCGTCACGATCAGGTGGTCCGCCGACGCGTCGAAGCCGTCGACGTCGTGGCCGGCCAGCGGGGTGCGCAGCCGGGCCCCCAGCTCCCCGCCGAAGACCCGGTGGCGCAGCCGCTGCGCGGCCCGTATCTCCTCCGTCGTGTCCGCGA
Organism: Streptomyces sp. NPDC026301; assembly: GCF_055567935.1. Lineage (NCBI taxonomy): Bacteria > Bacillati > Actinomycetota > Actinomycetes > Kitasatosporales > Streptomycetaceae > Streptomyces > Streptomyces sp. NPDC026301. Next base: position 154,209 of record NZ_JBVHPN010000004.1, on the reverse strand, counting down.
TGGAGGTGACGTAGGAACCGGTGGCCGCGGCAGCGGTGGATACCGAGAGCATGAGAAATGTTCTCCCTTCCTGGGGACGGCCGGCGCCGGCACGCACGCCCGGCGGACGAGCACCGCCGGAACGGCGGGTGCGCCGCTCGACCATGAAAGCTACGAGTGCCCCTCCGGACCCGGCATCGGCCGAAAGACACCGTTCGTCCCCGCCATTCGGCAGGCTCCCCTACCGCGCCCCGGCGCCGGGCCCAACAGAGCCTGCCGGTCCCAGTACGAGGCCGAGCGGCCCTGTCCGCCGGGCGCGGAGGGGTGGCAGAATCCCACTCGCTCCCGCGTCGCGGCACGGCGGGCCGCGACGGCTTGTCCCACAGGTCTTGATGCCGAGGGAGACCGCGATGACGTGGACCGCCCCTACCCTGCACCCGTTGTGGAGCTCTGTCCTCCGCCGGCTCCGGCCGGCCTACTTATCGGTGCCCTCCCGGGTGGCCCGACCGGCCGGTACCGCCGTGGCGGCCGGCCGCGCGGACGCCGGGATCGGCCCGTCCCCGGTCGCGGTACGCCGGTACGCCGACCGCACCGTCATCGAGGTGCACCGGCCGATCCGTCCGGCCGCCGAACCGCACCTGGGACGGCTCCTCAACGCCGTCATCCGCCCGGGCAGCGGCGCGGTCGTCGTCGACCTGCACCGGGTGGGCCGGGCGGACGGTGCCGCCGCCCTCGTCCGGCTGGCCCAGGTCCTCTGCGCCCACCACGAGGTGGACTGCTCGGTCGAGTACGACGCCTCGGACACCGTGGCCCCGTCCCCGAGCAGACGCCTGCCCGACGCGCGGGCAGCGCCGCGCCGAAGCGGCCTCCGTATGCCGGGATCGCTATCTGATAACGGACTTCCGTTCGAACGTCCCTTTCATCGCGTCCGCCCCGTACCGTGCTTCTCAATGCCCCTTTGATCTTGTTCAAGGGGCTTCGGGGAGGGGGACGCGGAATGCGCAGCGGGGTGAAGGCCACCATTGTCGGCGGGGTGTGCGTCGTGGTGGGCGGGGTCGTGCTGTACGGCGGCTACAACCTGGTGAACGGGATCACCGGGTACGGCGGCACGGGCGGCACCACGCAGGCGGTACCGACCGGCCCGCCCAGCGCCGAGGAGACCTCGGAGACGGCGAAGGACTTCCTCGCCGCCTGGGCGAAGGGTGACAGCGCGGCCGCCGCCGCGCTCACCGACAACCGGGAGGTCGCCCGGACCGAACTGGCCGGATTCCACCACCAGGCGCACCTCACTCACCTGGTGATCACGCCGGGTGAGCGGTCCGGCACGACCGTTCCGTACAAGGTCACGGCGAAGGTGTCGTACAAGGGGCGGACCGCACCCCTGTCGTACGCCTCCCAGCTGCGGGTCGTCCGCGGCCGGACCACGCACAAGCCGCTGGTGGACTGGCGGCCCGCGGTGCTGCACCCGCGGCTCGAGGAGGGCGAGAACCTGATCACGGACGCGGGCGCGGCGCCGGAGATCAAGGCCGTCGACCACCGCGGCCGGCCACTGACCAAGGAGCGCTACCCCTCGCTCGGGCCCGTCCTGGACGGCCTGCGGGAGAAGTACGGCAGTGAGGCCGGCGGCACGCGGAGCATCGGGCTGCGGATCGAGGACGAGGAGGGCGAGACCACCCGCACCCTGGTCACCCTCCGGAAGGGCCGGGCCGGGACGCTGCACACGACGCTGGACGCGGACGTGCAGGCGGCGGCGGAGCTGGCGGTGAAGGAGTACGACGAGTCGTCGGTCGTGGCCGTCCGGCCGAGCACGGGCGAGATCCGCGCGGTGGCCAACAACCGTACGGACGGCTACGACGCGGCGATGCTGGGCAGAGTGGCGCCGGGCTCCACGATGAAGATCGTCACGGCCGCGATGATCCTGCAGAACGGCGTGGGCGACGCGGCGGGCCGGGCCGCCTGCCCGCCGACCGTGTCCTGGGAGGGCTACACCTTCCACAACCTCGACGACTTGTCGATACCGGACGGCACGCTCACCGACGCGTTCGCCCGGTCCTGCAACACCGCGTTCATCAAGGCCGTCAAGCCGCTCAACGACAAGGGCGTCGCGGGCACCGCGCTGGGCACAACGGCCCGGGACTCCTTCGGGCTCGGCGGCGACGACTGGCAGACCGGCATACCGTCCTTCGACGGCAGCATCCCGGAGTCGTCCGGGGTGGAGACCGCCGCCTCGTACATCGGCCAGGGCAAGGTCCAGATGAGCCCGCTGGCCATGGCGTCCGTCACCGCGACCGTGGTCAACGGCGGCTTCCGGCAGCCCGTTCTCGTACCGCAGGGGCTCGACGGCCGGCCCCTGGCCACCGCGCACCCACTGGCCCCCTCCGTCGCCCGGCAGCTGCGGCAGATGATGCACGCGGCGACCGTCGGCCGGGGCACGGCGGTCGCCGCGATGGCGGGCGTCGGCGGGGACAAGGGCGCGAAGACCGGCTCCGCCGAGAAGGACGGGCAGGCCCGGTCCAACAGCTGGTTCACCGGCTACAGCGACGACCTCGCGGCCGCCGCCCTGGTCCAGTCCGGCGGCCACGGCGGCGACGCGGCGGGCCCGGTCGTGGCGCGGGTACTGCGCGCGGGTTAGGGCCTGTTCTTCGGCTCTTCGGCCAGGGCTTCAGCTCAGGGGCGCTTCGGCTCAGGCCGGCTTCAGCGTGCGCGCGAAGAGGTCCAGCAGCGCGTCCCAGTGCCGGGCCAGGCCCGCCTCGCTGTAGGCGGCGGTGTCGGACATGGTGAAGCCGTGGATGGTGTCCGGGTACACCTCGGAGCGGTACGTCGTGCCCGCGGCCGCCAGCGCCGCCTCCAGCTCGGCGATGTGCCCGGCGTTCATGCTGTCGTCCTGGGACGCGTGCCCGAAGTACAGCTCCGCCTCGACGTCACCGGCCAGCCGGTGCGGGCTGTCCGGCGCCTCGGTGACGAGGTGGCCGCCGTGGAAGCTCGCCGCGGCGGCGACCCGGTCCGGGTACCGCGCCGCGGTGCGCAGCGAGAGTACGCCGCCCATGCAGTAGCCCGTCAGGCCCACCGCACCGGGACGCACCTCCTCCTGACCGGCCAGGAAGTCGAGGAAACAGCCGGCGTCGCGCATCCCGAGCTCCGGGGTCAGCTCGTGGACCATCGGCATGATCTTCGCCAGGAACGCCTCCCGGCCCTCCGGCCTGCTGAGGTCGGGGAGTTCGGCGACGGGCGCCTTCCCGTGCCGGTAGAAGAGGTTCGGCAGCAGCACGTAGTACCCGTGCGAGGCGAGCTCGCGGGCCATGTTCTCCAGCACCGGACGCAGGCCGATGGCGTCCATGTAGAACAGCACGGCGGGGTGGCTGCCGCCCCCTTCCGGGTACGCGACGAACGCGTCGCACGCCCCGTCCGGCGTGCTGATCGTCACCGACCTGGATTCCGTCTTCGCCGTGTTCCCCGTGTTCCCCGTGTTCTCCGTCTGCGCTGCCATGCCCTCTCCTCACCGTTTCCCGGGTCACCGTTCCCCGGGCGACCATCGTGCCTCATGCGGGGGCCTCGAAGGCGTCCGGGGCGATGTGCGGCAGGGCTTGGCTGGTAATGCGATAGCGCCCGTTGGGGAGCCGGTGCCTGGTCTCGGCGACATGGACGGCGAGCGGCCCCGCCCACTCGTAGCCGTGGTCCGCCGCGTGCCGGGCCAGGGCGTCCGTCAGCGCGCGTCCGACGTGCTCGTCCCGCTCGCCGAGCTCCTGGTGGACGTAGCGGGCGAGCTCGATGTCGTAGGCGTTGGGCACCAGTATCCGGCTCTCGCTGCACACGACGGCGTGGTCGTCGCACTCGCGCCGCAGGGCATCGACCAACCGCACCGGATCACTCCGGAACACCCGATTGACCAGGGTGTGTTCCCAGTGCTCCACCGCGTCTTCCATTTGCGTGAGCAGTCCCATGCCACGCCGGGTGCCCGCCGCCCGCGCTTGTCATGCCCAGGGAGCCGTTGTCATGCCCGGAGCACTCTTGTCATGCCCAGGGAGCCATTCCGGCCATTGGCACGCTTGGCAGGAAATCACACGCTTTCCAAGAACAAGACCCGCTACTGTCAGCAACGTGAGAGTCGCTCACCTCTCCCCACATCTCCCCGCACGATGAGGTTGCCAGATGCCGCTTCCCGACGGCTTAGAGATGACCGCGCTCGCCTCCTGTGAGGCGGGCGCGGTGCTGCGGATCAGCGGCGAGCTCGATCACTTTACCGAGCAGCTCTTCCGCGCCTCCGTCGGTACTTTCCTGGACCGCGGCCACCGCCATGTCGTCCTGGACTGCGCCGCTCTCACCTTCTGCGACTCCCGCGGCCTGAACTGCCTGCTCAGCCTGCAATGGCTCCTGGAGCGGCGACAGGGCCGGCTGCTGCTGGCCCGCGTACGCCACAACGTCGCCCGCGTACTGCACCTCACCGGCTCCGACGAGCTGCTGCGCGCGTTCCCCACGGTGGCCCAGGCGCTGGCCACGCTGCCCCGGGAGGAGCGACCCGGCTGGCCGGGCCCGCCGGGGTCGCCGGGTCCGCCGGAATCGAGCCCCTTGGAGCAGACGTGCCCGTCGGGGCCGGCGTACGGGTACCGGTCCGGGTCGGCACCGGCCTGAAAGCAGGCGGTCCACGGCCCTCGCCGCGCTCCTGGAATTCCTCACCCCTCCGGCATGAGATCCCTCGCGCACAGCCCGGCGGCCCGCTCCGCCGCGGCGGCGACGGCGAGGAGGAGGGTTTCGCCGCCGTGCGCGGCCACGAGCTGCAGGCCCGCGGGGCAGCCGTCCGAACCGAAACCGGCCGGAATGCTCGCCGCCGGATGCCCACTGAGGTTGAACGCCCAGGTCAGCGCGGTGCTGTAGCGGTCGCCCGGACCCTCGTGACCGTGCGGCGGATTCGGGGTGGCGGGCGTCAGCAGGAGCGGAGCGCGCGCGAAGAGGACGGCGAGCCGGCGGTCGTTGTCCGCGCGTACCCGCTCGGCGGCGGTCGGGTCCGCTCCCGGTGTACGCAGGGCGAGCCAGGCGGAGCCGGGGTCGGTCAGGCGGACCGCGTCCTCGGCCACGAGCCGGACGACGCCCGCCTCGGCGAGCCGGCCGGCCGCCCGACGGACGATCTCCACCCGTTCGGGATCCGGCTCGGCGAAGCCGAGATCGGCGGACCAGAGGGCGGGAAGAGGCGCACTGCCGGTGAGGGCGGCGCCACCGCCCTCGTCCACGGGCGGCGTGCGCAACGCCCCCCGCACCACACCCCAATACGCCGCCGCGTCCGCCGCGCACCGGGTGAGTACTCCTGGCGCGGCGAGGCCCGTGCGGTCGGGCGAGGGCAGCAGGCCGTTGGTGACCTTCAGGCCGAACACGCCGCACCAGGCAGCGGGAATCCGGATCGAACCCGCGCCGTCGCTGCCCGTGGCCAGCGGTACGAGACCGGCCGCGACCGCCGCGGCGGACCCGGCCGAGGAGCCGCCGGGCGTCCGGTCGGCGCGCCAGGGGTTACGCGTATGTCCGCCCCGCCCCAGCCCCCAGGTCTGCCACGGCGTGCCCGGCCCCGGTACCGCCGTCGCGCCGACCGGCACGCACCCGGCCGCTACCAGGGCCCGCGCCGCGGCGGACCGCGCGCCGCGCAGCCCCTTGACCGCCAGCGGTACACCGGCGAGGGGCAGGTCCGCTCCGGCGGCGACCAGCCGCTCGACCTCGGCGGCCCGGCCCAGCGCCGCGTCCCGCCACACCTCGGCGAACGCGTGCAGCTCCGGATCGGTCTCGGCGATCCGCGCCAGCGCGGCCGAGACGACCTCGACGGCGCCGGCCTCCCCCGCCCGCACGGCCGCCGCGATCCCGGTGGCGGTGGGCGCCGGGTGGGTCACTCCCCGCTCTCCCCCGCCCCCACCCGGCAGTCCGGGTGCCCCCAGCCCTGCGGATTCTTGGCGATGGTCTCGCCGGCGGTGTAGGCGCGGCCGCAGCGGCAGCGGCCGGGGAACTTGGCCTTGAGGGTACGGGCGGAGGACGCCGAGGCGCGCCGCTTCGGCGCGGCGGACGACTTGGCGGCGCCCGGGGCGCGGCGGGCGGCGCCGGCGCGGGCCGGTGCCGACGCGGGCGGGGCCGGGGAGCCGTACTCGCTGCCCGCGGCCTCCTGCGCGGTGGCGGCCTGGCTGGCCGCGCGGTCGGCGAAGTCGTTGAGCGGGTCGCCGTCCACCTGGTGCGCGGGCACGTACTGGAACTCCACGGAGCGGCCCGCGAGCAGCGCGTCGATGCGGACGACGAGCTCCTGGTTGGCGACCGGCTTGCCGGCGGCCGTCTTCCAGCCCTTGCGCTTCCAGCCGGGCAGCCAGGTCGTGACCGCCTTCATCGCGTACTGGGAGTCCATCCGGACCTCCAGCGGCACGTCGGCGTCGACCGCCGTCAACAGCCGTTCCAGCGCGGTGAGTTCGGCGACATTGTTGGTCGCCGTACCCAGCGGACCCGCCTCCCAGCGCGCGGGCCGGCCCGCCTCGTCGGCGATGACCCAGCCCCAGCCGGCCGGGCCGGGATTTCCCTTCGACGCCCCGTCACACGCGGCGATCACACGTTCAGCCATACCCCGATCATCCCAGCCCGCCCGACCCCCGAATGCCACGGCGCCCACCGGAGCCCGGCATCCGGCCGGGGCGGGACCCAGAGGGTGAGAGAACTCATAACGCGAAGCCGCGCACGAACCATGGGGGACCAATGGGGAGCCAATGGGGGACATGCCACGGCCGCCTGCGCCCGAGCACGACCAGCGGACGGCGAGCGTCCGCAGGCGGGCTATTGCCAGGGGCCGGCGGGCCCAGGCGCCGGTGCGGCGTCGGCGCGGACGACGACCACACTGGTGATCTTGTCGGCGAACGTCTGGCTCCTGACGTCCCAGATGGCCCACCACCAACCGAGCCCGAACACCACGTTGTTGAGGAACTGGAGCAGCCGGCGGCCGAGCGCCAGCCCGACGCCGAGCATCTGGCCATCACGCTCGCGGATGGCCCGGATACCGAGGACCTTCTTGCCCACGGTCTGCCCGGTCCGGCCCTCGCTCCGCAGCTGCAGGACCACGGCCACGATCATCGCCAGGATGCCGACCCAGGACACGATGGTCGCGAAGACCTCGCCGCTTTCGCCCGAGCGCTCGTCGATGGAGGTCCCGATGCCCACCAGCGCCCACACCGGCCCGAAGTTGATCAGAATGTCGAGCAGGAACGCGCCCGCACGCTGCAACCAGCCGGCATACGGAGGATGCTGCGGCGCGTACGGAAACCCGGCTTGCTGGGGCGGCGGGTAGGGGGCCCCGTACGGCTGCTGCTGGGGCGGATACCCGTACGCCTGCTGCTGGGGCGGATATCCGTACGCCTGCTGCTGAGTCGGCGGCTGCTGGGGCGGGTAGCCGTACGGCTGCTGCGGCGGCGGCCCGGGGTGGCTCACTGCGAACACTCCTCATACGTATTGACGGTGGGCCCTGAAGGGTAGCCCGGCCCGCCTGGCGCGGCCGCGGCCTTGCGCGCCGGGACGCCGCCGTTCGGATCTCTACACTGCTGTAGATACCGAAGATTCCGACCTGGCTTCACCTACCGCCGGGCCCCGACACGAGCGAGGCTTCTCCGTATGTCCGTGAACCTGAACAAGGGTCAGCAGATCAGCCTGAGCAAGTCCGACGGCGGCACGCTCAGCGTGGTGCGCATGGGTCTGGGCTGGCAGGCCGCCCAGCGCAAGGGCTTTTTCGCCAAGCTGGCCGGCACCCGGGAGATCGATCTGGACGCCTCGGCGGTGCTCTTCGCCGCGGGCCAGGGCGTGGACGTCGTCTTCTTCCAGCACCTGACCAGCAACGACGGTTCCGTGCAGCACAGCGGGGACAACCTCGTCGGCGGTACGGGCCAGGGTGACGACGAATCCATCGCGGTCGACCTCCGGCGCGTCCCCGCCAACGTCGACCAGATCATCTTCACGGTGAACTCCTTCACCGGCCAGACCTTCGAAGAAGTGCAGAACGCATACTGCCGGCTCATCGACGAGAGCACCGGCGAGGAACTGGCCCGCTACACCCTCACCGGCGGCGGCCGGCACACCGCCCAGATCATGGCCAAGGTCTACCGCTCCGGCACCGCCTGGAAGATGGCCGCCCTCGGCGAACCGGCCACGGGCCGCACCTTCCAGGACCTGATGCCCACCATCAGCCGCCTGCTCTGACAGACCCGGCGGGGGCCGCGGCCGGCCCCCGCCGACTCCTCGCCCCCTCCCCATGAGCGCACCCGCACCCTGACCACCCGCACTCTGACCATCTATACACTCCGTTTATACATGCCATGTATAGTCCACGACGATCTTCGCCTCACGTTGGACGTTGGAGTACACATGGCCACGAAGAAGAACCTGGTCGCCAACCGCGCCGCCCTCGCCCACAAGGTCCGGTACGCCATAGGCCACCCGCACCGCATCGCCCCGTACGTCAAGCGCGCGGCCCGGGACCGCTGGCTGGCCTTCAAGCACCCGGACCACGTCGGTTACTACCGCGCCGTCATGGCCTCCGACACCCGCCGCAACCCCGAGGCCGCCGTCGGCAGCCAGACGCACGACCGGTGGCTCGCGCTCGGGAAGATGCAGTTCGACTACCTCCGTGAGCACGGCCTGAAGCCGGAGTCCCGGATGCTCGACATCGGCTGCGGGAACCTCCGCGCCGGCTGGCACTTCATCGAGTACCTCGACGCCGGCAACTACTACGGCATCGACATCTCCCCCGACATCCTCATCGCCGCGAAGCAGACGCTGACCGCCCAGGGCCTCCAGGGCAAGGTCCCGCACCTGACCATCACCCAGGACCTCACCCTGGACTTCCTCCCGGACGCCCACTTCGACGTCGTGCACGCGCACAGCGTCTTCTCGCACTCCCCCATCGAGATCATCGAGGAGTGCCTCGCGCACGTCGGCCGCATCCTGGCCCCCGGCGGCTTCTTCGACTTCACCTTCGACCGCACCACGGGCGCCGAACACCAGGTCCTCCGCGAGGACTTCTACTACCGCACCGAAACCCTCATCGCCCTCGCCGCGAAGCACGGCCTGAAGGCCCGCTTCATGGACGACTGGGAGACGAGAGGGCACGGCCAGTCCAAGATCCGCGTCACGGCCGGCTGAGCGGCCGGCTGCCTCAGGTGGCGGTCTTCCCCGTTCGCACAGGCCGCCGGTCCTCCGGCCGCTGGAGGGCACGGAAGTCGTCGAAGAACCCGTAGTTGTGGGCGGGCAGACCGTCGTCAGGCCGCTCGACGGTGCGGTTGGCGTAGAGGCTGTTCAGCAGCCAGGGATCCTTCTGCGGCCCGAAGTCCTGTGCCATGGCGGCTGCTTGGGTGACGCCGTAGGTCGCCACGGCCAGGCGCCCCGTGCCCCGGAGCCGGCCCACCTGGTTCCGCAGGAAGTGCTTGTGGCTCTCGAACCAGGGGCTCATGGAGAGGAAGTCGCGCCACCGCTCCTCCGGCACGGGATGCGCGAGGGCTTGCTTGATCACCTGCCACACCCGGGTGTCCGGCGGAAGGTGGTAGCGGCGCGCGTACGGGGCGGGAACGGTGTCGTTCAGGTGCAGCTTCCACAGCTGTACCAGTGAGAACTCGGTGACCAGGAACTTCTGGTCCTTCCGGAGCCGGGGAAGCACGTAGTCGAGGTACGCCTGGATGCCCTCCGGGGCGTTCACATGGGGGTGGATGTCCACGCCCTCGATCTCCCGCGTGGCGCGCGTGAAGGACAGCCAGCGATCGGTGGCCCTGGCCCGCTTGTCGGGCTGGTCGAGGAAGTTGAGCGCGCCCATGTAGAGGCGGGTCCGGCAGCCGTCGGGGAAGTGCTTCTTCCGGTAGGTGATGACGTGCGCCGCGACCTTCTCGTAGAACGCGTTCAGCGCGCCGGAGTCGCGGTCCCGCGGAAGGCTCTCGATGAACGGCTCGTTGCCGATGGCGAGAACGTCGACGGTGTCGAGCACGGTGTGCAGGACCTTGTCGACCCGGTCGAGTTCCGTGGCCATTTCGGGGCCGTCCGGCCGGGGTATCGCCCGGTGGTTGTACGGGAACTTCAGCGAGAGCACCGTGCCGTAGCCACGCTTGTGGGCAGCCAGGAGCTTCGAGACGGCCCGCTGCCGAGAGGCGTCTTCCCCGACCTCGGGCATCGGCACGAACCCTCGGAGCCAGCTCGCGGAGAGATCGCCCAGTTCATCGAACGTCACGCTGTCCGGGTCCTCGTTGAAGTTCGCTCCCAGTACGCCGCGCGGACCGTCGGCGCTGCCTCCGCCGGCCGAGCGGTGGCTGACCTGCCCCGCGGGCCGTTGCTCACCGTTGGTGCATCCCGCGGCCACAAGAGCCCCGCCCGACAGTGCAAGAAGACGCCGCCGCGTAATCAATTCCCACTCACTTTCCCTGCTGGCGCGTGCGGTACGGCCGCTAAGGCCCCACCGGCCGTACCGCCCGGCCGACCACGGCGCTTTCCTGACCGGCAGTCAACTACCCTGCCCGACCGTCCCGGCCCTACGCATGCCCGGCCCCGCTGACACGTGTGCCCCGGCCGGGTAGGGGCCAGGGGCACACGGGGCGTCGGAACGAGGGCGGCTACTCGTCGTCCTTCCGGCCGTGGTGCCGCGGCAAGCGGCCATGGCGGAGGCCGATCCAGACGTCGCGGGCGCGGCGGCCGGCTCGGGTGCGGCTGTGGGCGACGAGTTGGCGGGCCTGTTGCTCGTTCTCGACCATGTGCGAGGAGCCGCGCAGCGGCTTGCCCGCCGTCTCGTGGAGGAAGATGGCCGAGATGACGCCGATGATGCCGGCCGCCATCAGGTAGTACGCGGGCACCAACTTGTCCTTCGTGGACTCCACCAGCGCCGAGGCGACCAGTGGTGTCGTGCCGCCGAAGATCGAGACGGAGACGTTGAAGGCGACGGACAGGCCGCCGTAGCGCAGGTGGGTGGGGAAGAGCGCGGGCAGGGTGGAGGCGCTGGTGCCCGCGAAGCAGACCAGGAGCAGGCCGAGGATCACGCAGCCGATCGCGGGGAGCAGGATGCCGCCCTGCTTGATGAGCAGGAACGCGGGGATCGCCAGGATGACCATCGCCCCGCCCGCCCACAGGAACATGGGGCGGCGTCCGAAGCGGTCGGAGGAGCGTCCGACGGTGGTGATCGTCAGGACGACCAGCACCATCGTGCCGAGGACCAGGAGCTGTGCCGTCAGGCTCGGTTCGCCGAGGGTGGTGGTCATGTAGGTGGGCAGGTAGGAGGTGACCATGTAGTTGGTCACGTTGTAGAGCAGCACCAGGCCCATGCAGATGAGGATGGCCTCCCAGTGGTGCGTGAACAGCTCCTTCAGGCGGCCCTTGCCGGACATCCGGGCCTGCTCGACCGGGTCGACCTCCATGGAGCCGTCCCGCTGCGCCTCCTTGTGCTTGGCCTCGACCTCCTGGAAGGCCGGGGTCTCCTCCAGCTTCATCCGCATGTAGAGGCCGATCAGGCCCAGCGGCCCGGCGACGTAGAAGGGGATGCGCCAGCCCCAGGAGAGCATCTGGTCGTCGCTGAGCACGGCGGTCAGTACGGTGACGAGGCCGGAGCCGAAGGAGTACCCGACGAAGGTGCCGAAGTCGAGCCAGCTGCCGAGGAAGCCGCGTTTGCGGTCCGGTGAGTACTCCGCGATGTACGTCGTGGCGCCCGCGTACTCGCCGCCGGTCGAAAAGCCCTGCACCAGCCGGCAGAGCAACAGCAGTATGGCCGCGGCCAGGCCGATGGCGTCGTAGCTCGGCAGGAAGCCGACCGCGAAGGTGCTGATCGCCATCATGATCATGGTGGCGGCGAGCACCCGCTGGCGTCCGATGCGGTCACCCAGCGGCCCGAAGACCAGGCCGCCGAGCGGGCGCACGAGGAAGGCGGCGGCGAACGTGGCGAAGGTGGAGATCACCTGCGCGCCGGGCGAGCTGGAGGGGAAGAAGACCTTGCCGAGAGTGGGGGCGACGTAGGCGTAGACGCCGAAGTCGAACCACTCCATCGTGTTGCCCAGGGCCGCGGCCGAAACCGCCCGTCTGACCTGGGGTTTGTCGACAACGGTGACATCCTCGGGGGCCACCGAGCGCTTGCGTCGGCGTAGCAGCGTACGCACCATGCGCTCGGTCCGTACGCTGCCCGATCCGTACCCGGCGGACTGCGTACTCTTGCGCGCTTGCCTGGATCGTTCGTTCTGCCCGTGTTTCATGGCTCCGCGTACTCGTCGTCGGGTCGGGTGGCATGGGCGGGTGCCGTCCGGAGGGCGGGTGACCGCCACGACTGGCACGCTTTCGTCATCCTATTGCCGGTTTGCCCCACTGGGCACAGTTTGCCGGTGCGCGCGCCGTCCGTACCGTAAGCTCCCACCGGCCCCCGCCTACCCACATGACCGCGGACAAACGGCCCAATCCTCGGTCTCCGGTCCTCGGTCCGCGCCCTTCCGCCCCCGGCCCTCACCCCCGGACCTCGGTACCCGCTCCCGGGCGTGTCCGCCGCCGTTCACCCGTCCAGCGGTGCGCGCCGGAACACGCCGGGCGGCACGCCGTAGACGCGCTGGAACCAGCGGCTGAAGTGCGCCTGGTCGGCGAAGCCGGTGGCGGCCGCGGCGTCGGCGGGCGTGGTCCCGGCGGCCAGCAACGAACGGGCCCGGCGCAGCCGCAGTTGGCGCTGGTAGTCGCTGGGCGCGAGGCCGTACTCGGCGCGGAAGGCCCGGTAGAGCGCGAACCGGCTGCACCCGGCGGCCGCCGCCAGCCGCTCGGCGGGTACAGCCTCCAGGTACGCCTCCGCCAGCAGATCCCGCGCCCGGCGCGCGGCCTGCCGGCGGGCGCGGTCGCTGGGCGTACGGGCGGCGAGCGCGGCCGAAGCCCCAGCGGTGGCGCCGCGGCGGGCCAGCGCGGTCACGGCCGCGGTCAGGCGTTCGTCGCGGACCAGCGGGTCGGTGGTGCCGGCGAGCGCGGCGTGCAGCCGGGCGAGCGCGTACGCGAGCGCGTGATCGGTCAGTACGGGGTCGGGGAAGAGCGGGAGCGCGCCGGACCGGCCGTCGGTGACGTCGGCGAGTACGTCACGCACGACGGAAGGGCCGAGGTGCACGATCCGGTAGTGGTATGGATCCGACTCTGACGGCCCCGGGCCCCGCCCGTCGCTCCAAGTCGGTCGTGGCGCAGGTGCCGCACGAGGTGGCGGCGCTGCTGCGCTTCGGGGGTGCCGCGCTGGCGCTGCTGGTGGCGGTGCTCCTCCTCGGCTCCCGGGGGCAGGGCGCGAAGGTGTCGCGGCGGGCCGGCGGTCGGGCGGCGCTCGCGGGTGTACTGGGGGTCTTCGCCTACAACAGCGTGTTCTTCTGGGGTCTTTCGCTCGCCCCGTCGCTGGACGCGGGCATTCTCATACCCGTCATGAGCCCCGTGCTCACCAGCCTGTTCCTGCTGGTCACGGGGCGGGAGCGAGCGTCGCGGGCACGGCTGGCGGGGCTGGGGCTCGGCCTCGCCGGTGCGGTGATCTTCTTCCTGGGCGCGGGCGGCAGCACGGACGGGGGCCCGTCGCGGCTCGCCGGGGACGCGCTGTTCCTCCTCAGTGCGGCGTGCTGGGCCGCGTACACGCTCGCCGGGCCACGAGTACTGGCCGGTGCCGACCCGCTGCGCGCCACGACGTACGCCACCTGCGCGGGCGCCGTCCTGCTGGGGCTGGTGGCCGCGCCCGCCGTGCCGGACGTGCGCTGGGGCGAACTGCCGCCGGGCCTCTGGCTGAACGTGGGCTTCCTGGCGCTGGGCGCCGCGGCCGTCGCCAACCTCCTGTACTACCGAGGCGTGGGCGCGGTGGGCCCGGCCTCCGCCTCGCTGATGATGTTCACCGTCCCGGTCGTCAACACCGTGTGCGGCACGCTGTTCCTCGGCGAGTCCTTCGGTCCGGTGCAGGCGGCGGGCGCGGCGGTCCTGCTGGCGGGCGCGGTCCTCGCCGCCACGCGGGGCCGGCCGCGCAAGCGCGTCCCCGTACCCGCTCCCGAGTCCGCTGAGTCTGCTGAGTCTGCTAAGACTGCTTAGGCGCGCGTCGCTCCCCCGGCTTCGAGGCGCGTTTCGGTGCCGGCCGGGGCTTCTCCCCCCGTACGGACGGCTGGTCCGCGTTCACCTCCTCGGCGCTGCGGTCCCTCTCGTCCTTGGCGGGCTCGCGCTTCTGGGCCGGTGCCATGCCCGCCTCCCGCGGGTCCCGGTCCGTACGTTCCTCACCCATGCTGCCTCCCTGGTTCGCGACGACGGCCGCATGCCGAACGGGCGCGGCGGCGGACTCCCGCCACCGCCCCCATCCCCTCACGCCCGGCCGCCCCGGGCGACCTCCGGCTGCTCCGAACGGCGGCACGGACCCGGCCTCGGGTGCGGCCTCGGCCTCGGCCCGGTGGTCAGCTGCCCGCCGGCACGCCCTTGCGGGTGTACGCGACCGCGGCGGCGCCGTACGTGAGGCCGCCGACCGCGCACAGCCACGTGAAGGGGCCGCCGGACTCGCCCTGGGCCACCTCGTAGACGGCACCGCAGAGCAGGACGACGGCCAGGACGTTCCCCGTCACCGCGGAGGCCCCGCGGCTGATCGCGCGCCGGCGTTCGTCCTCTTCGTGCCCGCTGAGCTGCGCGGCGACATCGCTGCGCCGGGCGAGGACCGTCACGGCCAGGCCATAGCCGATGACGATGACCGGCAGCGTGACGGCCATCGCGACGTTCCCGCGCATGGCCATGAGCACCGACTCCACCGCGCCCACGACCACGGTCAGCGCCAGGACGCTCCACCGCCTCACGCTGCGCCCGTTGCCCCGCGGGGTGTTACGCGTCGTCGACATGAAAGATCTCCTCCACGGTCAGCTCGAAATGCCGGGCGATCCGTATGGCCAGTGGCAGGGAAGGGTCGTACCGGCCCTGCTCGATGGCGTTCACCGTCTGCCGGGAAACCCCCAGCGCCGCCCCCAAAGCCTGCTGGGACAGCCCCTGGTCGGCACGGAGCCGCCGGACCTCGTTTCGCATATATGGAAAGTAAGCTTTACAGGGAGGAGTGTCAAGCACGCTTTACACGGCGGGTCCGGCCGCTCAGCAGTGAGCGTCAGGTACCGAACGGCAGCACCCGCCGGAAGAGATCCAGCGCCTCGTCCGCCCAGCCGATCACCTTCAGCGTCGGTGTCACATTCCCCGGCGGCCGGTTGATCAGCGTGTCGCGGCGGATGAGCCGGTCGAAGTCCACCATGACCGGGTCCTGGCGGGGCGTCACTCCATCGGGGTGCCGGAACTCGACGTTCGCCCGTCGCATCACATTGATCAGCTCCTGGGCGACGATCCCGTACGCGACGGTGGTCGGATGGACGCCGTCCAGCGAGAACAGGCCGCCGTCGGAGCGCCGTTCCCCGTCACTCGCGAGGAAGTGGGTGTTGGGCGGCGGGGTGAGGGCCTGCAGTTCGGGCGGCAGCGGGTACGGCTGCCACCAGTCCGGGCGGGCGAGCGGGTCCTCCAGATAGCGGCGTGCGGCGAGCCGGTCGAGAAGACCCGCGGTGTCCAGCAGGTACCAGTCCCGGCCCGCCTCCCGGGCCTGCCGCACTTCCGCGGTGAACGCGTCGTTGTACTGGTCGATGGCGTGGTCGACGGCGCGCGCCTGGTCGCCGGTGATGTGCGGGTCCTGGCGCGGATCGAAGGCGCTGTCGCTGATCCAGGGGCGGGTGTAGTACGGGAAGTAGGCGGACCCGGGCTCGGTCTTGCCGCCGACACCGCGCGCGAGCGGCGCGACCGTCACATGCGGCACGGTGCACCATATGACGTGCCGCGCCTTGATCTCCCGTACCTCGCGGACGACCTCCCGCAGTTCGGCGGCGAAGTGCTCGGGCCGCCAGACGGTGAAGGCGCCCTTGCGCCTCAGATCGTCGTAGCCTTCCTCGCTCCAGACCACGCGCAGGTCCGTCACCGCCCGCAGTGCGTTGTTGGCCCCCAGGAACACGATCAGCGTCTCTATGCCGTGCTCCGGGTCCGTGTCCCCGGCCTCCTCGCCGAGCGCCTTGGCCGCGCCGAGCTGCGACAGGGCCCCGGCTTCCGGCGGTTCGGTGGGCAGGACGCGCAGCGCGGCGCGCTCACCGGCGTTCTCCACGATCTGGTACACCAGATCGTCCTTGGGCGCGGATATCCGCGCGCGGCACACGTCGGCCGACTTCTCCAGCGCGTCCCGCAGATCCCAGCCGAACGCCGCGAGGTTGTGGTTGACGACCCGGGTCCGCGGCACCGCCGTGCCCGGGCCGCGCTCCCAGTAGTCCTCGACCCGGTCCATGAAGCCGCGGACCCGGAAGAGCGCGGGCGCCGTCTCCCACCAGTCCACGTCCCGGCCGTAGCGCGCTTCCAGGTCGCGCAGCAGCAGCTCGATATTGAGCGGCAGCCCTCCGTACCCGTTGTAGGAGGGGTACCGGAAAGCATCGCTCCAGCCCATCTCGTGGGCGATGATCGCGGGGAAGGACAGATCGGTGTGGAAGATCGACCCGCTCTGGAACCCCTGGGTGAGCGAGTCCCCTATGGCGACCAGCCGGTGCCGCGGCTGCCCCTGCCACGCACGCGGGGCGCTCGCTATGCCCAGCGTGGGATCGCTGACCGGTACTCGCGTGTGGTGCGGTACTCGCGTGCCGTGCTGCCGTCGTCCGGAATCGTTCATGCGCTCCCGCTCTCCCGTGACATGCAGAGCCCCTTACATGACAGCGCAAGTTGCCGCCGCAGGCTACGGGGCCGACGTCCGCCCGGTGGTTTCCCGCCGGTACGTCTCGCCGGTCATGGATTCCAGTTCCCGCTGCTTGGTCTCGGGGATCTTCCGCTCCACGAAGAAGAAGGAGGCGAAGGCGAAGAAGGCGAAGGCGCCGTAGAGCCAGGAGAGGCCGACCTTGTGGGTCATCGGCTCGAAGGCGAAGGTGACGATGAAGTTGAAGATCCAGTTCGAGGCGGTGCCGATCGCCAGCGCCATCGCCCGCATCCGGTTGGGGAACATCTCGGCGAGCATGACCCACATGATCGGGCCCCAGGAGAGCGCGAAGAACACCACGAACGCGTTGGCGCCGATGAGCGCCAGCGGCCCGTAAGGGCTGGGCAGGGTCACGCCCGCACCGCTGCCGCGCTGCTGCGAGAAGGCGACCGCGGTGAGCAGCAGCGCCACGAACATGCCGGCCGAGCCGATGGAGAGCAGCCGGCGGCGCCCGACCCGGTCCACGAACAGCATGGCGACCACGGTCATCACCACATTGATCCCCGCGGTGATCACCGACGTCGTGAACGAGCTCGACTCACTGAATCCGACCGACTTCCACAGCGTGGTGGAGTAGTAGAAGATCGCGTTGATGCCCACCAGCTGCTGGAACGCGGCCATGACGATGCCGACCCAGACCAGCGGCTGCAGCCCCATCCGGGGGCCGCGGATGTCCTGGAAGCTGCTCTTGTGCTCCTTGTGCAGGGTCTGCCGGATCTCCTGTACTTTCCCCTGCGGGTCGGCGACGCCGGTCACCCGCTCCAGTACGCCCGCGGCCTTGTCGTACTGCCCCTTGAGGACCAGGTAGCGCGGGGATTCCGGGATCAGCAGCGCCAGTACGCCGTACACCAGCGCCGGGACCACGCCGACCAGGAACATCCAGCGCCAGGCCGGCATGTCCAGCCACAGCTCGTTCGACGCGCCCCCCGCGGCTCCTGCCAGGCCCTTGTTGGAGCTGAGCACCACCAGCTGCCCGACGGTGATCGCCAGCTGCTGCAGCGACCCGAGCGCGCCGCGCCCGCTCGCCGGCGCCACCTCCGAGATGTAGGCGGGCGCGATCACGGACGCGATACCGATGCCGAGCCCGCCGATCACCCGCCAGACCATCAGGTCCGGTACGGAGAAGGCGAAGGCCGAGCCGGTCGAGCTGATGAAGAACATCGCCGCCCCGAGGATCATCACCTTCCGCCGCCCCCACCCGTCGGCCAGCCGCCCCGCGTACCAGGCGCCGACGGCGCAGCCCAGCAGCGCGATGGAGACGACGAAGCCGGAGAGGAAGGAGTTGAGCTCGAAGTGCGAGCTCAGGGAGTCCACCGCGCCATTGATGACGGAGGAGTCGAAGCCGAAGAGAAAACCGCCGACCGCGGCGGCGATGGAGATACCGACGGCCTTGCCGTGGCGGCCGGAGCTGGGGCTGGACGGCTGTGGTCCGGAGGCCGTTCGGGCCATAAGCGGGTGTCACCTTTTCCAGAGTCGACGCGGTCTGTTGTCCTGGAGTACCAGGTGCATTGTCGAGCAGCGACCCGTCCCGGCCGTGCAGGAACCGCCGGAACGCCCACCCCCGACACCACCGACTACCCCGATGGCCCGGACCTGCATCCGAACGGGTGACGGCCACGGATTTCCTTCTCCTCCCGCGCGCTGCTGCGGGAGGCGGCGGCTGGCTGGAGTCGGAGCCGGCGGTGTGGTGCGTATGGGCTGGATGTGGCACGCGGGGAACGACGGTCATATTCTGTAGGCCAGTTGGGGGCGGAGCCTGATCGGATCGGCCCTCTTTTGCGCTGGGCCGGCAACGCTTGACCGCGCGCTCGCATGTTCGCGTCGGCCGGCCGGGGTCGGCTCCGTCCTCACTTCCTGGAGACCAGCATGGCGCTGACCACCGGTCAGAAGGTAGCGATCGCCGTCGGCAGCATTGGCGCGGCAGGGGCGATCATCGCCGCGACGATCACCGTCGTGGGCGGCGACTCCGGCAATGACTACCGCTGCAACAACTCGGCGACGTGCGGGAACAACAACAAGGTGTCCACGTCGGACGACGGCGACGAGAAGCCGTGAGGGCAATGGTGCCGGTACCCGTTATGGACACGGAAGGAAACCCTGCTTTGTCCCGTCGCCCCTGGTGTCATCACACCGTCCGCGTCGCCTCAGGGGTCGTTCTCCTCCTCGCCGCCATGACCGGCTGCGCGGGCCAGACCACCCAGTGCAACGAGGGCGCGGTGTGCGGCAATGACAACGCCGTCGAGCACCACCCGACGCAGTCCACCACGCGCGCGTCCAGCTCCGCGCCGGCCTCCCCCTCGTCGGGCGGTGCGTCCGCCGAGTCGGCCGTCGGCCCGCCGGCCGCCGGCCCGGCAACGGCCTCGTCCGCGCCGTCGGAGAAGCGCTCCGCCGCGGACGAGTGCACGAGCTGGCGCGCGATCGACGCCGTACCGGGCGTCGAGGCCCGGCCCTGCTGGCGGCGCGATGGCGACAAGGTCTACCTGGTCGCCCAGTGGCGCTCGGACAGGCAGACACACATCGATGTGTACCTCTGGCTGAAGGACGCGGCCGGCGACCGGGTCGTCTACGCGAACGGTAAGGAGCCGTGGTCCTGGTCCCGGCTGAACACCGCGGACACCTCCCGCTGCCAGTATCCGGTGGGCGTCGCCCTGAAGCCCGGCACCACATACAACGTCAGCCTGTCCGTCAAGCCGCATCCATCCGATCCGCCGTACATCAGCAACCCCGCCGTGGACGGCTTCCAGATGAAGCTCGAGTACACGTGAACTCGACTGCGCGCTAAGGCATTCGCAAGCACGTACGGCCCATGCCACCACCGGGTCACCTCTGTGGATCAGGACCGGTCCGCCGCATTGCGGCAGCACAAAATGTGCGCATGAAAGAGGACTGGAAGCAGCAGATCGACCGGCTCCACGCTGATCTGGTGCGCCGGGACGACCCGGTTGCCTGGGTGAACGAGGCCGATGCCGTACAGGCGTCCTGCCGCTATCCGCACATCGCCGTCCGCGGGGCGCTCTTCGGTATCGCCACCCAGGACTCCGCGTCCGGTACCGAATGGCGGCTGCGGGGGCCGATGGCGGACGGCACGCCCCAGCAGGCCAGGGACGGGCTCAACTCGAAGCTGTGGTTCAGGGCTCTGGAAGACACCGATGACCCGGCCGTCCGCCGTGAGCTGCTGAAGGCGGTGGCCGTCCTCGAACGCGAGCGGGTCGACGAGTTGGAGGTACTGGGCGTGCGCTACCGGGTGGTGCGCGCCGACGAGTTCGCCCGGAGCGGCGAGGACGGGCTGGAGCCGCCGCGGCCGACGGACACCGAGCCCGCCGATCGGTCCTGGACCGGCCCGCACAAGCCGCCCTCACGCGATGACGGCCACGTCCTCGACCCCGGCCGTAAGGACGGCCTCATGGCCGGTGCCCTGAAACTGGGCCTGCGGGACTTCGCGTACGCCGGAGCCAGGTACCCCGCCGACGTGCGTGAGGACTCCGAGCGGGCGGCGACCACCCACCCGGACATCGCCCTGCTGCCCGTCGGCTTCGGCATCGCCGAACGGGTCGGGAAGGGCTGGCGGCCGCGCGGCTCGCTCATGCCGACGCCGCACGACGCACGCCGGCTGCTCCACGACGCGCTGACCGATGTCTGGCCGCGCCTCTACGAGCTCGGGGACGATGAGCGAGCCCGGTACGCGCGGGCCGCCGAGCGGTTCAAGGCCACCGGGCGGGACAACGAACTGCGGGTGGGCGACAGGCTGTTCAGGGTCTGCCGCATCGAGCGGTTGGTCAGGTGGGGGCCGGACGGGCCGGAACCGCCCCGCCCCTCGGACCAGGCCAACGACTACGAACCCATGAAGATCCACCCCACGATGGACGACGACGGCACCGTTCATCACGACCGCTGATCGTCCGGCCGCTCGCGCGCACGCTTCCTCACCTGCCGGGCCTTCCCAAGCAGTCCTCACTTGACCAGCAGTCCTCACTTGCCGGGCCTTCCCGTCGCAGGCCGTACCCCCATTCCGTACGCCACCCGGCAGGCGGATTCCAGGGCGCCCTCGATCCAGGCGCGGTAGTGGGTGCTGGTCTGGTCGCCGGCGAACCAGAGGCGGCCGTCGGCTTCCGGGGTGCGGGTGTGGGGGCCCAGTTCGACGGCCTGGCCGGGGGCGTAGCGGGCGGCTTCACCGCAGGCGTACTCGTTGCGGGCCCAGGAGGGGGATGCCCAGCGGCCCGTGTACGAGCGCTCGACGTCCTCCCCGTACAGGTCGGTCATCAGTTTCAGTGCGTGTCCGGCGCGGGCCTTGCCCGGCATGCTGTCCCACACGGCGGCGTCGTCGGCCGAGGTGGCGGAGGCGAGGACCACACCGCCGTCGCCGGAGGGGTGGGAGGGGTAGACGGTGCGGCGCAGGGGGGTGTCGGAGAGGTCGGCGCCGCCGTCCGTTCCCCACCAGCGCTGGTCGAATTCCAGCAGGACATTGGTCGCGGCGCCGTGCCGGAGTTCCTGCATGGCGCGCCGTTTTCCGTAGGAGAGGTCGGGGGTGAAGGTGACGTAGCGGAGGGCGGGGAACGGTGCGGTGATGATGACGCGGTCGGCCTCCAGATTCTCCGGCCGGCCCGTTCCGGTCTTCTCGACCGCGAGGCGGAGCTTGGCCGGCCGGGAGTCGACGCCGGTCAGCCGCCAGCCCGGGCGCAGCGTCCCCTCGTCGAGCTTGTCGGCCAGGGCCTTGGGCAGGTGGTCCATGCCGCCGGGGATCTCCCACTGCCGCGTGTCGGGAGGGAGAGCCGTGGTGGTGAGGAGGGCGTGGGTCAGGGAGAGGGGGAGGCGTGCGGTGCCGCTCTCCAGGGTGTCCAGCAGGTCGAGTTCGCCGGCCGTCAGCCCGGCCCGGTCGGTGAGGAAGCGTTGCAGCGACCATGAGTCGTACTGGTCGAGGAAGCGCGCCCAGCCGTCCGTGCTGTCGCCCTTCACCATGGCCCGTACGGGTTCGAGGGCGTCGTCG
Source organism: Streptomyces sp. NPDC026301 (assembly GCF_055567935.1). Lineage (NCBI taxonomy): Bacteria > Bacillati > Actinomycetota > Actinomycetes > Kitasatosporales > Streptomycetaceae > Streptomyces > Streptomyces sp. NPDC026301. The sequence goes on along the minus strand of NZ_JBVHPN010000004.1, from coordinate 132,505 downwards.
AGCATGGCAGAGGCGGTGCGGTCGTCGGTGACGTCGAAGGTCTTGTTCAGGGTGCGCGGGTGGCGTCGGTACTGGGCGCGGGAGGCCATGGCGCCGTTGACGTGCAGGATCCGGCTCTCGTCGTCGCGGACGAACGGGCGCAGGCCCACGCCGAGATGGCGGGCGAGGCCGGTCACGAGGGTGTGGGTGCCGGGGATGCGCAGGGCGCCGGCTTCCGCGTAGGCGGCGGGGTGGTGCCAGTCGCGCAGGGTCTGGACGCGGCCGCCGATCCGGTCCGGGTGGGCGTCGATCACCCGGACCTGGTGTCCGGCCTTCTGCAGGATGTACGCCGCGGCGAGACCCGCCATGCCGGCGCCGACGATCGCGATCCGCTGCCCTCTGGGCTCGATGTGCACGTCGTCGGTGAGGAGTTGGAGGTAGGTGGGGGTGAGGATCGTGCCGTCTTCGGCGGAGCGGGTGATGTCACGGGCCGCCGACCGTACCGCGGAGTCGGCCGCGCCCCCGCCGCCACCGTGGGGAGCGGCACCGGAGGTGGTACTGGCGAGCCCGGCTGCGGCCGACGCTCCGCCGGCGACTGCCAAGGCTCCTGCGGTGGCGAGGACTTGGCGCCGGCTGACCGGAGGATTCATGACGTGAGTGTGCTCGGATTACCACCATGTGTAGTCACCTGGTGATGGTTTATCACTCTTGGTGGGGATATCTGCCCACCAGTCCACGTCGGTGAGGGTCGGACGGGAGGGCGGAGGCGGGGGTGGGGCCCCTCCTCCCCCGCCGCCACCGCCGCCGTGGGACGGCGGGGCAGGGGGTGCGGCGGCGCCGCGGATCATGGCCGCCACCCGTCGGCGGAGTTCCCGCATATCCAGGCCCCGGGGGTCGGGCTTCCCCGGCTGCCACTCCTTGTGCCCGATCAGGGAGGTGTCCCCGTCGAGACCCCAGCCGTGCGCCTTGAGCAAGGCGGCCGACGCCCGTACCATCGCGTCCACCTGCGCGGCGGGCCACGGGTCGTAACCATCCCCGAGGTTCACACACTCGAAGCCGTAGAAGCAGGGGTTGCCGTCCACCGTGGCCTCGTCGTCGGCCGGGAGCGGCTGCTCGCAGACCACGGCGCCGAGCACGTCGGGGTCGCCCAGGCCCGCGTGGTTCGTACGGCCCCAGCCCACCAGCCACACCACGCCCCGCTTGTCGATGACGGCGTGGCAGAGCGGCCCCGGCAGTCCGGGGCGGCCGTCGCGGCACAGCTCGACGGTCCGCTCGGTACCCCTGGTGCCGGTGTGGTGAAGTATCACTCCGTGTACCGGCCCCCAGCGTCCCTGCCGGTTCCGGTTGTGCGTGCGCCAGTTGCCGACCTGCTTCACGGTCAGACCTTCTGCTCTCAAAGCGCGCAGCGCCTTTGAGGCTGTCAAGGGAATCGCCACACCTCAACTCTTTCCTTATTACAGGGGAGTTCAACCGCATTACAGGGGTGTTCAGCCGCCATTTCCGGATCAGGGGTTGTTTGTCGCCCGGCGGCACCGGTCGGCCCTCGGGGGCGTGGCGGCGGTCGGTGGATGCGCCGTCTGCGCGTGCGTGCCCCTGCCGGGCGGGCGCCCGGCGTTTGGCTCCGCGCGCCGGGCGGGCAGGTGCTGGGAGGTTGCAGAGAGTGACATCGGGGGCTGTCCGGCCGTGCCGGGCTCGCCCGTCCCCACCCGAAGGAGTCGACTGTGTCGTCCGCCGCCGACCCGCTGCCCGGCCTCCTGATCGTCGTTCCGGTCGTGATCGTCGCCTGCCGGGCGGGGGCGGCGCTCTGCCGCCGCCTCGGGCAGCCGCCAGTGGTCGGCGAGCTCGCCACCGGCATCCTGCTCGGCCCGTCCCTGCTCGGCTGGTTATGGCCCGAAGGGCAGGCGTGGCTCTTCCCGCCGGCCGTCGCCCCCTACACCGGGGCCCTCGGCCAGCTCGGGCTGCTGATCTTCATGTTCCTGGTCGGCCTGGAGCTGGACCTGGGGAATCTGCGCGGGCACGGCCGTACGGCCGTCGTCGTGAGCCAGGTGAGCATCGCCCTGCCGCTGCTGCTGGGCTCCGCGCTGGCGGTCGCGATGTACTCCACGCTCGCCCCCGAGGGCACGCACCGGCTGCCGTTCATCCTGTTCATCGCCGTGGCCATGAGCATCACGGCCTTTCCCGTACTCGCCCGCATCCTCACCGACCGCGGGTTGTACGGGACGCGGCTGGGCGCCCTGGCGATGACCTCGGCGGCCATCGACGACGTCACCGCGTGGTGTCTGCTGGCGGTCGTCGTGGCCGTCACCCGCAGCGGCTCGCCGCTGGACGCGGTCACCACGGCGGCCCTGGCGGCGGTCTTCTTCGCCTTCATGCTGTACGTGGTCCGGCCGGTGCTGGCCCGGTGGGCGGCGCGGGCGGCCCGGGTGACAAAGCCCCGCCCGGCGTCCGCACGCGAACCCGCCGGTACCGCCGGCCGGGACAGTCTCGTGCTCGTCGTGCTCTTCGCCGGGCTGTGTCTGTCCGCGTTCGCCACCGACAGGATCGGGGTGCACGCGCTGTTCGGTGCGTTCGTCTTCGGTGTGATGACGCCTCGCGGCTCCCTTGAGGTCGAGCGCTGCGCGACCCGGCTGCGCGCCGTCGCCGTGCCGCTGCTGCTGCCGCTGTTCTTCGTGCACACCGGGCTGCACACCGACGTCGGCATGCTGGTCGGCGACCCGGTGCAGTGGCTGTGGGCCGGTGCCGTGCTGGCCGTCGCCGTGCTCGGCAAGTGGGGCGGCAGCGCCGTCGCGGCCCGCGCCTGCGGGCAGCGCTGGCCGGGCGCCCTGTCGCTGGGCGCGCTGATGAACTGCCGCGGCCTGACCGAACTGGTCATCCTCAACATCGGCCTGGAGCTGCATGTGATCGGCCCCGACCTGTTCACCATGCTCGTCCTGATGGCACTCACCACCACCGCGATCACCTCCCCCGCCGTGACCTGGCTGCGCCGCCGGGCACGGCCGGCCGGTGGTCCGGATCGCCCCTCCATTTATGAGGGGTTGCACACACCGGTGCGTAACCAGGAGTGAAAAGGCATTCAGTTGGGGCCGGGCGATGCCGGGCACCAGCGGCCTCCCAGCACTTCTTGGAGCGCCCATGGACGCCAAGAACAGATTCGAGACGAAAACCACCTTCGCACTCTCCAGGCTCGAATGGCTGGCCTTTCTGGCAGCGTCACTCGTGCTGGCCTACCAGCATGTTTCCGAGATTCGCTGGGGCGTGTTCGCGGGCTTTTTTCTGGCGATCGACGTCATCGGTTACATTCCCGGCGCCATCGCCTTCCGGCGCAGCGCGGACAAGCGCATCGCGCGTGGCTACTACGTCGCATACAACGTGATGCACAGCCTGGTCACGGCGGGTGTGCTGGCCGGCGCGTGGGCACTGTACGCCGGGCCGGAATGGGCGCTGCTCGCGCTGCCCATCCATCTCATGGGCGACCGGGCGCTTTTCGGGAATTCACTGAAACCCTTCGGTGTCACCTTCGAGCCGCACACCAACCCGGCCTACCGGGCGTTCAAGAAGCAGTACTCGGACACGACCGTCGGCGGCGCACGACCCCCGCTGGAGGGCACGAATGCCGTCGGTACTTGACACGCTCACCGAATACAGCGACAACCCCAGCGCTTTTCTCGCACTGAACAGCGGGAACGAATATTTCCACGACGACCGGTTCGACGGCACCTGCGCCTATCTGCGGTCCGGGCGGTACGTTTTCCAATTCGGCGGTCCGTTCGCCGCGGCGGAGCACCGGGCGCAGCTGCTCGACTCCTTCGTGGCGCACGCGGGACGACGGCTGGTCGCGGTACAACTGCAGCGGCAGGACGCCGAGTTGTACGAGAAGCACGGCTTCACGGTCAACCAGCTCGGTGCTTCGTACGCCGTCGACCTGTCCCGCTTCACACTGCGCGGCTCGCGCTTCGTCCGGCTGCGGAACAAGATCTCACGTGCCCGGCGGGCGGGTCTGGAGGTGGCCGAGGTCCGGGTCGGTGACGACTGTGCCGAGCTGGACCGGGTCGACCGCGACTGGCTGCGGGACAAGGGCCGGCACGTCAAGGAGCTGCGGTTCCTCGTCGGGCAGCGGACCGGGGACCTGCAACGGCACCGCCGGCTCTTCGTCGGCCGGATCGAGGGCGCCGCGGTCGGCTACATCAATTACTCACCGGTCTTCGGCAGCCGTCCCGGGTGGCTGCACGACCTCAGCCGGCGGCTGCCCGCAGCGCCGCCCGGCGTGATGGAGGCGCTCAACGCCACCGTCGTCGAACGCCTCACGGCCGACGGCGCCGGGTGGCTGCACTTCGGGTTCACGCCGTTCACCGGCCTGGCCGAGGAGCACGAAGTGACCGGCGCCAGCCGCACGTTCGCCCGGTTCGCGCGCTTCCTCGCGGAGCACGGGCAGGCGATCTATCCCGCGGCCTCCCAGCTCGAATACAAGGAGAAATGGGCGCCGCACGCGGTCATCCCGGAGTACATCGCCTTCAAGGGCAGGCCCCGCATCGGGGCCGTCTGGCAGCTGATGCGCGCCGCCAACGCCCTGTGAACGGACGGGCCCTGACAGGGCCCTGGCTGCTCATTCCACCCCGCACCCTGGAGGACGCACGTCCATGAGATTTCTCGAGCGTGAACGCACCACGCTGGCCAAGCTGTTGCCGGACCTGGACCCCGCCCTCCGGGAGATCCCGCTGATGGAGCTGGAGCGGCCGGGCAGCCCGGGCATCGGGCTCTTCCGGGACAGCGGCGGCCCGGGGCTCCTGGTCCCCGAGGCGCACCAGGGCCGGGGCGCCACCGCCCTGGACGCACTGCGGGTGCAGCGGGCCATCGGCAGCCGCTCGCCGTCGCTGGCCGTGGCGACCACCATGCACCACTTCTCGATGGCCACCCTGGTCGGCCTCGGCGATCTGGGCGACGGCCTGGAGTGGATGCTGATCGAAGGCGCCGCTTCGACCAACCGCATCATCGCCTCCGGCTTCGCCGAGGGGCGCCGCGGCGCCGGCATCCTCGACCCGTCGATGACCGCCACGGTGACGGAGGACGGCGTACGGCTGAACGGGGTCAAGCGCCCGTGCAGCCTGGCCCGCTCCATGGACATGCTGACCGCCAGCGTCGTCGTGCCCCGCGAGGACGGGCAGGGCGACGAGCTCGCGGTGGCGCTGGTGCCCGCCGAGAGCGAGGGGCTGAGCGTCAGCGGTTTCTGGTCCAGCGCCTTCCTGGCCGGTGCGGAGAGCGAGCAGGTCACCCTCACCGACGTACTCGTACCGCCGGATCTCCTGCTGCGGACGGCGACGCCCGCCGGAGCGCGGCTGGACGACCTCCAGACGGCCGGACTGGTCTGGTTCCAGCTGCTGATGACGGGCAGTTACCTGGGCGTCGCCAGTGCCCTGGTGGAACGAGTACTGCTCAACGACCGGGTCCCCGACCACGACCGCGTGCGGCTGCTCGTCGAGACCGAGGCCGCCATGGCCGCGGCGGAGGGCATCGCCCGCCGCGTGGACGAGGGCGATCTCGGCGAATCCGCGTTGGCCGCTGCGTTGTACACCCGGTACAGCAGCCAGGACACCATCGCCGGCATCGTGCCGCGCGCGGTCGAACTGCTCGGCGGCCTCAACTTCATGACCTCCGACGAGGTCGGCCACCTGGCCGCCTGCGCCAACGGACTGGCCCTGCACCCGCCGTCCCGCGCCCGGATGACCGGCCCACTCGCCGACTACCTCGCCGACCAGCCTCTCGTCATCGCCTGATCCACCGCCCCATCGCCTGACCCACCCACCGACACCACGACAGCCGACACCTGTCGGGAGGAATCCGACCCATGCCGCAGTACCCCTTGCCTGCCGCCGTCCCGCCCACGTCCCGCGCCGCCTCGCGCGCGCGTCCCACCCTGTTGCTCACCGGGGGCTCCGGAGTGCTCGGGCGCGCCCTGATCGACGAGCTGTCCCCCGACTTCGACCTGGTCTGCCTGCGCCGCAACCGGCCGCTGCACGATCCCCGGGTGCGCGAGATCCAGGGCGACCTGCTCGCGCCCTCCCTGGGCCTGACCCCCGTGGCGTACCACCGGCTCGCCCTCGACGTGGACCTGGTGCTGCACTCCGCCGCCGAGACCAACTGGCGCACCCCGCCCAAGGACATCGAGCGGACCAACACCCTCGGCACACAGGCCATGCTCGACCTGGCAGCGCGGGCCGACGCGCCCCTGTACCTGGTGAGCACCGCGTTCGTGGCGAGCGCGCTGACCGAGGAGGACCGGCAGCGCTTCCCGGGCGCCGCCGCCTACCTCGACTCCAAGATCACGGCCGAGCAGATGGTGCGTACCTCCGGCGTGCCCGGCGCCATCGTGCGTCCGTCGGTCGTGATGGGCGACTCCGTCACCGGGCGGATCGCCGGGCAGCAGGGCCTGACCAAGGCGATCGGGTCGATGGTGCTGGGGCAGGTGCCGGTGCTGCCCGGCGCCCCCGACGCGCGGATCGACATGGTCCCGCAGGACGTCGTCACCCGCGCCATCGGCGATCTGATCCGGGGCGGGGTGGGCAGCGGCGAGTACTGGCTGACGGCCGGCGAAGAGGCCCCGCTGCTCCGCGAAATCGCGGACACCTGCGAGGAGTTCGCCGTCCGTCGCGGGCTGCCGCGGCCCGCCCGGCCGCGGCTCGTCCCCGTCGAGGCGGTGCACCGGCTGCTGCTGCCGATGCTGGAGGGCACCTCGCTGCCCGAGTCGATGCGCCGGCGCTTCCAGTACTACGCGGAACTGCTGCTGGTCTTCCAGCGCGAGCTGCCCTTCGCCACCTCTCTGGGCGGTCCCGACTGCGGCAGCCGCCCCGCCCACGCCGACATCCGCACCGCGCTCGTCCGCAACCTGGAGAGCTGGGCCGAAGGCCGCTCCGGAGTACTGCGCCGGCATCGCGCGCGGCCGGCCGACGCGTCCCCCGCGGAGGTGGCGTCATGACCCCCTCGGCACCGGCGGCCCGGGCCCGGGAGGGCTCGCCTGCCGCGCCGCTGCCCCGCGGCTCCGACCTCGTCGAGCTGTACCGCAAGCACGTCGGCTCCGGCCGCGCGGTCATGGGCTGGGTGCTCGGCGGCATGGGCGAAGTACGGTCAGAGGGCCCCTGGGTGTATGCGGACGACGGTCGCCGGTTCCTCGACTTCGGCGGGTACGGCGTCTTCATCCTCGGGCACCGGCACCCGGCCGTCGTCGAGGCCGTGCACCGCCAGATCGACACCCACCCGCTCTCGACCCGGGTCTTCCTCGAACCGGTCGGGGCGCGCGCCGCCCAGGCCCTGGCCGCGCACACGCCGCCGGGGCTCGACTACGTCCACTTCGTCAACTCCGGCGCCGAGGCCACCGAGGCCGCCCTCAAGCTGGCCCGCGCGCACGGACGCAACGCGATCATCACCACCCGGCACGGCTTCCACGGCAAGACGCTCGGCGCGCTCAGCGTCACAGCCAACCCCAAGTACCAGGCGCCGTTCGAACCGCTGCTCCCGGACACCACGCAGGTCACCCACGGCGACCCGGCCGACCTCAAGCAGGCGCTGGCCGCCCGCCGCGACCGGGCGTGCGTCATCCTGGAACCGGTGCAGGGCGAGGCCGGCGTGCGCATCCCGGAGCCCGGCTACCTGACCGAAGTGGCCGCGCTGTGCCGTGAGTTCGGCGCGCTGCTCGTCGTGGACGAGATCCAGACGGGGCTGGGACGGCTCGGTACGTGGTGGGGCGTGGACGCCGAGGACGTCCGCCCGGACGTGCTCCTGGTGGGCAAGGGGCTCAGCGGCGGGGTGGTGCCGATCGCCGCGATGGCCGCCACGGAGGAGGCGTACGCCCCGTTCGGCCGCGACCCGTTCCTGCACACCTCCACCTTCGGCGCCTCCCCGATCGCCTGCGCCGCCGCGCTCGCCACCGTCGAGACGATGGAGCGGGAGCAGATCGTGGCGCGCGCCGCGACGCTCGGCGAGCGCATCCTCGCCGGGGTCCGTGCCGCGTGCGCCCCTCATCAGGGCGGCCTGGTCCGTGAGGTACGCGGCAAGGGCCTGCTGATCGGCATCGAGTTCGCCGAGGAGCGGGCGGTCGGCGAACTCCTGCTGGAACTGATCGCGCACGACGTGCTCGTCAACCACTCCCTCAACTCCAACCGGGTGCTGCGGCTGACCCCGCCGGCGCTCGTCGACGGCGCCGCTCTCGACCTGTTCTTCACCGCCCTCGCCGAGGCCCTGAACACCGCAGCGGCCCGGATGGCCGGCTGATCTCCCGTACGGAAAGGAACGCGATACACCCATGCGCCATGTATCCCTGCACGCGCTCGCCCGCGGCCTGGCACCGGCCGACGCCTACCACAGGATCACCGATTTCCGCCGGTACCCCGAACTCACCGACACCGTACGGGAGGTCAACGTGGGGCCCCCGCTGCCCGACGGCTCGGTGGTCTCGGAATGGGTCGTCTCCTTCCGCGGCGGTCTGATGAGGTGGCAGGAGCGGGACACGTTCTCGCCGAAGACGCTCACCCTCACCTTCGAGCAGACCGAGGGCGACTTCCAGACCTTCGAAGGGAGTTGGCGTTGTGCTGCCTCCGACGACGGCACCCTGATCGTCTTCACCGCCTCCTTCGACCTCGGCATCCCGACCCTGGCGGAGATCCTCGACCCGGTGGCCGAGTCCACGTTGCGTACCAACATCGCCCGCATCCTCGCGGGCCTGGTCGACGCGGAGGTGCTCGATGACTGCGCGGCTGCGGCCCGTGGCTGAGCAGGCGGCGACCGCCGCCCCCGCACGCGTGCCGCGGCCCTGGGCGGGCGACGACGAACCGGCCGGTGCGCGGTGGGACCCGCTGCGCGAGGAGCCCGGCCCCGGTGCCGCCCGCTGCCTGGCCCTGTACGCCAAGCTGGCCTCCGGGGTGACCGTCGTGACGGCCAGGGGCGAGGACGGCCCGCTCGGCATGACCGTCTCGGCCGCCACTTCGGTGTCGGCCCGGCCACCGCTGCTGCTGGCCTGCCTGCGCGACGGCTCCCGTACGCTCGGCGCGGTCCGCGCCTTCGGCGCCTTCGCGGTCCACCTGCTGCGGGAGGAACAGCGCGACCTGGCGGCCCGGTTCGCGAGCCCGACGACTCCGGCGGCGCAGCGGTTCGCCGGTACGGACACCTGTGACGTGCTCGGTGTCCCGGTGTTCACCAAGTCCCTGGCCTGGTCGGTGTGTCTGGTGGAGGACGTGCGCCGGTACGGCGACCACCACCTGGTCGTCGGGCGGGTGGCGGCCGTGCACGTGGGCGCGGGGCGGCCGCTGCTCTGGCACGACCGGGGGTTCCGGTCCCTCGCCGGGGCGCCCGCGGCGGACGGCGCCGGGTGAGCCGGCCGCCGGCCGGTACGCCCTGCTGGGAGCCGGCGGACCGCGGAGCGCCGGGCACCGAGCTGCCACCACTCCCCCGGCTCCGCGGCGTGGTCACGGCGGACGTGGCCGTGGTCGGGGCCGGTCTCGCGGGGCTGGCCTGCGCCTATCACCTCGCGGACCGGGCGCCCGGGCTCACCGTCGTCGTGGTCGACGCGGAACAGCCCGCCGCCGGGGCCAGCGGGCGGGGCACCGGTCTGCTGGGCCCGAGGGCGGGGCCGCCGGTCGATCAGGCGCTGCGCCGCTTCGGCCGGTCGACCGCACGCCGTATGCACCAGGCGAGCGTCGAAGCGGTGGATCAGGTACTGGACCTGTGCGCGCGGCTCGACGTGCAGTGCGGGCTGCGGCCCGGCGAGCAGCTCATGGCGACCCGCGCGCCCGCCGGCCTGGTGTCCCTCGCCCGGCAGGCCAAGGCGTACCGGGCGCTGGGCCTGGACGTGCCGGTGCTCACCCAGGGCGCGATCCGCGCCCGGGTGGGCGTGGCTTACAGCGCGGGGCTGCTCCACCGCCCCGCGGCCACGCTCGACCCGGCCGCGCTGACCCGCGCCCTCGCCCGCGCCTGCGCCGCCAAGGGCGTGCGGTTCTACGGGGACAGTCCGCTGCGGTCGGCGCGCGCCGGGGACCTGATCGGCCCCGAGCTGCTCTTCCCGCACGGCAGCGTGCACGCCGGGCAGGCGGTACTGGCCGTCAACTCCGCCGCGGGGGCGCTGGACCTGCCGGTCGGCACGGTCCTCCCGCTGGAGGTGTACGCCGTCGCCACCGCTCCCCTGAGCCCGACGGCGTACGAAACGCTGGGCGGCCGTGCGGGGTGCTCGGTGGTGGACGCGGTACCGATGGCGCCGTACTTCCGGCTGCTCCCGGACGGCGGGCTGGTGGCGGGCGGCGGTACGGCCCTGGCTCCGGACGGGCTCGGCGCGCGGCGGGTTCAGTCCGTCCGCGAGCGGGCCTGGGCCTGGCTGGAGCGGTGGGTGGGGTCGCTGCACCCGGAGCTGTCCGGGGTGCCGGTCACCCACCGCTGGTCAGGGCGCATCGGCATGACCGGGGACGGCCTGCCGGTGGTCGGCCGGGTCCCCGGCTGCCCCGACGTCTGGTACATCGGCGGCTGCTGCGGGCACGGCCTGGCGCTGTCCGTGGCGCACGGCGCGTACGTGGCCGGGGCCCTGCTCGGCGATCCGGGCCCGGGCGGACCGCTGCCGTGGCACCGGTCGAGAGCGCCGCGGCTGCCCGTCCACGGGGCCGGCCGCCCCCTGCTGCGGGCCTACGTGGACACGCTCGGCAGGGCCGCACGACGGGCGTGCTGAGCGCCGTACCGGGGCCCCCGGCCACGACGAGCGTGCTGACCACCGCCGGGGTTCGGCCCCCTCCCCCCGCATATCCAAGTCATCCCCACCCCGACAGGGAGTTCACGATGCGACCACACCCCGGCACCGACGGGGCCCTGCTGCCGTCCCTGCCCATGGGGACGGCGGATGCCGCCTATCACCGGGCCATGGACGGCCGGCCGTTGCCACTCAGCTTCATGTTCGGCTTCGGCGGGCGGCCGCCGACGCTGGACGCCGTACGCGCGCGCGTTGCCGAACGCGCCGACCGCATCCCGGCGTTGCGCTACCGCATCGTCCGCGACCGCAAGACGCTCCAGCGCGTCGACCGGATCTCCGTGGAGCAGCACGTCCACGAGGCATGGCTGCCCGACGACGCCGACGGGTCGGTGGCCGGTCGGCTGATGCTGTCCAGCCCGATGAGCGCGGGCGGCCGGCCGCCCTGGGAAGTCTGGCTGATCCACGGGCCGACGGGCAGCTACACCCTGTGTTACCGCACCGACCACACTCTCCAGGACGGGGTGGGCGCCGCCCATACCGTCCGGGCCCTCCTCGACGACAATCCCGAGGGCGGCGGGCTGGTACCGCAGCGCCGCGCGTGGCCCACCGCCAAGGGGCTCGCCGGTGCCTTCGGCGACGTGGCCGCCGCCTTCCGCCCGCCCGGCGCCCAGCCGGCCTTCAGCGTGCCGGGCAGCGGCCGCACCAGCGTGTGCCACGCGGACACGCCGCTGGCGCGGCTGCGCGCGATCGGCCGGGCGTACGGCGGCACGGTCAACGACGTGTACCTCGCCGCGCTCTCCCACGCCGTACACGCCTGGCACATGAAGGGCACCGGTTCGCTCCATCCGCCGCTGCCGGTGGCGGTGCCGATGTCGGTCCGGGCGCCGGGCGAGGAGTACGCCCCCGGCAACCGGATGGTGACCGCCCGGCTGCTGCTGCCTTGTGACGAGCCGTCACCACATCGCGCTCTGGCCCGAGTCATCGCGGACACCGGCCGCCTGCGCCGCACCCGGCAGCGCGACGCCATCCGCCTGCTGATGGCGGCCACCCCGCGCGCGATCGGTGCCCGGGTCGGCATGCGGATGGTCAACGGCGAGGTGATCGGTGCCCCGACGAGCAGCGTGAACTTCGGCAACGCCCTCGTCCACCGCGGCGCCGCCTCCCGCCGCACCGCCGTCTTCGCCGACCTGGCGGCCGGCATCCGCTGCCTGACGACGCTGACCAGCCAGCACGACACCGCCTGCCTGACCGTCGTACACGACGACGCCCTCCCGACCGCCGACGAACTCCCGGACCTGTGGCTCGCGGCACTGCTGGAGCTGGAGCGGGCGTAGGGCGTCTCTTTCGTACGAGCGCGCGATAGGTTGCCCGCCATGACCGAACTCGGACCCGGCGCCTGGCCACCCGCCCCGATACGGACCGAACGGCTCGTGCTCCGCGAGTCCGAGGCCCGGGACCGTGCGGCGTTCATCGAGCTGTTCGCCTCACCAGAGGTGGGCACCTACGTCGGTGGGCCTCGACCGTGTGATGAGCTCGAACGTGCAATGCCTGAGGTGCCCGGGCGGCGCCCCGGCCTTTTCGTGATCGAGCTCGACGGAGCGATGATCGGCACCATCGAGCTCAACCGCCGCGACGCGGAGCGTCGGAGCCGTGTCCGTCCCGATGCCGGAGAGGCCGAACTCGGCTACCTGCTCCTGCCGGAGGCATGGGGGCACGGGTACGCCGCCGAGGCGTGCGCGGCGGTACTCGACTGGTTCGCCGACGCGCTTCCCGGCGAGCCGGTGGTGCTCTGCACCCAGACCGCCAACGACCGTTCGATGCGTCTCGCGGCGAAGCTGGGGTTCGCCGAGGTGCAACGGTACGAGGCGTGGGGCGCCGAGCAGTGGATGGGCGTGTGGTCCCCGGTCGCGCCGTCCGGTTGAGCCAGGCCGGAAGGTGCACTGCACTGGCCCACAGGCGGAGAGCCCCGGACACGGTGTCCGGGGCTCCCGTATGCGGTGTGCCGTGTTCAGTCGCCCGGTCCGTCGCCGAGCGTCCCGGTCATCAGGAAGACGCACTTCGCGGCGCCCGCGGTGAGGATCGGCAGGTACGGGGAGAGGCGCTGCATCACGTATGGCAGCGTGAACAGGTCGGCGGCCTGGGCGTCCCAGCCGTGCCGCGTCCACCAGCGTTCCGGCTCGACCAATTGCCAGCGCCAGCCGAGCCCGGTGCCGGCGAGGGCGTCCAGGAAGGGCGCCACGAAGGTCGACGAGGTGGCGGAGGCGTTGACGCACTCGGCCGCGAAGGCGCTGCCGGGCGCGGAGAGTTCCGTCATCGTGCCGACGATCGACTCCACCGTCTCCGGCGGGAGGTGGTACAGCAGCGTCTCGGCGAGCCAGGCGGTGGGTTTTCGCGGGTCGAACCCGGCGGCGACCAGGTCCCCGCCCCAGGCCCCGGCCGGGTCCGCGCCGACGGCGGTGCGGCGTCCGCAGGAGGGGCGCCGGTCAGCCAGTACGCGTTCCTTGAAGTCCAGTACGGCGGGGTGCTCGACCTCGAAGAGGTGTACTCCGGTCGGCCAGTCGAGGCGGTGGGCGCGCGCGTCGAGGCCGGCGCCGAGCAGTACCACCTGACGGCAGCCCGAACGGGTCGCCGCGTTGAGGTAGTCGTCGAAGAAGCGGGTGCGCACCACCGCCCAGTCGGGCAGCAGCCGCTGCAGCAGGCCCTCGCCGGGAGGCCCGCCGCGAAAGCCCGCCGCGTCGAGGAACTCGGCGGCGAGCGGGTCGCGTACGTACGGCGCGGCCCGCTCGCACTCCGCGGCGTGCGCGGCCGCCGTCCAGAGCGCGACCGGCGAGAGCCCGTCCGGAAGCGTGGCGCCCGGTGGCGAGGTGGACTGCGGTCCTGCGGTGTCCGGCATGGGGAACCTCCGTGTCGTGGGGGTGGATGACGGCCGCGCGCCCGAGGTCAGCGGGCGCGGCGATGGCCGAGCAGCAGCGCCAGGGCGCCCAGCGCCAGCAGGCCGCCCGACGGGCGGGTGGTGCGCTGGCCGCCCATGGCGGCGGTGGTGCGTGGCTCGTGGACGTTCAGGGCGAACTGGCGGTTGGCGATGTCGGCGAGTACGCCGCGTACCTGCTCGGGGCTGGTGACCGCGGCGAGCAGCATTTCCATGGAGTTGCGGGCGAACTGGCTGCCGCCGAGGAACTCGCGGCCCAGCGCGAGCAGGATCTTGGGCACCTCGCCCTTGAACACCTCCGGCAGCGTGATCTCGGGGGCGAGACACCGCACCGAGCCATCGAGGTTGGCGAACGACTTGCCGAGCAGCGAGACGGCCGGCGGCGAGCCGATGCCCCGCTTGGTGGCCTTGGCGAGGACGGTGGTGAGCGAGACGCCGAAGTTCAGGTCGTCCAGCGAGAGATGGGAGACCTTGGGCACGAACGCCGCCATGTCGGCGGTGAAGGCCGGCATGTTGGACCACGCCGTCATGCGGCCCATCTCGGCCCAGTGGTGGGCGAGCCCGACGCCGTCGTTCTGGGCCAACGTCATGAAGAGCGGGAGCAGTTGGAGGCTGGTACGCCGGTCGAGGCGGCCGACCATGCCCCAGTCGATCAGGGTCGCGGGGCCGCCGGGCACGGCGAAGACGTTGCCCGCGTGCGGGTCCGCGTGGAACATCCGGTGGACGAAGTACCCGTGGTACATGAACCGCAGCAGGTCCTTGCCGATCTCGATGCGTTCGTCGTCGCTGAAGTGCGCGCGGTCGATGTGCCGTACCGAGGAGCCGGGGGCCAGCGACTGGACGAGGACCCTGGGGCCGGCGTGCATCACCCTGGGTACTTCCAGCGTGCGGAACCGCCGGATGTGCTGGCGGGCCTCGTCCATGTTGCGCGCCTCGCCGGTGAAGTCGAGCTCCGGCTCCATCGCGTCGAAGACGGAGCCGAGCATCGCCTCGGTGTCGATGACCTCGTTGAACCGGGGCGCGACCCGGGCCACGATTTTGGCGGCCCGGCGCATCAGGGCCATGTCCGCGAGGACACCCTCGCGGATGCCGGGCCGCTGGATCTTGACCACGGCCGGCCGGCCGCCGGGCAGCGTGACCCGGTAGACCTGGGCGAGCGACGCCGCGCCGAGCGGGGCGGTGGTGTCGATGTCGTCGAACCGCAGCTTCCAGTCCGGGCCGAGGTCCCGCGCCAGCACGGGCTCGAAGACGGAGAACGGCTGGACGTCGACCTGGTCGTGCAGGTTCTGCAGCTCGTCCCTGATCGACTCGGGCACCATGTCGGGCCGCGTCGAGAGGATCTGGCCGAGCTTCACGTAGAAGGGGCCGAGGCTCTCCAACGCGTGGCGCACCGCTTTGGCGCGCCGGTCCTCGGATCCGGCGGAGGCCGCGTCGGCCTCCGCCGGGGACCGTTCGTCCCGTTTCGACCGGCGGCGCCTCTTGGTGGCCTGTCCGACCTCGTCGGCGACGAGGTTTCCCAGGACCTTGACCACGAGACGCAACCGGTCACCGACTACAGACGCCACCGTGTGTGTTCCTCCTCGGTCGACTGTGTACGAGGGCCAACAGCCGGTGTGCTCGGCACGACCGGCCGAGCGGGACGGATGGGCGGGCGGGTCAGCTCTGGGGTGCCGGCTGGCCGCCGCCCTGGCTCTGCAGCGCACCGCCGGCCTGGCTCTGCAGCGCCTGCATCAGCTTGGGCAGCATTTCGAGCAGCTGGGTGAGCTGGTTCGGCAGCGTGGAGAGCGACGTGAGCAGGTCGCCCACGCCGCCGGCGGCGTGCCCGGCGCCGCCGGCCAGCTGCCCGAGGCCGCCGAGCGCGCCTGCCGCACCGCCGAGCGCGGCGAGCGGGTTGGCGGCCCCGCCGAGTGCGGCCAGCGGATTGCCGGCGCCCCCGAGTGCGGCCAGCGGATTGCCGCCGACGCCCTGGAGTGCCGCCAGCGGATTACCGGCGGCACCGGCGAGGCCCGCGAGCGGGTTGGCGGCACCTGCCGCGCCGCCCGCGGCGTCGGTGAGCGCCTTCAGCGGGTTGCCCGCCGCATCCGCCACCGCACCCAGGGGGCCGGCCGCGCCCGCGAGCGCGGCGGCCGGGTTGACGGCGCCGGAGAGGGCGCCCAGCGCGTTCCCGGGCAGCCCGGCCAGGGTCTGTACGGGGTTGTCGGAGTCGGACTTCTTTCCCGGCCGGTTGAGGATGTCGTCGAACGCCTGCTTGCCGCTGTCGGCCATATCGCCCGCCAGGTCCTTGAAGATGTCCTGCATGTTCTTGTTGCTCGACATGAGCGGAGTTCCTTTCGTTCGTGATGCCGCGTGATCGTGCACGGCGCTGCGCCACCGTGCACACAGGGATTTCTGTCCGGAGCGGGATTTCGGTCCGGAGCGCAGGGTTATCGCGAAAAGTCATGTCGCCCGGCCTTCCAGGGCCTTCGCGCAGGCCGTTCGAAGCCGCGCGCGCCCTCTGGTGAAAGCGCCTTCCGCAGCCTTGATGGAGATGTTGTGCCGCCGGGCGAATTCCGCCGTGGAGATACCGGCGGCGCGCGCGAGTATTACCTCCTGCTCCCGGCCGCGCAGCTGGCGGACCTGCGCCAGCAGCCATCTGCCGAAGTCCTCGTCACAGACGTCCTCCTCGGTCGTCCAGGGCTCGTCCAGGATGGCCGCACGCTGCAGCAGGCGCCTGCGGCGCTCCACGTCCCGGTAGAAGTCGATGCAGAGGCGGAGCGCGACGGATGTCAGAAAGGGGCCCAGCCGATTTCTGTCCAATGCGGAGTGGGCCGCCGCGCGCGCCATGGTCTCTTGTACGCAGTCCTCGGCGTCCTGGGCACTCGGCAGTCTTCGGCGAACCAATCGCATAAGACGGTCCCGATGCTGCAAAAGCTCTTCCCAGGAGCACGC
Organism: Streptomyces sp. NPDC026301; assembly: GCF_055567935.1. Classification (NCBI taxonomy): domain Bacteria; kingdom Bacillati; phylum Actinomycetota; class Actinomycetes; order Kitasatosporales; family Streptomycetaceae; genus Streptomyces; species Streptomyces sp. NPDC026301. Next base: position 115,952 of record NZ_JBVHPN010000004.1, on the reverse strand, counting down.
GGAGAGTGATTGGCCAGCGGTATTTTGCGCCATGGGAATCGTGGCCCATTACCTCTCGGTCAAACAGGGGAAACCACGGTCGAATTTCCTTTTCTCGGCCGTATGGATTTCCTACCCGAGGCGCCGGGGCGACAAACCGGAACTTCTCTCTTCCGCATGAGCAGGAATGATTTTTCATTCACCGTCCGATTTTCTGACACTCATGCGGGCGCCACCTGGGGCGACCTGGAGCGGTACTGTCAGCTTGGCATATGAACTCCCTTCCGGTATTCGCAGGAAATGGTCAGTTGCGCGGCTCGGGCGCCGAGCGCGGAGCCGGCCGCCGCGTCCAGTCGCGGTTCCAGTTGAACCACATGTCCCGTACGGTCTGGTGCACTTGGGAGGTGCTGCGCAGCAATTCGGTGGTGTAGCTCTGCACCGCCTCCTTGCCCACGAGCCGTGCGCCGCCGGTGAAGTACTTGCCCCGTACGTGCCGCGGCGAGCGGAATTTGCCCCACAGCAGGATTTTCATCAGGGGCCAGAGAGTGAACACGCCGGCCGGGCAGCGGTCTTCGGGGTCGAGGGTGCCCCACACGGCGGGGCACAGCCCGCTTTCCCGCAGCAGTTCATAAATGCGCGCAATGGCCTCGTCCTTCGTCAGCTCGCCCGCGCGGTACGCCAGTACGGCGTCGCGCGAGTGCTGGAAGAGCTGCTCGACCCATGGATTGTCGACGCCCTGGAGCCCCCGGTAGGGCGCCTTCTCCAGCGCGTCGAAGACCCCCTGATCGTGGGTCTTCTCGAAGGCCACGGCGGTCTGGTTCTGGGCGTTCGTGCCGTAGAGCGTGGTGATGGTCCAGACGCGGTTCCAGGCGTTCCACAGCTCGAAGTCGTCGAAGGACACGTAGCTGCAGGACACCAGATCGTCGTAGAAGCGGAACATCCGCTTGGTCCACTCCTGGAGATACGCGAACCGGGCGGTGTCGAAGTCGTCCTGCCGCACCGCCTCGATGAGCCGGTGCCCCAGTGCGTTGAGCGCCATCACCGTGACCGCGAGCCCGCTGGAGAAGAGCGGGTCGATGAAATCGCTGGCGTGCGGCAGCAGGCACCAGCGGTCGCCGACCACCTCCTGCGAGGAGAATTGCGTACGGTCGGTGGAGACGTACGGCCGCACGGCACGGGCGTGCTCGAACTGCCGTGCCACGCTCGGGAATCGCCGGACGTGCCGCCAGAATTCCTCCTCCGCCGACAGGCCGTCGGGCCGCGGATACCGGTCCAGATCGAGATTGATGCCGACACTGCACAGCTCGCTCGTGCTCGACGCGTGGTTGTCGAAGGGGATGACCCAGATCCAGCCGCCCTCGAAGAGGTGGTGGAGCGTGCCCTCGCTGAACGGACTGGGCATCTCGTGCTGTTCACGCGCGGGCGCCACGATGTCAAAAGGACGCACGTTCACCATGTGCGTGAAGATCGTGCGCGACTGGGTGCGGTACGGCGGCTCCTGCCGCAGCCCGAGGCGTTCGGGGAGAACGGCCCGCATGCCGCCGGCGTCGACCACGTACGACGCCTGGAAGTCGCCCCTTTCCCGGGTGACGATGGTGGCGCCGCCGTCGTCGAACTTCACGTCGTCGACGACGGTGTGGGTGTAGGCGGTCGCGCCGTAGGAAACGGCGACGTGGAACATGTAGGCGTCCACGTCCTGCCGGAAGTAGTGCGAGTCGGGCCCGAGCGGCGGCCCCCATGTCGGGTATTGCGTGCATTCCTTGGGCCGGGTGGGCTCGCCTTCGCGGTGGTAGACGAAGCTGAAATTGCGCTTGACGCCACAGTTCGACGAAACGTGGTGCCGCAGCGCTCCATTGGTCGCCAGATGTTCGATCTCCGGGACGTCATAGCGGCGCGCCAGGACGCGCAGCCCGAATGTGGTCTCCGGCACCGTGGACTCGCCGATGGCGAACCGCGGGTGGCCGCTTCCTTCCAGCAGCAGTACGCGTACGCCGTGGCGGGCGAGGATCGCCGCCAGCATCGTCCCGCCGATGCCGCCCCCCACAATGCCGACATCAAACACACGCTGGTCTTCCTGCATCTTCACGGTCCTTTCGGGACGGGGAAACGAGTGGTACGTCCGGCATTCAGCGGGCAGCGCCCGAAGGGGCCGGCAGCACCCGGCGCAGCCCGCAGGTGGCCACCCGGGCGGAGAAGGAGACGGCGAACCAGGGGGTCGGCGCCAGTTCGGCCAGTCGCCGCCGTTCGCCCGGCAGCCGGCGGCAGCCCCGCCCGGTGACGTCCAGCCAGGCCCCGAAGTGCAGCAACAGCGCCTCGGGGCCGGCGTCCCGAGCGGGGAACGGCCGCATGTGCCGGCGCACCGCGCCGGTCAGGGCCCGGCGCCGCGCGTCCGCCACCTCGTGCTCGGCGAGGAAGCGGTCGAGCAGCGCCGCCGAACGGGCCGGGAATCCACCGCGCACCCGCGGCGCACTCCCGGTCAGCCCGGCGTCGTGGAACGCCGCGGCGGCGAGCAGCCCCACGCGGTCGTACCCGGTCCCCCGGGCCGACGCGTACGCGTCGGCCAGCAGGAACGTCCGCAACGAGTGCAGCGCGAGGCGGGGCGGCAGGAGCCGGTGCAGTTCCCTCAGCGCCTCGTCCACGAGGGGCTGCTCGCGCAGCTTCGCCAGGGCCGGCTGTGCGAGCAGCGGGCGCCACGCGTCCGGAAAGACCTCCTGCGGAACCCCCATTGCCCCTGTCCCCCTCGCCTGTCCACCGCGCCGGTCGCCGGTCTCATCTCTCCTTACGCTCCGGGTTCCGGCGACCCTGTCGGCACGCCAAGGCGTATCCCCAATAGGTGTGAACGTGACGGGGCTCCGCTTTTCCCGCGCCGTAATCCCCCGTAAAAGACTCCACCGGCGGACCTCACCGTGCGGGACGGCCGAAGGGAGAACCCGTGATCGCCGTGCTGAATGTCCACGAACGCTCGCTCCCCGCTCCGCCGGAGGCCGTCGGCGCTCTGCTCGACTCCCTCGGCAGCGAGAACGACCGGCTCTGGCCGCCGGATTGGCCTCCCGTACGTTTCGCCGGCCCGCTGGCCGTCGGAGTACGGGGCGGTCACGGCCCTGTCCGGTACGTGGTGAGCCATTACGTGCCGGGCCGATGGGTGCGTTTCGCCTTCACCGGGCCTAAGGACTTTCACGGCTTCCACGAATTCAGCGTCGAGCCGCACGGCCGGGGCCGCACGGTCCTGCGCAACACCCTGGTCCTCCGTCCCCGCGGAATCCGCTGGCTCGGCTGGCCGCTGTTCTTCCGGCCCCTGCACGACGCGGCGTTCGAGCACTGCCTGGACTGCGCCGAGCGTGCACTCACCGGCCGGGTGGCCCGCCCGGTCAGGTGGAGTCCGTACGTACGACTGCTGCGTGCCGCGGCCGCGCGATATGCGACGACACCGGCACCGGCACCGGCACCGGCACCGGCACCGGCACCGACATCACGGAAATCCGCAGGCTCCTTCCTGCGGGAAAGGAATTCGCCATGATTTTCCCGGATCCGAATCGGAAAATCCCCGGGCTCAACACGGACGACGTCACAACGGACCTCACCGAGGCCCCGCACCGCGTGAGCGGACTCGCGCAGGCCGCCGAGGGGCAGCTCATCGCCACCGTCGACGTAAAAGCGGGTGAGGACGACTGGGACCTCCCGCTGACCGAGGAACACCCCCGCCCGGTGGTGCTCGTACACGGCACCTTCGGCAACCGCGGCTACACCTGGACGAAGGCCGCCCCGCTGCTGCGGCAGAACGGCTACCGGATCTTCCGCCCGGATTACGGCCAGCACCTCAACCCGGTGCTCTTCGGGCTCGGCGACATCAAGGAATCCGCCAAACAGCTCGGGAAATTCGTCGACGAGGTTCTGCAGCGCACCGGCGCACAACAGGTGGACATGGTCGGCTTCTCGCAGGGCGGCATGATGCCGCGCTACTACCTGAGCGCACTCGGTGGCGCGCCCAAGGTGCACAACTTCGTCGGGCTCTCCCCCAGCAACCACGGCATCACGGCCCAGGGCCTGATGAATCTCGCCCGCCAGATCCCGGGCGCGAAGGAACTGGTCGAGCAGGGCGCCGTCCAAGTGACCGTGCCCGCCTGGCCGCAGCTCCAGAAGGACCACCCGTTCCAGCGGGAGCTCGCCGACCTGGGCGAGACCGCGGAGGGCGTGCGCTACACGGTCATCGCCACCAAGTACGACGACGTGGTCACCCCGTACACCTCCTGTGCGCTCGCGGAGACCGAGGGCCACTACGTCAAGAACATCGTCCTGCAGGACATCGCCCCGGACGACCACACCCCGCACGCGAGCATGCCGTACAACGCCACGGTGCTGAACGAAGTACTCAAGGCGCTGGCGTCCTGACGCTTCGTGCAGCGCTTACAGGCGGTGGAGGCGCGCGAGGGTCTGTTCCAGCTCGGCCTGGAGGGTGCGTGCCGCGGCGTCGCCGTCGCCGCGCTCGACGGCCCGCACCAGCGCGGCGTGTGACTCGTCCCCGTGGTTCGGCTCGTCCGTCCGCAGGCCGACCATGTCCAGCAGGTCGATCAGCCCGTTGCGCAGCGCGGGGACGAATTCGGCGAACAGGTCGCTGAGTACGGGATTGTGTGCGCCGGCGACGACTGCGGCGTGCAGCGCGATGTCCGCGTCGACGAAGGCCGCGTCCGCACCGGCGGCAGCGGCACGACGGGCCTCCAGCGCCGTCCGCAGGGCGGCGAGGTCCGCTTCCGTACGGCGCTCCGCCGCCAGGCGCGCGGCCTGCACCTCGACGAGCATGCGGACCTCGTAGACATCGGTCACCGCGGCGCGGCGCAGCCGGGTCGGCCAGTCCTCGTCCGGCTCCGTGGCGATGACGAAGACGCCGGCCCCCTGCCGCGCCTCCAGCAGGCCGGCCCCGGCCAGCGCGCGCAACGCCTCGCGCACGGTGGAGCGGCCCACGCCGAGGGTCTTGGCCAGGGCGGTTTCGGCGGGGAGCTTCGTGCCGACCGGCCACTGCCCTTCGGTGATCTGGACGCGCAGGTGCTGGGTGGCCTGTTCGACCAGGGGACTGCGGCGGAGGGCACCGAGCGGCATACCCGCCATCACCTCTCAGGTTGTCCGACAAGAGTTCCCGGACAGCTTACTCGGCCGGTCGTCGCAGGCTCCTGACCACACTCGGGACCCACTTCCTCGCCACACCTCAGGTTGTCTGAGGAGTTGTTTGCGGCTACGGTACCCGGCATGTCGCTGCGCGAGCTTCTTCTTCTCGGCCGCCGCTGCGGGGCCTGATCCGACCGGCACCCCGCAGCGGGGTTCCGGGCTGCGCCGGTCATCACCGATGGCCGAGGGAAAGAAGTACCGCCACATGGCTCCCAGCGAGACCCGCGATCCCCGCCCGATCCGCGAGACCACGAAGTTCCCCACGCTGCGCACCCCGTCCGGTGCTGTCCCGGCGGATGCGCCGGCGTGGAATCCCCAGCGGCCGAGCGCGATGCCGCATCGCCGGTATCAGCCCGTGCACGACCGGGTCGCGCTGCCCCTCACGGACCGCACCTGGCCGTCCCGCCGCGTCGAGCGGGCCCCACTGTGGGTGCCCGTCGACCTGCGCGACGGCAACCAGGCGCTGGCCGAGCCGATGGACACCGCGCGCAAGCGCCGGATGTTCGACCTGCTGGTCGCCATGGGGTTCAAGGAGATCGAGGTCGGCTACCCCTCCGCGAGCCGGACCGACTTCGACTTCGTACGCCACCTGGCCACCAGTGGTGCCGTGCCCGAGGACGTGACCGTCGCCGTCTTCACGGCGGCCCGCCACGACCTCATCGACCGGACCATCGCCTCGATCGAAGGTCTGCCGCGCACCGTCGTGCACCTCTACACGGCCACCGCGCCCACGTGGCGCGACGTGGTACTGGGACGGTCCCGCGCCGAGGTGCACGCGCTGATCCGGGACGCCGCCACCTATCTGATGCGGCGCACCGAAGAACAGCCGGGCGCCGACATCCGGTTCGAGTTCTCCCCCGAGGTCTTCAACCTCACCGAGCCGGACTTCGTCCTGGAGGTCTGCAACGGCCTGACCGAGCTGTGGGACGCGTGCCCCGACCGGCCGGTGATCCACAATCTGCCGGCGACGGTGGAGGTGGCGACTCCCAACGTGTACGCGGACCAGATCGAGTACATGGACCGTCATCTGGCGCGGCGCGGGTCGGTGATCCTGTCCGTGCACCCGCACAACGACCGCGGTACCGGTGTCGCCTGCGCCGAACTCGCCGTGCTGGCGGGGGCGCAGCGGGTGGAGGGCTGCCTGTTCGGCAACGGCGAGCGGACCGGCAACGTCGACCTCGTCACCCTGGCCATGAACCTGTATGCGCAGGGCGTGAATCCGATGGTCGACTTCTCCGACATCGACGCCGTGCGCGAGACGGTGGAGCACTGCACCCGGCTGCCGGTACACCCGCGCCACCCCTACGGCGGCGACCTGGTGCACACCGCCTTCTCCGGTACGCACCAGGACGCCATCGCCAAGGGCCTCGCCCAGCACGCCAAGCAGGCGGCCGAGCGGGGCGTGCCCGCGGAAGAGGTCGCGTGGGCGGTGCCGTATCTGCCCATCGACCCGGGTGACATCGGCCGTACGTACGAGGAGGTCATCCGCATCAACTCCCAGTCCGGCAAGGGCGGCGTGGCCCACCTGCTGCACACCCACCACGGTCTGGAGCTGCCCACGACGATGCGCCCGGATTTCTCCCGGACGGTGCAGCGGACCACGGACGCGGGCGGTCAGGAGCTGTCGCACAAGGACCTGTGGGACCTCTTCCACGCGACGTACATCGCGCCGGGCCGGGGCGGTCATGGCGGCCAGGGCGGCCCGGTCGAGCTGATCTCCTGGAGCGCGACCGAAGCCGGTCCCGGTGAGCACCACTTCTCCTGTGCGCTCCGCATCGACGACGAGGAACGGCACTGCCGGGGCGCCGGGAACGGTCCGCTGTCGGCCTTCGCCGACGCCCTCCGCACGGCCGGGCGCACGGTCGACATCATCCAGTACGCCGAACACGCCACCACGACGGGTCCGGGCAGCCACGCCATCGCCTACGCCGAGTGCCGCGTCAACGGCGTCACCCGCTGGGGCGCCGGCTGGGACACCTCCCTGCTGACCGCATCGGTGCAGGCCGTCATGGCCGCCGTCAACCGCGCCGAGTGCTCGGATGGCGCCCGATGAAGAAGGGACAACTCGGCTTCCTGGCCGGTACGCACCTGGTCAACGACCTCTACCAGGGCGCGATCCCCGCGATGCTGCCCTTCCTGATGTCGCAGCGGCACTACAGCTACGCGGCGGTCTCCGGCCTGGCGTTCGCGGCGAGCGGCATCTCCAGCCTGTTCCAGCCGCTGTTCGGCGTGGTCTCCGACCGCAGGCCGCGGCCGTGGCTGGTGCCGGCCGGCTTCGGCACGGCGGCGCTGGGCGTGGCCGCGGCAGGGCTGTCCGGGAGCTACCTGCTCACCTGGTTGTGTGTGGCGCTGGCAGGGATCGGCATCGCGGCCTACCACCCGCCCGCGACCAGTCAGGCCCGGGCCGCCGGCGGATCGTCGCAGCGGGCCATGAGCGTCTTCTCGGTCGGCGGGACGATCGGCGGCGCCCTCGCGCCGGCGCTGGTCACCCTCGTCATCGGCTCGGCGGGCTTCTCCGGGAGCTTCCTGCTGGCGGTCCCCGCCCTGGTCATGGCCGTACTGTGGGCCCTCAAGGGCCCCTGGACACGGTGGCGGGGGCACGCCGCTGCGGCCCCGCAGGCGATCGGCGCGACGGCGGTGCCGGGGACGGGCGAGGACCGGCGGACGGACGACTGGCGCTCCTTCACCCGCCTGGTGGCCGTCATCGTCGGCTGGTCCATCCCGTACGTCACGGTCACGTCGATGGTGTCGCTGCACGCCCAGCGGGACCTGCACCAGTCGGCGGCGGCGGGGGCCGCCGTGCTCACCGCATACACCGCGGCCGGCGCGGTCGGCACGCTGCTGGGCGGCTGGGTGGGTGACCGGTACGGCCGCAGGTCCTCGCTGCGGGCCGGCTACCTCGTGGCGCTCCCCGCCCTGGCGGGCATCGCCTGGGCACCGACGTTCCCCGTACTCGTGCTGAGTACCGCGGTGTTCGGCGTGGCGATGTTCCTGCCGTTCGCCGCGCACGTCACGCTCGCCCAGGACTACCTGCCGCACCGCCCCGGCACGGCCAGCGGGCTGACCCTGGGGCTGGCGATGGCGGCGGGCGGCCTCTGCTCCCCCGCGTTCGGCCGGCTCGCCGACACGAGCGGACTGCCGACCGTATTCCATGTACTGCTCGCGGTGTTCGTCGTGCCCGTCGTCATGGCCTTCCGGCTTCCCGACCGCACCTCACGGGAAGGCCTCACCTCACGGGAGCGCGGGCTGCTCCCCGGCGCGTCCCGTACGGCGTCGGCTCCGCGTGAAGAGGGCGCACGTATTGGCGGCGACGATGGCGGCGATGCCGGCCGCCTCCGTCCAGCCCAGGTGCTGGTCGAGGAGGAGCAGGCCGACCACCGCGGCCAGTACGGGATTGACGCTCATGAAGAGGCCGAAGAGCTGGGCCGGTACGCGGCGGAGGGTGACGAGGTCCGCGAGGTACGGCACGGCTGAGGAGAGGACACCGGCGACCACGGCGTAGCCCATCGCTCCCGTGGTCGGCGGATGCCGTACGGCGATGACGATCCCGACCGGCAGGAACATCAGCGCTGAGAGTCCGGCCGCGGCCGCCGATCCCTGCGCACCGGGGATGCGGCGGCCGACCGTACGGTTGAGCAGGATGTACGACGCCCAGCAGGCGGCGGCCAGCAGTCCGAGGCCCATTCCGAGGTAGTCGGCGGACGGGCGCGGGCGCATCAGCACGACGACGCCCGCCACGGCGACCAGCGCGCAGCACGCGTCCACGCGGCGCCGCGAGGCGGCCAGGGCGATGGTCACCGGCCCGAGGAACTCCAGGGTCACCGCCAGCCCCAGGCCGATGCGGTCGATGGCGCTGTACAGAGACAGGTTCATCGTGCCGAACACCACCGCCAGCAGCAGGACCGGCCACCACTGCCGCCAGGTGAAGGCGCGCAGCCGGGGCCGGCCGACGGCCAGCAGGACGAGCGCGGCGACGTACTGGCGTACCGCGACGACGCCGATCGGGCCCAGCACGGGGAAGGCGAGCGAGCCGACCGCGGCACCGACCTGGTTGGACAGGCCGCTGGCGGCCATGGTGACCACTCCGGCCAGGCGCCCACCGCCGGCGCCCGGACCGGAGGCAGCGGAGCCCGCGGGGTCGGCGGGATCGGAGTGGTGCGCGGCGGCGGCAGATGCGGCAGTGCGTGCGGAGGCTGCGTGCATGCGCCGATCGTGCGGGGGCCCGCCGATTCCACATAATGCATGAGGGTCCCTATCTATACGCTGGGCGTATGGACAAGACGGAGCTGCGGCAGCTGCGCTGTCTCGTCGCGATCGTCGACGAGGGCAGCTTCACCGACGCCGCCATCGCGCTCGGCGTCTCGCAGGCGGCCGTGTCCCGCACACTGGCCTCGCTGGAACGCGGATTGGGGGTGCGGCTGCTGCGGCGTACCTCGCGTGAGGTGACGCCCACGGCGACGGGGCTGCGCGTCGTCTCCCACGCGCGGCGGGTGCTCGCCGAGATGGACGCGCTGGTCCGGGAGGCCACGTCGGGCCACACCCATCTGCGCATCGGCTACGCCTGGTCGGCGCTCGGCCGCCACACGCTGGCCTTTCAGCGCCGCTGGGGCGAGGCGCGCCCCGAGACGGAGCTGCAGCTCGTCCGCGTCAACTCCGCCACCGCCGGGCTGGCGGAAGGCGCCTGCGAACTCGCCGTACTGCGCAGGCCGTTGGACGACCGCCGCTTCGACTCGGCCATCGTCGGCCTCGAACGCCGCCTGTGCGCCATGGCCGCCGACGACGCCATGGCCAGGCGCCGGTCGGTCCGGCTCGCCGACATAGGCCGACGTACGCTGCTCCTCGACCGGCGGACCGGCACCACGACGACGGAGCTGTGGCCGCCGGACGCCCGACTGTCGACGGAGGACACGCACGACGTCGACGACTGGCTCACCGCGATCTCCACCGGCCGCTGCGTGGGCATGACGGCGGAGGCCACCGCCCACCAGTATCCCCGTCCCGGCGTCGTCTACCGGCCGGTGCGCGACGCCGAGCCGATCGCCGTACGCCTCGCCTGGTGGCGGGACGACCCGCACCCCACCACCCCGGCGGTGGTCGAACTGCTCACCTCGCTCTACCGCGCGCAGTGACCCGCGACCGGTGGAGAGCTGCCGTCAGGTGGCGGTGGCCGCGTAGAGGGACTGCGCCGGGATGCGGCGCAGCGGGGTCCGCCGCGGCGGGGTGAAGCCGGCGTCGCGCAGCCACTCGGTGAGCTGTCCGGGGCTGTACAGGGACGCGCCCGAGGTGAGGTGGAAGAGCAGGCCCAGGCAGCTCGCCGCGGCGTCGGGGCGGTGCGGCCGGCTGTGCGGCCGGCCGGAGTCGCTGAAGAGGTCGAGGACGGCGATGACGCCGCCCGGCCGCAGCGCCGCGTGGATCCGGCGGAACAGAGCGGTGATCTCGTCCGGCTGGAGATGGTGGATGAGGTTCAGGCAGAGCGCCACGTCGTAGTCGGAGCCGAAGTCGGCGCTGCGGGCGTCGCCTTCCCGGTGCTCGACCAGGTGGCCGTAGCCCGCCGTGCGGATGATGTCCCTGCCGACGGCCGCGCTGCCCGGGAGATCGACCACGGTGGCACGCAGCCCGGGGTGCCGGCGGCACAGCTGCGCCGCGAACCAGCCGTGCCCGCCGCCGACATCCAGTACCCGGCGGGCGCCGTCGGGCACGGGGAGCGCCGCCGCCAGCTCCGGTGCGCTGAACCGCGCCAGCTCGTACTGGCCCATGATGTACTCGCGCCAGTACGGGTCGTCCGCCGCCGCGGTGTGATGGTCGACGACGGTGCCGCCGCGGGCCACGTCCGGCAGGCTCGCCCACCAGCGCCAGTAGTCCTGGTGGCCGGCGACGAAATGGGCGACGGACCTGGGCGACGCCGACAGGAGCCAGCGGCGGGCCCGTCCGGTCGGTACGTAGCGGCCCCGGCGCCTGCGCAGGTAGCCGAGCGCCTGGATGCCGTCCAGCAGCAGCCGGGTGGAGTCGGCACGCAAGGAGAGCCGGGACGCCAGCTCTTCGGCCGTGGCGGGCCGTCGGGCGAGTTCTTCGAACAGGCCCAGCCGTACGCCGGCGATGAGCGCGCCCGACAGCGCCATGCCGGCCAGCGACTCGAAGGCGGGCACGGGGGCGAGGCGCGTGCGCAGCGCGACGCGTTCCCGCAACGTCTCGCCACGGACGACCATGCGCACGGGCGAACCTCCCTCTCATCGGGCCGGTTGGCCAACTCTCATCGGGCCATTCGTTTCGACCCTCATCAGGCCAGTCGTTTCGGCCCTCATCGGGCCAGTTGATCGACGGTCCGCCGGAAGACGCCGGGCGCGGCGGCGCAGCAGGGCAGCAACAGGCCGCGCACGGGGGCGGTGGCGGTCGCCACGACCAGTCCCCGGGTGAGCAGCCGGTACTGCCGGGTGAGTCGGCGCCAGCGCTGCTCGTAGCCGCCGGGCGCCCCTGCCAGCAGGGCGTCGACGGCGGCCCGCGCCTGGGCGACGGCCAGGCTGACACCCTCGCCGGTCAGCGCGTCCTCGTAGCCCGCGGCATCGCCGACCAACAGGACCCGTCCCTGCACGCGCCGTTGCGGACGCTGCCGCAGCGGTCCCGCACCGCGTACCGCAGAAGCCGCCGGGGCTCCGGCGAGCCGCTCGGCCAGCTGCGGGAAGCCTCGCAGCAGCGCCGTGTAGGTGTCGGGGGCCTCCGGTCCGTACGCGGGCGGTGTCCTCCCCCGCCGGTACAGCACGGCGACGCCGACCTCGTCCGGCCCGACGGGCGTCACGTACGCCTCCGCGTGCCGCCCCCAGGTCACCTCGACGGCGTCGGTCCACGGGGCGAGCCGCCAGTGCCGGCGCAGTCCGAAGCGCGCGGGTGCGCCGCGCCGGACGGGGATGCCCAGGTGGCGCCGGACGGGCGAGTGCAGGCCGTCGGCCGCGATCAGCCACCGCGCCCGCACGCCCGCGGCCGTGACGCCGGAGGCGTCCTGCGCGACATGGGTGACGCGGGCGGTGCTCCACTGCGCACCGGCCTCCTTGGCGGCCCGCGCCAACGCGGTGTGCAATTCGGTGCGCCGTACTCCCAGACCGGGCCCCGCGCTGAAGGACGCCCGGACGCGCCGGCCGGCGAGGTCGGCGTACTCGATACCGGTGAATGCCATGCCGACGGGGCGTACTCCCAGCTCCGCGAGCCCGCGCACGCCGCCCGGCATGATTCCCTCGCCGCACGCCTTGTCCACCGGGGCGGTGCGCGGCTCACACACGAGTACGGAGAACCCGGCGCGCGCCGCGTACACAGCGCTGGCCAGACCCGCCGGTCCGCCCCCGGCGACCAGTACATCCGTGTCGTATCCGGTACCGGGCACGCTCACGAGGCCGGTTCCAGCGCCGCGTTCTCCACCCGCAGCCGGACGGCCAGCACGACGGCGTTGGCGACCGTGAACAGCAGCGCGGTGAGCCAGGCCGTGTGCACGAGCGGCAGCGCGATCCCCTCCAGCGTCACCACGAGGTAGTTGGGGTGCCGCAGCCGGCGGTACGGGCCACGCGCCACCAGCGGCAGCCCGGGCACGACGATCACCCGGGTGTTCCAGCGCGGGCCGAGGGAGCGCACGCACCACCAGCGCACCACCTGCGTGGCCACCACGACGCCGAGCGCCGGCCAGCCGACCGCCGGGACGAACGGGCGGTGGGCGAAGGCGACCTCCGCCCACATGCCGATCAGCAGTCCGGTGTGCACGGCGACCATCGCCGGATAGTGCCCGCTGCCGTACTCGACGCCGCCCCGCTCCCGTGCCCAGCGGGTGTGACGTACCGACACCAGCAGCTCCGCCAGCCGTTCTAGGGCAATAGCCAGCAGCAGCACGGTGAACCAGACCGGCACGGACGGGAACGCCGCGAGGCCCGTGTCAGGCCGTGGTGAAGACCAGAACGGCATTCTGCCCTCCAAAGCCGAAGGATGAGGTCAGCGCGGCGTCCATCGGCACCGGGCGGGGACGCCCCGCCACCACGTCCAGGTCCAGATCCGGATCGCGACGGAGGTGGTTCCCGGTCGGCGGCACCGTCTGCTCCTGCAAAGCCAGCACCGTGGCCGCCGCTTCGATCGCTCCGGAGGCCCCCAGGACGTGGCCGGTGACGCTCTTGGTCGCGGTGACGGGCGGCGGCTCGCCGAAGACCCGCCGCAGTACCGCCGTCTCGACGGCGTCCCCCACCACGGTCGCCGTGCCGTGCGCGTTCACGTGGTGGACGTCGCCCGGAGCGCAGCCGGCGTCGGCGAGCGCGCTGCGTACCGCCTGTTCGGCTCCGCGCCCCTCCGGATGCGGGGCCGTCGCGTGGTGGGCGTCCGCGGACGCGCCGTAGCCGCGCAGCAGGGCCCGGACCGGGGCGCATCGCGCACGGGCGTGCGCACCGGACTCCAGTACCAGGACGGCGGCGCCCTCGCCGAGTACGAACCCGTCGCGCGCGGCGTCGAACGGCCTGCAGGACGGCTCGCCGCGGCCGGGCCCGTCCGTACCGCCTCGCGAGAGCACCCCCAGCTGCCCGAAGCCCGCGACGGCCATGGGCGCCAGGCCCGACTCGGTCCCGCCGGTGAGTACCACGTCGCAGGTTCCCGAGCGCACCAGATCGCGCGCGACGCCGATCGCGGTCGCTCCCGAGGCGCAGGCGCTGCTGGTGACGAAGTTGGGCCCGCGGCAGCCGAGGTGGATCGCCACCTCTCCGGCGGCCATGTTGGGGACGCTGCGGGGCAGGGCGTACGGGGAGATCTTCGTGGGCCGGCCCGCCGCCAGGCGGCCGAACTCGGGTGCGTAGCGCTCCAGGCTGTTGCTGCCCACACCGAGGACCACGCCCACCCTCTCGGGCGCCCATCCGCCCGGGTCGAGCTTGGCGTCCAGTACCGCCTGCTGTGCCGCGGACAGGCCGAGTTGGGTGAAGCGGTCCAGCCGCCTGCTCAGCCGGCCGCCCAGCTCCCGTTCGGGGTCGAAGCCGTCGGCGCGGCAGGAGAAGGTGTGCCGGAGGGCGGCGAGCGCGGGGTCGGGCCGTGCCGTCGACCGTCCGGCGCACAGCGTCCGCCAGAACTCTCCGGCGCCCGTTCCCGCGGCGGTCACCAGCCCCAGACCGGTTACCGCGACGTCATCCGCGCGCATGGGGAACACCTGCGTCGGCCCCGCCCGGGCCGTCGGCGGCCGTCACGCTGAGCGTTTCGAGGACGCGGGCCGCCTCGGCGAGTGTCGTGTCGCGGTCCACCCCGGGCAGGTCGGACGGCAGGTCGAGGCCGGTGTCGTTCTCGATCGCCACGATCAGCTCGACCAGGGCGAGCGAATCGATGTCCAGTTCCCGGAAGGTCCGCTCGGGCAGCAGCTCCTCGGGCGGCAGCGCGGTCAGTTCGGCGATGTGGGCCACCAGGCGTTCTTGCAGATCCGGACCTGATACGGACGACATGGACAACTCCTCTGCATGATGTGCGTGATGTATGCAATGAGCCCTGCAGGGACGTCACCAGCGCAGCAGCACCAGCTCACTGGCGAACCCCGGGCCCATCGCGGTGAGCAGGCCCCAGCTCCCGGCCGGCGGCGGCGCCGCCATCGTGCTGCGCAGGACGTCGAGTACGGAGGCGGAGGAGAGGTTGCCGCGGCGGGCCAGCGAGTCGCGGGTGTGCGCCAGCGCATCGGGCGGCAGACCGAACGCGCGCTCCACGGCCTGGATGACCTTCGGCCCGCCCGGATGGCAGATCCAGCTGGTAATGGACTCCGGCGTCAGCCGGTAATCCCCGAGGAAGTCATGCACATCCTTGGGCAGTTGGTCCTCCGCGACCGTGGCCACGTCCGGCGACAGCACGATGCCGAAACCGTGGGCGCCGATGCGCCACCCCATCACGTCCTCGCTGTCCGGGTAGAGACAGCTGCGGGTCGCCACGACCTGGGGTCCCCCTCGGCCCTCCGCCCGTCGCTCGCCCACCGCCACCACCGCCGCGGCCCCGTCACCGAACAGGCTCAGCGCCACCAGGTTGGCCGTCGACGCGTCGGTCCGCTGCACGGTCAGGGAACACAGCTCCACGGAGAGCAGCACGGCCACCTGGTCCGGGAAGGCGCGCAAGTAGTCGTGCATCCGGGCCACGCCCGCCGCGCCGGCCGCGCAGCCCAGACCGAACAGCGGAATCCGTTTGACGTCCTCGCGCAGCCCCAGCCGCTGTACGAGCCGCGCCTCCAGGGAAGGAACGGCGAGGCCGGTCACCGTGGTACTGACCACCACATCGACTTCCTCCGGGAGGATGCCGGCGGTCTCCAAGGCCCCGCGCAACGCCCGCTCGCCGAGGTCCAGGGCGGCCGTCCGCCAGGCCTCGTTGGCCGCGGTGAAGCCGTCCAGCTTGCGGTACTCCTCCAGCGGCAGCGCCATGTGCCGGGTGCGGACGCCCGCGTTCGCGGAGATCTTCTCGAGCACCTGCCGCGCCGGCCGGTCGTGCCCCAAGCACGCCTCGGCGAAGGCCGAGGTGATCTCCTCCTGCCGGTAGCGGTACGGCGGCGTGACCACCTCCGCCGCAAGGACCACCGGCCCGGCCGGGACGGAGCCGGGCCGACGCGACCTCGTGGGAACAGAGCCGGAAGGTGGGCGCATGACCTGGCCTCTGCTGTCGGTGACTGCGGCGCACTCACCCTAAGCCATACAAAAACCACATTTCTTGGCAATTCGCCGTGTCACGCGCTTAGTGCTTTTATCGGGCGGGGTGGTGTCCTGGTCCGGCTGCGCCAAGGCAGCTGTTTTCACGCGGCGCTGATCAACGGGTGTTCCGGTGGCGCCCGCCACGATGCAGAGTGGGCCTGCCATCCGGGCGAGTCCGGTGAGAGTGAGGGGCGATGGACGCGAACGTCACGGTGCGGGACCTGCGCGCGGTGCTCGAAGTGGCGGAGCGCGGGAGCTTCGCGCGCGCGGCCGACGCGCTGTGGGTGTCGCGCGCGACCATGAGCGAACAGATCAGGGGCATCGAGCGCGGCCTCGGAGTACGGCTGTTCGACCGCACCACGCGCAGCGTCAGGCTGACCCCGGCCGGACGGGTCTTCATCGACCACGCCGCGCGGCTGCTGGCGGACCTGTCCGGCATGGAGGAGGCGGTACGCGAGGCCGGCGAGCAGCCGCGGGGCACGGTGCGGCTGGGCCTGCCGGCCGGGGTGGTCACCCAGCGGATCTGGCACGTGCTCTCGGCGTTCCGGCGTTCCTACCCCGCGATCGAGCTGATCTTCGCGGAGACGACGATCCAGGACCTGATCCACGCGGTGCAGAAGGGCGAGCTCGATCTGTCGGTGGCGGCGTGGCCCGCGGAGCGGACCCCCACCGGGGTGAGCACGGCCGAGCTGGCGCTGAGCCACACCGGGGTCGCCGTGGCCCCCGATCATGAGCTCGCCAAGCTGCCGAGCGTGCCCGCCGAGGAGCTCGCCGACGTGCCGCTGGTGACGTTCGTGCACGGCTTCGCGCTCCGCACCATCGCGGAGGACTTCTGCCGACGAGCTGGGCTCGACCCGCTGGTCGCCATGCAGAGCTCGGTGGACGAGACGGTCTCGGGGCTGGTCCGGGCCAAGGTCGGGTACTCGATCCTGACGCACGAGCGCGCGGCCCAGGACGGGCTGACACTGCTGCCGACCGACATCCCCTGCCCGGACCGCGTCCTCGGCCTCGCCTGGGCACAGCACGGGACGCTCGCGCCCGCGGCGGTACGGCTGCGCGAGCGCATCATCGACGGGTTCCGCGTCACTTCGTAACTGTTCGGTTGGGCCGAACAGTGCGTTCGGCTGATCGCTCTTGATGAACGAGTGTGCTGGGCCACACACTCGTTGCCACCACCAAGGGCCCGGTTTTCTTGCGGCGGTCGATCCCGTCACTCACCGGGCGGCGAGCCCATTCGGCATACGCGCGGCAGCGGCCCGCCAAGGGCCCCGCGTATGTCATTCCCGAAAGGCCCAGTCGATGACCCATGTGCGTTTTCACCAGAGTGCCGCGGATTACGGGACGCTCTCGATGTGGATGGACGAAATTTCCCACGACCTCTCCCCCCGGCCGGAGTTGCGGGGTGATGTGGAGGTAGACGTCGCCATTGTGGGCGCCGGTTTCAGCGGCCTGTGGACCGCCTTTTACCTCCAGCAGGCCGACCCCTCCCTCCGTATAGCCGTACTGGAGGCGGAGACCGCCGGTTACGGCGGGTCGGGGCGCAACGGCGGCTGGTGTTCCGCGATATTCCCGACCTCCTGGGGAAGGCTCGCGGCCGGCCACGGCCCGGATGCCGTACACCGTCTGCAACAGGCGATGAACGCGACGGTCGACGAGATCGGCCACGTCTCCACGACCGAGCCACTGGACTGCGATTTCACCAAGGGCGGCTATGTGGCCCTGGCCCGTAACCGCGCCCAACTGCTCAGGGCACACGCCGAAATCGCCGAGGCGCGTCGCTGGGGTTTCGACGACGAGCAGCTGCGGTTTCTCGACGCCTCGGAGGCACGCGCGCTCGCCCCGGCGACGAACGTCCTCGGCGCGACCTTCACCCCGCACTGTGCCGTCATCGATCCCGCGAAGCTGACGCGCAACCTGGCGCGGGTGGTCGAGGACAAGGGGGTCAGGATCTACGAACGGACCGCGGTCACCCGTATCGAGCCCGGCCGCGCGGTCACCCCGTACGGCACCGTCCGCGCCCGCCACGTCGTCCGGTCGACCGAGGCGTACACGGGCAGCCTCCAGGGCCACCGGCGCACCGTCGCACCGGTCTACGCACTGGCCGTGGCCACCGAGCCGCTGCCCGAACCGGTACTGGCCGAGCTCGGCATGGACACCCGGCCGGCCTTCAACGACCTGCGGCACATCCGCATCTGGGGCCAGCGCACCGCTTCGGGGCGCGTCGTCTTCGGCGGGCGGGGAGCTCCGTACCATCTCGGGTCCGCAGTGCGCCCCGGGTTCGACCGGCACGATGGCATCCACGCCGGGCTGCGGCACACCTTGCTGGAGCTGTTCCCGCAGCTCAACGGCGTGCAGTTCACCCACCGTTGGGGCGGCCCGGTGGCCATCCCCCGCGACTGGCACCCGTCGGTCGGGCTGGACCGGGCGACCGGTCTGGCGTGGACCGGCCCGTACGTCGGGGACGGTGTCGCCACGGCCAATCTGGCGGCGCGCATCCTGCGCGATCTGATCCTGGAGCGCGACACCGAGCTGACGAAGCTGCTCATCGCCAATCACCGCTCCCCGCGGTGGGAGCCGGAACCGCTGCGGTGGTTCGGCATCAACGCCGGCCTGCGGGTCATGAACAGCGCGGACCGGAGCGAGGCCCGGAAGGAGCGCCCCTCCCAGCGCGCCCGCCTGTTCAGCAAGCTCATCGGCGGCCACTGAGAACCACCACGGAAAGGTGCGGAAAAACCATGGAACTGACGGCCATCGATGACGCCCCCACCACACGTTTCCACAGAAAACTCACCGTGTCGTGCAGTGGCGGTCCACTTCTCGACGGATACCTGCTCACCATCATCGGAGTCGCCCTCACCGGTGTCACGAAACAGCTTTCGCTGACCGATGTCACCGCCGGACTGGTCGGTGTCGCCGCGCTGGTGGGGATGTTCTTCGGCGGGCTCGTCATCGGCCCGCTGTGCAATGCCCTGGGACGCCGCCTGCTCTATCTGGCCAACCTGGTCGTCCTCCTCGTCGCCTCGCTCGCGAGTGCATTGGCCACCGAGGCATGGCAATTGATCGCCCTGCGTTTCGTCATCGGCATGGCCGTGGGCGCGGACTATCCGATCGCCACGTCACTCATGGCCGAATGGCTGCCCCGGCGGGCGCGCGGACGGATGATGGGCACGCTGATCGTGGGATGGTTCGTCGGCGCCATGCTGTCGTACCTCATCGGCTATCTGCTCGTCGAAACCGTCGGCGACTCGGCATGGCGCTGGATGCAGGTCAGTTGTGCACTGCTGACCCTGATCGTCCTGCTGCTCCGCCTGGGCACTCCCGAATCGCCACGCTGGCTGGCGTCGAAAGGCCGGCTCGCGGAAGCACAGGAACTGGTGGAGAAAGTCCTGTCGGTAAAGGTGGCCGACGCGGACATACGACGGGCCGCGCAAGCACCGACGCACCCGCAGGCACGCGCGCGATTCCGCGGTACGTACCTCCGGAGAATCCTCTACTGCACCGGCTTCTACACCTGCAACATCATCCCGCTGTGGGCGATGTACATCTTCGGCCCCACCATCCTGAAGTCGCTGGGCTTCGGGTCGGGGAACGACAGCAATCTCGGCTCGCTGCTGCTGAGCGTGTTCTTCCTGGCGGGGTGCTTTCCTGCCATGTGGCTGATCGAGCGCGTCGGCCGCCGGCCGAGCAACATCTGGTCGTTCGCGCTGTCGGCCATTCCCTTTCTCGTACTGGCCATTTGGCCGGACGCGTCACCGGCCGCCGTACTGCTGTGCTTCGCCGCCTACGCGATCCTGCAGGGCCCGCCGGGAATCCTCCAGTGGATCTACCCGAACGAGGTCTTCCCGACCTCCATCCGGGCCTCCGCCGTCGGCCACGCCGTGGCGTGGAGCCGCATCGGAGCCGCGGTCGGTACGTACCTCATCCCGCTCTCCCTGTCCCACATCGGCCCGCGCTTCACGATGCTCATCGGCGCCGTCGTCCTCCTGATCGGCTGGCTGATCAGCGTGCTCTGGGCCGAGGAAACCCGCGGCAAGAGCCTGGAGGAGGCCGCAGCCCCCACCGAAACAAGCACCGCCCCGCTCACCGACACGGACACTGGCACCGGCACCGGCACCGGCACTGGCACCGTCCGCACCACCGACAGGAGCACGACATGAACGCCCGTCCCCCTCACGAGAGCTGGTCCCTCCCCGACACCTTCCCGGACCCGCACGACTTGCAGGACTGGGGCCTCCGCCCGGGAGCCGACCGGGGCGCGCCCCAGCAGCACGGCCTGCGGCTCGTCGGTACCGAACGCGCTCTTCCCGAAGCGGGCCTGTGGCAGTGCACCCCCGGGAGCTGGCCCCTGCGGGACATCCCGTACACCGAGTTCGTCCACATGCTGCACGGGCACAGCCTGATCACGGACGCGGACGGCCGCACCACCGAACTGCGCCCCGGGGACGTACTCGTACTGCCACGCGGCTGGTCCGGCCGGTGGGAGGTCGTCGAGACCACCAGAAAGCTCTACTTCCGCAGCTGACCGCGGCTCATCGCGGCTAACTGCGGCTAACCGCGGAGGCGATGAGGACCTGCCCGGCATGTTCCGCGAAGGAGCGCGGGCGGTGGCCGGTGACGTGCTCGACGGCGTCCGTGGTCCTGTCTTCGGCACCCTCGGCGATCAGGGTGTCCATGCGCGCGAGCATCGTCGCGAAGTCCTCGGGCACTTCCCGCAGGTACCGCGCGATCATCTGCTCCTCGGTCACGGACTCGTGGCGCACGCGGCGGCCGGTGACCTCCGAGAGCACGGCGGCGACCTCGTCGTAGCTGAGGGCCTGCGGTCCGGTGAGGACCCAGTCGGTGTTGTGGGGTACGGGGTCGGTCAGCGCGTGGGCGGCGACGGCGGCGATGTCGTCGGCGTCGACGAACGCCACCCGCCCCTGCCCCGTGGCCGTCGTGATGCGGCCTTCGGCGCGGATGCTGTCGGCGTGTTGGTGACGGCCGGTGAAGTTCTGCATGAACCACGACGGGCGCAGCACGGCCCACTCCTCGAAAAGGTCCGGCAGCGCCTGGTGGACGACCCCTGTAGCGGGCCCGCCGGCGGGAATCCGGGAGGAGCTGAGCAGGACCGCCCGCCGTACTCCTGCGCGGCGGGCGCGGTCGAGGAAGGGCAGCATCACGGCGGCGGGGTCGGCCGCCCCGACGGGCGGCACGAGGTAGACGGCCCGCACTCCTTCCAGTACCGCGTCGTGGGTGGAGCGGTCGAACCAGTCGAAGGCCGCCGGCTCGGCACCGGCGACGGGCGCCGCCTTGCGACCGGCGGCCTTGACCGGGTGTCCGTCCCGTACCAGCCGGGCCGTGAGGCGCGTGCCGGTGTTCCCGGTCGCGCCGGTGACCAGGTAGTACGGGTAGTACGTGCCATGAGGGGCCATGCCGCTCTCCTTCATCTGCTTCGTCGGCGCAGGGGTCCTGGACGCTGGCGCGCGCGGCAGGCCGCTACGATACGGACCGGCGGTCCGCTTTTAACGATACGGACCGGCGGTCCGTTTAACAAGGAGAGGGCAAGGAGAGATCACCGATGCCGGAACCAAGGCAGCGCGCCGACGCCGTACGCAGCCGCGAAGCCGTACTGGACGCCGCCGAGGCCCTGTTCGCCCGCTCAGGTGCCGAAGGTGTGAGCATGAACGCCGTCGCAGCGGCCGCGGGCGTCGGCAAGGGCACCGTCTTCCGCGCCTTCACCGACCGCACCGGCCTCCTCCAGGCCCTCGCCGAACGTCGCTCCGCCCCGCTGCGCCAGGCCATCACCGAAGGCCCCGCTCCGTTGGGTCCCACGGCTCCCCCGCACGAGCGCGTCCCGGCGGTACTCGACGCCCTGGCCCACTTCAAGCTCGACAACCGCGGCCTCTACCTGGCACTGGAGGAGGCCGGCACGGCCAGCCCCTACCGCAGCCCGAGCTACACCTGGTGGCACACGGTCCTGCGCGAAAGCCTGGAGCAGCTGACCGCCCCCGACGACGCCGCGTTCCTCGCGCACGCACTGCTGTCCGCCGTCCGCGCCGACCTGATCACCCACCTGACCGAGACGGAACACCGCACACCGCACGACATCCGGGCCCGCCTGGCCGCCCACGTCCAGGCAGTACTGCCCGCGGCCCAACGCCCTTAGGGCGCAGCTTTCGTCTCAGCCGACGTGCACGCGCGGCCGGCGCTTCGGGTCGGGTTCCGCGCGGCGGAGGACCTCGCGGGTGACCGGGGCGACCTCGCCCTCGCCGAAGACGAGGAAGCGCAGCAGGTGACCGACCGGGTGGCCCTCGGTCCAGGTGAAGTAGGCGTGCGGGATCCGCCCGGTACGGTCGCGCAGCTCCATCAGTACGGCGGCGATCGTGTTGGGCACCACGGGGCCCTCCACCCGCAGCCTCCGTACGCCGTACGCCTCCTCCCCGTGCACGGCCAGGTCGGCGGTGAAGTCGGAGGAGTCCTGTACGAAGACTTCCAGGAAGAGGACGGGCCGGCCGCCGGGGATGTGGGTCTCCTCGCGCTGGCTGTACTCCTTGGTGCGGTACTCCGCCGCGCTGCGTTCGTCCGGATCATTGGCGATCACGCGCAGCGGGCCCGAGCGGGCGGCCTCGTCGATCAGCCGGGCGGCGGCTTCGTCGAAGGTGACGTCCACGGCGCGCAGTTCGAAGGCGCGGTGGAGGCGGGAGGCGAAGGAGGTGAGCAGGATGCCGATGATGAAGAGCGAGGCGATCTTGATGCCGTCGGGGCGTTCGACGACGTTGGTGACCAGCGTGTAGGCCATGACGGCGGTGATGGCCGCGAAACCGTACATCGCATACCGGTGACCGGTGTGCCGCGCCGCGACGGCGGAGGCGAAGGACGCCGAGAGCATCAGCACCAGCACGCCGGTGGCGTACGCGCCGCTCTGGTCGTCCACGCTGGCGTTGAACCACACGGTGATGAAGACCGCGATCGCCAGGAAGACCAGCACCAGCGGGCGCACGGCGCGCGTCCACTCCGGGGCCATGCCGTACCGGGGCAGATAGCGCGGTACGAGGTTGAGCAGCCCGGCCAGCGCGGAGGCGCCGGCGAACCAGAGGATGGCGATGGTCGAGACGTCGTACACCGTGCCGAACACCTCACCCAGGCGTTCATGGGCGAGGTAGGCGAGCGCCCGGCCGTTGGCCGAGCCGCCGCTCTCGAACTCCTTCTGCGGGATCAGGATGGTCGTCGCGAGGCTGGAGAGCAGCAGGAAGCAGCTCATGATCACGGCGGCGACCGTCAGCAGCTTCCGCGTGTCGCGGATGCGGCCGACGGGCTTCTCGTACGTGTCGCCGGCATCGCCGCGGACCTGCGGCATCACCGCGACACCGGTCTCGAACCCGGACATGCCCAGTGCCAGTTTGGGGAAGACCAGCAGCGCCACGCCGATCATGCCGAGCGGTGAGGAATGGCCGGCGGCCAGCGCGTCCGTCCAGTCGCCGATCTTCGCCGGGTGGCTGAGGACCTGCCAGGCGGAGGCGGCGATGACGACGAGGTTGAGGGTGAGGTAGCAGCCGACGAGGACGACGGCGACGCCGATCGCCTCACGGAAGCCCTTGAGGAAGACCGCGGCCAGCGCGGCGATCAGGACGAGGGTGATCCAGATGTTCTCGCCGCGCAGCCAGTGCGGGGCGAACGGGTTCTCCACGGCGTGCGCCGAGGCGTCCGCCGCCGACAGCGTGATCGTGATCATGAAGTCGGTGGCCGCGAAACCCAGGAGTACCAGGACGAAGAGCTTCCCCGCCCACCAGGGCAGCAGCCGCTCCAGCATCGCGATCGAGCCCTCGCCGTGCGGGCTCTCCTTGGCGACCCGGCGGTACACCGGCAGCGCCCCGAGCAACGTGAGCGCGATCAGGACCAGGGTCGCCAGCGGCGAGAGCAGCCCGGCCGCCAGCGCGGCGATGCCGGGCTGATAGCCGAGGGTGGAGAAGTAGTCCACACCGGTCAGGCACATCACCCGCCACCACCGGTGGCCCTTGTGCTCGGCGGGCGGGGTGCCGTGGGGGCCCGGGTGGCGTGCGGTCTGCTCACTCAGCCCTTCGAGCAGCCAGGCCCGCCAGCGGCGCCGGCGGGCGGCCTCCTGCTGCGGCCGGAGGTGGGACTGGGGCTGTGGCTGGTGCTCGGCCTCAGTGCCGGTCATTGGTGCGCTCTTCCTGTCGGGGGCCGGCGGAAAACGACGTTCGACATGCGGGTATCCCGCTCATCGTCTCTCGCACGGCCCCCGGGAACCCGAAAGGATCGCCGCGAGGCGGCTCGCTAGGGGCGGACGTAGGGCCGGGTCAGGATCTCCATGTTGTGGCCGTCGGGGTCGGCGAAGTACGCGCCACGACCGCCGAACAATCCGTTGGTCCGGCCCGGTTCCGTATGGCTGGGGTCGGCGTGGTAGGTCACCCCGACCGCCTCCAGGCGGGCGATCATGGCGTCGAACTGCGCGTCGGGCACGAGGAAGGCGTAGTGCTGCGACTGGATCGGCTCGTCCCGCTTCTCGTAGTAGTCGAGCGTCACGCCGTTGCCCAGGTCGACGGGCAGGAACGGCCCGAACGGAGCACCGACCTCCAGCCCGAGGATCCCAGCGAGGAACTCGGCCGACAGCTGCCGGTCGCTGGCGTAGACGACGGTGTGGTTGAGCTGGATGGTGGTCTGGTCGGTGGTCTGGTCGGTGGTCTGGTCGGTGGTCTGGTCGCTGGCCGTCGGCGGCTCGGATTCGCGGGAGGGCGAGTGGGAGTGGGAGGGTGAGTTCTGCTGGTTGTACGGCATGGGTGAGGAGTCTCCGGGTCTTGGGGCCACTGGGGTGGGGCGCCACGTGCGGGCGCCGGGAGAAGACGCGGAGAGAGGGGCGGGGCTCTTGCCCGCCACGCGCTCACGCCAAAGCCGGGCGCGTCACTCGTACTTGGCCCACGGCCGACCCGGCAGTCACCCGAGGGACTTTAGTGCGCATCGCCCGGCCGGGACAACGCGTTTTCTCCGCCGCCGACCGGCCATCGAAGGCCGCCCCGTCACAGGACCGCGCTACCCAGTGGCCGCTCCCCCGCGGGAGGATTACCCGCCGAGCTTCCCGAGCTCGGTGACGCCGGCCCGGGCGAACTTCTCGTCCAGGTCGCCGGACGGGGCACCGGCGACACCGATACCGGCGACCGGCGCGCCCTTGGCGCTGACCGGGGCGCCACCCGCGAGGAACAGGGTGCCGGGGATGTCCTTCAGCGTCGGGGCCTTCTCCAGGCGCTTGACCAGCTCGGAGGTCGGGGCGTTCCAGGAGACGGCGGTGTACGCCTTCTTCACGGCCGACTCGTAGGACTGCGGGCCCGCGCCGTCGCCGCGCAGCTCGACGATGGTGTTGCCGTTGCGGTCCACGACGGCGACGGAGACGCGCTGGTTCTCCTTCTTCGCGGCGTCGAGGACGGCCTCGGCGGCGTCGGTGGCGGCCGCGACGGTCAGATGGGTCGACTGCATGAGCTTGTCGGTCGACGTGGCGTTGTCACTCTGCGCGCCGGCCTTGACGGCCGCCGGGGCCGCCGAGGAGGCGCTCGCCGACCAGGCGCCGACACCGCCGAGGACGAGGGCGGCGGCGAGGGCACCGCCGCTGATGACGCGGACGCGCTTCGAGACCTGCTTGACGTCGTGATCGTTCATGCCGTGCTTGACGTGCTTCATGGGTGCCAACTCCTAAGATTCTCGGGGCCGGTTCCGGGGCCGGGACCGGTGCCGGTGCCGGTACGTGTCCGTGCTGTCCGGCTCTGAGATCCATCCTGGGGCGGCATCCCCCTGCTCCCCGTCGTCGTACCGGCTGCATACGGCGCGCGGGACGGTGGACATCGGGGTCAACCGATCGGATGACCCCGCCCCTGCCCACCCGGCGGACAATGGGAATGTTCCGCCAGCTCAGTGGGATGGACAGCGGGATGGACAGCTTGGTCCGGCCGGTCAGGAAGGCGGTACACAGTGCACGCAGGTGGGCAGTCGCAGCCCCGCGACGACGATCCTGACGCCCGCCGGCTGGCGACCGTCATGCACGTGACCTTCTTTCTGCTGCTCGGGGCGTCCATGGCCCGGTTCATCCAGCGGCACGGCGGCGAGGCGCCCGCGCCCTGGGTGATCGCGCCCTGGGTGATCGCGCTGGCGGTGGTACTGGCCGCGCTGTATGTGGCGGGGCTTTACGTGACCGGGCTGTACGTGACCGGGCCCGGCCGGGGCGCCCCGGCCATCCCCCAGCTGCCGCCCGGCGCCCGGGCGCCATGGCCGCCGGCCCGCCGCCTGGTGTGGCTGGGCGCGGTCGTCGTGGTGTGGGCGGTACTGGTCGACCTCGCCCCGAGCTTCGCCTGGGTCGCGGTCCCCCTGTTCTACGCGGCGCTGCGCACCCTGCCGCCGCTGGCCGCGTACGTCCTGGTCGCCGTTCTCACCGTCTTCGTGATCATCGCGCAGCTCACCCTGGCTCGCCGCTTCGACCTGGACCTGGTGATCGGCCCGGCCGCCGTCGCCACCTTCGCGACCGCGATCTTCATGTACATGCAGCGGCAGGCGGCCCGGCAGCGCGTCCTGATCGACGACCTGGTCCGCACCCGCCGCGAACTGGCCGCCACCGAACGCCGCGAAGGCACCCTCGCCGAACGCCAGCGCCTGTCCATGGAGATCCACGACTCCCTCGCCCAGGGCCTGTCCAGCCAGCGGATGCTGCTCCAGGCCGCCGAGCGCACCTGGGACGCCGACCCGCCCAAGGCCCGCGGCCACGTCCGTACCGCCGCGTCGATCGCCGAGCACAACCTCGCCGAAGCCCGCCGCTTCGTCCACGACCTGGCCCCCGCCGACCTCTCCGAAGGCGGCCTCCCTGAAGCCCTGCGCGCCCTTGCCGGCCGCGAGAGCCACGATCGCCTCGCGGTCCGCGTCCACATCGACGACCCCACCGGTACCCCGCTGCCCGACCTGGTGCAGTCGGCGCTGCTCCGTATCGCACAGGGCGCCCTGGCCAACGTACGCGAACACTCCGGCGCGACCACCGCAGCGCTCACCCTCACCACCCTCGACGACCAGGTCGTCCTGGACGTCGCCGACGACGGCCGCGGCTTCGACCCGGCGGTGCTACCCGACGCGCCCACCGGAGTACGCGGCCACGGCATCCCGGCGATCCGCGCCCGGGTCCAGCAGCTCGGCGGCACCCTCACCGTCGAGTCGGCCCCCGGCGAAGGCGCCGTACTGACCGCCGCGATTCCTCTGGAGCGGCCCTCGCTTTCCCTGGAGCAGCCACAGTGACGACGCCCCCGCCTCCACCCCCGACCCCCACCACGCCGACCGCGCCCACGGCCCCGGAACGGCCCCCCGTACGCATCCTCCTCTGCGATGACCACGTGGTCGTACGGGCCGGCCTCCTGGCCCTGCTGGACAGCGCCCCGGACATCGAGGTCGTCGGGGAGGCGGGCACCGGCGAGGAGGTACTCGCCCTCGCCGCGAAGCTCCACCCCGATGTCGTCCTCATGGACCTTCAGCTCGGCGCCGGCATCGACGGCGTGGAAACCACCCGCCGCCTCACCGCCACGGGTCAATCCCCCCAGTCTCCCCAGCCCCCTCATGTACTGGTCCTGACCACGTACGACACGGACGCGGACATCACCCGCGCCATCGAGGCGGGCGCGACCGGTTACCTCCTCAAGGCCGAACGCCCCGAGGAACTCTTCGCCGCGATCCACGCCGCGGCCCAGGGCCGCACGACGCTCTCGCCCCCGGTCGCCAGCCGCGTGATGGCCAACATGCGCACACCCCGCCCCACCCTCACCGACCGCGAACGGGACATCCTCACCCAGCTCGCCCAGGGCCTGGGCAACCGCGACATCGCCAAGGCCCTGTTCATCAGCGAGGCAACGGTGAAAACCCACCTGGGCCGCATCTACGGCAAACTCGGCGTGGACACCCGGGCCGGAGCGGTGGCAGTAGCGAAGGAACAGCGCCTGCTGCCATGACCCGAGGACGGCTGCGTCCAACCCTGGGATCTATCGCAGGAGTTACGGACAGAGTCGCGGCCCGCGGCGGTTTCGCAGTGCCCTGCCGGTGGGGTCAGTAGGGTCCGTGGGGTCAGCGGGCGAGGCGGGGGAAGAGGATCTCGGCGTTCTTGCGGTTGATGGCGTCGGCCTGGCCCGGGGCGTAGTCGGGGTAGGTCTCCAGGTAGTGGTTGTAGTAGCTCCCGGCCTCCTGCGGGGCGAAGGGCCAGTCACTGCCGTAGAGGACGTGGCCGGGTTCGGCGAAGGCGAGGAGGGCGGGTAGGGCGCTGGGACTGGCGGACAGGGCGGTGTCGAAGTAGAACCGCTTCAGGTCGCGCAGGATGTCCTCGGCCTTGCGCTCGCGGTCGACGACGGTGGAGGTCAGGCCGGTGAAGCGGTACGCGGCGTAGGGGAGGAAGCCGCCGCCGTGGGAGAGGATCACCCGCACGTTCGGGTAGCGGTTCATGACGCCGTTCAGTACCAGGTTGAGGGCGCTGCGAGTGGTGTCGAAGACGTAGTCGGCGAGCGGGGCTGGGGTGCCCGGGAGCAGGTCCATCGGGGGCTGTGCGGGGTGGATAAAGACGTTTGCGCCTCGGCGGTCGAGCTCGGCCCACAGCGGTTCGAAGTCGGGATCGCCGAGGTAGCGGCCGCGGGCGTTGGACATCAGTACGACGCCGTCGGCGTGCAGGTTGTCCAGCGCGTGGACGGCCTCCGCCACGGCGGCGTCGGCATCGGGCAGCGGGATGCTGGCGAAATGGCCGAAGCGGTCGGGGTGGTCCTTGACGACCTCGGCGCCGTACTCGTTCACGGCACGGGCGAGATCCCGGGCCTGCACGTCGTCGCCGAGATGGACGCCGGGAGCGGTGACGGACAGAACGCCGGTGGCGATGCCCTGCTCGTCCATCATCGCGATGGCGCTCTTCGGGCTCCAGTCCGGGATGGCCCAGCCGCCGGAGTCGAGGCCCTGTGCGGCGAGGATCTTGGCCCAAACCGGCGGAACGATGTGCTGGTGGACGTCGATGCGAGCGGCGAAAGACATATTGCTTCGCTCCCTAATGCTTAGCTTGCTAACAACATTCGTTTAGTAAGCTAACAGTCATGCGAGATGCAGGCAAACCCGAGACCGGCAACGCCCCCGACCTGCCCGTGGAGCCCGGCGTCGAAGATCTGGCCCAGGCCGCCGACCGGCTCTTCTACGCGATGCGACGCTCGCGGTCCGCCACCGTCGGCCAGTCCGCCGCCGGCCTGTCCATGGCGCAGCTGGCCCTGCTCGCCCCCCTGGCCGAGGACGCCGACGGTGAGGGCCTGCCCGTCGGCCGCCTGGCCGCTCGAGCCGAGGTCAGCGTGCCCACGGCCACCCGCATGCTCAAGCAACTGGAGGGCAAAAGCGTGGTCACCAGACGCCGCTCACCGCACGACGAGCGCCAGGTCCTCATCCGCCTCACCCAGGAAGGCGCCGAACACCTCGCAGTCATGCAGGCCCAGCTGCGCGCACGCCAGTACGCGGCCCTGTCGCAGTTCACTCCGCAGGAGCGGCACGTACTCGCCGCACAGCTGCACCGCCTCGCCGGCATCATCAGCGAGACCACTCCCAGGGCAGCCGGACCAGCGGCGGACGAGGGCTGAGCATCCAGGCGACGAACCCCGCCGACCTGGCCCCCAAAGCCGAGCACCCCAGGCCCCCCTCCACGCCGCACAATGTTTCGAACGGCCGAGAGGCGCTGTTGTTTCTGAGCGATGGATCGGCCTGCTGCGCCCGGGCCTACGCCTAGGCCTGCGCCTGGAGAACGCCACGGGCACGGGTACGGGTGGCGGTACGGGCGGCGCCTGAGGGAATCCGGCCGTATCCCGAGGTGCTGCTGACGGCGCGCCTGGAGACGACCGCACCGTATCCCTGGCACCCGGTCATCTGCCGGGAGTTCGCGCCGATGCCCGACGACGACCCGGTGTGGGACGAGGTGGAGTCCGAGGTCGCCCGCGGCGCCCTGGGGAGCCCGCCCGCTCGGCCCGGCTCGCCTAGCCGCTTGGCCGCCGGGCCGCCGGAAATCGTCAGCCCGCTTCGTCGGTCGGGAAGCGGGTGAGAACGGTACGGGCGAGTCCTTGGGCGTACTCGGCGTCCAGCAGCCCCGGGCGGAAGAGGATGCGGTACATCATCGGCGCCACCAGATGGTCGAGGACCGTGTCCACGTCGGGCGCCGGCTCGCCCCGCTCGGCGGCACGGTCGAGGAGCACGGCGACCTGCTCGACGGCGTATGCCGAGCACTGCCCGGCGTTACCGCCCTCCCGGTCACCGGCCAGCGCGTCCTGAATGTAGGCGCGGCCGGCCGCCGAGGACATCTCCTCCAGCCACTCCGCCGCCCAGGTCTCCAGGTCCGTGGCCAGGCTGCCGCGGTCGGCGGGCGGCCCGTCCGGGCGCAACCGCTCCACCGCCACATCGGACAGCAGTTCCTGCAGGTCCCCCCAGCGCCGGTAGATCGTCGAGGGGGTGACCTCGGCACGCGCCGCGATCAGCGGCACCGTCAGCGCCGCACGCCCCACCTCGGCTTCCAGCTCGCGCACGGCCCGGTGCACCGACTCCTGAACGCGTGCGCTCCGCCCGCCCGGGCGGCTCCTCGGCTTTGCTCCCATTCTCCTAGGTTAACGCTACTTCTTTGCTACAAGGTGGGCGTCCACCGCTGCCCGCGGCGCAGGCCCGCATTCCTTCTCGTACGCACCCGCCGCGCCCAGCAGCGCGGCCTCGCCGTACGGCCGCCCGATCAACTGCATACCGATCGGCAATCCGTGCAGGTCGAGTCCCACCGGCAGCGACAGTGCCGGCAGCCCGGTGATGTTCGCGGGCGCGCAGAGCCGTACGTACGCGTCGGCCACCGCCTCCGCCGTCCCGTCCGGCCAGACGAACGCCTCCTGCCCGGCCTGCGCGGCGGTCGCCGGTACGGTCGGCGCCGCGATCAGGTCCACCTGCCCCAACAGCCCCTCCCATTCCCGCCGCATCAGCGTGCGGGCCCGCTGGGCACGTATGTGGTCGACCGCGGGCAGCAGCGCCCCCGCTTCCAGCAACACCCGTACGTCGTCCCCGTACAGCTCGGGCGCCCGGCCCAACTGTTCGGCGTGGTACGCGGTCGCCTCGGGCACCATCAGCCCCCACTGGACCGCCTGGACGTAGCGGTGCAGCGGGATCTTCACGTCCACCAGATGGGCCCCGAGGTCGGCCATGCGGTCCAGGGCGGCCCGCACGGCGGCTTCCACCTGCGGGTCGACGCGGTCGAAGAAGTAGTCGCTGGGGACGCCCACGCGGACACCGTCCAGCCCGCCGCCTACGCCTCGCGGTATCCCGTACCCGTCCCCTCCGAATCCGTACCCGTGCCCGTGTCCGTGTCCGTCCGGGCCGCGCTCGGCGATCGCGTCCAGTACCAACCCGGCGTCCCGCACCGTACGCGTGATCGGGCCGACGTGGTCCAGCGACCAGGACAGCGCCGCCACCCCTTCCCGCGGCACCAATCCGTACGTCGGCTTCAGACCGACCGCTCCGGTCAGCGCGGCGGGCACCCGGATCGAGCCGCCCGTGTCCGTCCCCAGCGCGAACGTCGCCGACCCGGCCGCCACCGCGGCCGCCGATCCGCCGCTGGAACCTCCCGGCACCCGGTCCGGCGCCCACGGATTGCGGGTCTGCGGCGTCGTCAGGCCGTAGGCGAACTCGTGCGTGTGCGCCTTGCCCAGCAGCACCGCGCCCGCCCGCTTCAGCCGCGCGGCGACGGCGGCATCCCGGTCCGGTACCCGGCCGGCGCGGACGGCCGAACCGGACGCGGTCACCACGCCCGCGGTGTCGATGAGGTCCTTGAGTGCCATGGGTATGCCGTGCAGCGGGCCGCGGCGCCGCCCCGCGGCTATCTCCCGCTCCGCAGCGCCGGCCTGCTCGCGTGCCGAGTCCGCCGTGACCGCCGCGTAGGCGTTCACGAGCGGCTCGGTCGCCTCGATGCGCGCCAGGACGGATTCGGTCAGGTCCACCGGGGACAGGTGGCCTCCGCCGATCGCGTCGGCCGCCTCGGCGAGGGAGAGCTCGTAGGGCTGCACGGCCGTCACCGCTCGTCGGCGCGGTAGGAGGGGGCGGGCGGGACGTCCGCCAGGTCGAGCTCCCGGAGGCGGCTGACCACGCTCAGGATGTGGTCGGCGGTGGCGGCCACGACCGGATGCCGGTCACCGCGCAGCGGAACCCCGGCGCGCTCGGCCGCCGCCGCGGCGCTCTGCGGAGTATGACCAGGAAGGGGAGGGAGGGGAGAGGGGGGAGGGAGCGGAGGAACGTGCGTCAGGGCCATGGCTGATCCGCATCTTTCGTGAGTGGTCATGAGTGCTCGTGAGTGTGGTCGTGAGTCCGACGGTAGGCCGCCATCCACCACTAACGCAAACTATTTGCTTTAATGGCCTGCCTCTTCTACCATTAACGCAATGCCTGTGCTTTAAGGTTCCCGGCTCCCACACTCGCCTCTCGCCCTCAAGGACCCTCATGGCTGCCCCCGCTCCCACCCCCACCCCTACTCCCGCCACTTGGACCATCGGCGACATCACCGTCCACCGCATCGACGAGACCGAACTCCCGCCGGAGACCGGCCCCTGGCTGCTCCCCGACGCCACCCCGGACGTGGTCGCCGCAGCCCCCTGGCTACGCCCTGATTTCGCCCGTCCCGACAACGGCCTGCGCCTCGCCAGCCACTCCTTCGCCGTGCGCGCGGGTGGACGGCGCATCCTCGTCGACACCGGCATCGGTAACGGCAAGGACCGCGCCAACCCCGCCTGGAATCACCTCCGTACGGACTACCTCGCCCGCCTCGAACAGGCAGGTTTCCCACCCGAGTCCATCGACCTGGTCGTCCTCACCCACCTGCACACCGATCACGTCGGCTGGAACACCCGTTACCGCGACGGTGCATGGGTCCCCACCTTTCCCCACGCGCGTTATCTGGTCGCGCGCGACGAGTGGGCGTACTGGTCAGCCGCCGAACTGGACGCCCCGAGGCAGCAGATGTTCCGCGATTCCGTCCACCCGGTGCACGAGCACGGCCTGCTCGACCCGATCGACGTCCCCGCCGCGGGCGCGGAGATCGCCCCCGGCGTGACCCTCGTACCCACTCCTGGACACACCCCCGGCCAGGTCGCCGTCCGGCTGACCGACGCCGGACAGTCGGCACTGATCACCGGCGACTGCATCCACCACCCCGTCCAGCTCAGCCGCCCCGACCTGAGCAGCTGCGTCGACATCGACCCGGCCCGCGCCGCGGCCACCCGCCACGACCTGCTCGCATCCCTCGCCGGCACCGACACACTCGTCCTCGGCAGCCACTTCCCCCCGCCCACCGCCGGCCTCGTCCGCCCCGACACCTCCGGCTACCGCCTCGTCCCGATACCCGGGCAGTAACCGACGCCGAGCCCGAGCCCGCTCCACGCCACCCTCCTGACAGCTCAGCGCCTTAGGAGTGGACCGTTGGGCGGCGCACCGTGGCGACGCGAGTGGCGGCCACGCGCTGACCACCGTGCTCGTCGCCGTGGTACCGGGTGGTTCGCTGGTGGTAATAGACGTTGCCACTGATCAGGTGGCCAAGTTCGGTGACGTAGCGGGAGATGTCCGCTCGCCCGGCCAGAGGCCCTTCGGCGATCCGCCGGCGGGCCGCGACGAAAGCGTCCTCCACCTCACCGATCAACTCCGCGAGCCTGTCGATGGCCTGCTGCAGCGCACGACCCTCCCGTACGACGAAGATCCACACCGCATTCATGACCTCCCTGGCGTCGTACTCCTTGGGGAAGGAGTACAGGTCGTTCACCAGGACCATGTGATCGATCGTCAGGTCACGTACCAGTGCGAGGTCTTCGCTCTCGTCGAGCTTCCGGCCGAGGTCGAGGCCGAGCGCGAACTCCGTCTGGATGGTCGCCCAGTATCCGAAGAGGTTGGTCCGGCGCCCCTGCATGTACGTCGCGAAGTCCGGCAAGCTGCCGTCCTTGCGCTCTTCGGCCTCCTGGACCGCGCTGTGCAGGATGTCCCGGTAGGCGTCCCGGTAGCGACGAGCAACGGCCGGTGTCATCTGCGGGATGGCCAACGCCATCGCGTCGCCCAGCATCCGCCCGGCCGGGAAGTCATCTCCGGCCTGCTCCCCGTCGACCACGCGGAGGTACCGGTCCCGCAAGCGGGCGGCGGCCCGCACACTCTCCTGGACGCCCGGACGACTGAAGGCATCGTCGACGATGCCGGAGGGAATCATCAGGTTCGGAAGCGTGAAGGCACGGTCTTCCTTCGTATGCGGATAACACACAGGCCCATAGAGGCATGCGCTGGCGGATATAGCGCTCTGCGAGCGTCGCTTTCCCGAAGTAGGCGGTCAGATACGGCCGGACCCACTCACCGCACTGTTCCTCGATCCGCTCGCTGTCCGCGTGACACTCCACGGGCAACACCGAGGGAAGCTCCGGCACGAAGAACTCCGTGCCAGGAGGAAGCGAAACATTCACTCTCAACACCAACGTCCCGAACGGCTCAGACTCAACGACTCAGACCCAACGACTCAGACCCAACGATCCAGCAAAGAGTGCCACGCCGGCCCGAGAAAAGGCAGTAACGCAAGCACTCTTCACCGCGAAGGAGAAACTTCGTACTAGGCATTCTTCCGAGTTATCGGGCCGTCGACGTATCACGTCAGCCTGGAACGCTGGATCTACTCGGCCCAGGCGCTCACTTGATCACCACAGGATTGACGGGGGCGCCGGTCCCGCGGTGCACCTTCAGGGGCGCCGCCGTGTAGAGGAACGCGTACCGACCGTCCTCCGCACAGTTCGCGGCGAGCTTCTCCAGGTCGCAGATCTCGGTGAAGGCGATACCGAGGTTACGCATCAGGGCGCAGTGCAGCGACAGGGCGAAGCCGGTCTCGGGGTCGCGAGTGCGCTCGTTGGCGAAGGTGTCCGTGACGAGGTTGGGGATTTCCCTGTCCTGGAACCACCGGACCAGCTCCGGGCTGTACGTCAGGCCGGGCTCGCAGAAGTCCTCGTAGAACGCGTCGCCCTGCTCATGGAAGAGCCGCAGAAAATTCGTGCGGACCAGCAGGATGTCGCGCGGCTCGATGGTGACACCCTGAGCCTCGGCGCAGGCTTCCAGGTCCTCGTGGGTGAAGGGCTCACCCTTGTCCAAATTCTTCTTGCCGCGGAAGCGCGCCATGTCGAGGAGAATTCCGCGGCCGACCACACCGCGTTCGGCGATCGGCTCGACACCGGCCTTGTCCATACCGCCGACTGTCGTCCGCGCGTCGTATCCATTCCAGATCTGGCCGCCGTACCAGACATGACCGAGCGCGTCGTACTGCGTCGACCCTTGCAGGAATGCCTCGATCTTGTCGTCGGCGTAGTGCAGCCCGCTGGGAGATGCCGGAGCGTCCGGACCGTCCCAGCTCGACTCGTCCATGACCATGGTGCGCTCGGCGGGCGCGCGCCCCGGCCACACCGGATCCCCCTTCGGATCCCCGATCAGCCGCTGCAGGGTAAAAACCTGCCCGGAGCGGATATGGGCGGCGCCGCGCAGCACCTCGGCCGCGTCAAGATAATTCAGCGCACCGACCTCGTCGTCGGGCCCCCACTTGCCCCAGTTGCTCGGAGCGTCACGGAGAAGGTCGCTCATGGATGCACTCTCACTCATAGTTTCACAGTACACATAAGCCATCGCGGCTCCTCCAGGCGTGCCGAGGCTTACACGGACGCGGTGAAACTCGCACGGAGCGTGGCTCCGCAGTTCGCCGGAGTCGCCCACACCCGCAGGCGGGGCCGTCAGGCCCGGGTGAAGCTTCTGGTGTCCAGGCCCAGCCAGGAGTGCAGGCCCGCTTCGCCGGCGGGAAGGATGCGGAGTGCTCGGCTGTTGGGTGAGCGTTCCAGCCAGCCGCGGTCGACGCACGCGTTCAGCACCGCGGCACCCACAGCGCCTGACAGATGGTGGCACTGCTCGGTCCAGTCCACGCAGTAGCGCACGACCGGCCTGCGGGTTTCCGGGAGCGTCACGCCGATCTCAGCGAGCATGTCCCAGCCTCGCGGGGTGACGCGGTATTCGAGGTCCTTACCTCGGGAGGAGAGCTTGTCCTGTATTGCGCGGTTCGGGTCATGGCGGCCGTCTCCGCCGACCACTGCCTCACGGTCGATCAAGGCCCGCATGACGCCCACGCCGAGATGTCCGGCCAGGTGGTCGTAGCAGGTACGGGCGACGCGCAGCGCCCGGGCGCGGGTGCCGGAGCGCAGCGACTTCGGCTCGAACGGCGGGGCCAGCCGGGCCAGGGACTCGATGGCGCGGGCCACCTCGGGAGAAGCCAGGCTGTAGTAGCGGTGCCGCCCTTGCGTCTGGACGCGAAGCATCCTGCCGTCCACGAGCCGGCTGAGATGGCCGCTCATCGTGGACAGGGCCACGCCGGCCTCGGAGGCCAGCATGGACATGGGGAGCGAGCGTTTGTCGAGCAGCGCGAGAAGAATGCGGGCCCGGGTCCTGTCGCCGATCAATGCTGCGGGATCAACGAAATTGGCGTCGCCGGCGAGATCACGCATCGGCTTGACTTTCCCCCTCGTACATCAAGAAGCCTGGAAGAGACCTGGTCCGTCGAGAGACCTGACGGTCTACTCATAACACAAGATAAACAGAGACGTTGAGCAATGCCAACCGGAAAGCAATCGCCAGGCGAAAAGTGACGGTTTGCTGCGTGTGCCGCTATGTAAGTTTTCCCGCGGCATGGAATCAGTAAATTCTCGGCGATGAAGGTAATGCGATTCTCCGCGGCATCGATGTCGGCACGCTTCGGCCGGGACCGAAGAAATACGGGGTTACGGTGAGCGGGCCGACGGGGAGTCCGATGCCTGACGCCCGCCGCCTGACGCCCCGTCAACAGTGAGCAGCAGAGAAAGGTGTGCCACGTGCCGGACGCACAAGTGCACGAGTCCGGATCCGCCACCACCGCTCGGCAGGTGTACGGACGCCCGTCACAACTCCCCCTGATCGCCCTGTGCATGGGCATTTTCCTGGTCATACTGGACGCCACGATCGTCACGGTGGCCCTTCCTCCCATCGGGAAGGAATTCGGTTCCGGCGGTGACCTCACCGGTGTCCAGTGGGTGGCGGACGGGTACACCGTTGCGTTCGCCGGACTGCTGCTGTCCGCCGGATCCATCGGCGACAAACTCGGCAGCCGCTCCGCGTTCCAGGCCGGGCTGGCGTTGTTCGTCGTCACCTCGGCCGGCTGCGGCTTCGCGCCGTCCCTGTGGTTCCTCGTCGTGATGCGGCTGTTGCAGGGGCTGGCGGCGGCGCTCGTCGTACCGACTTCCCTGGCGCTGATCCACGCTTCGTACGCGGACAAGAAGGACCGCGCCAAGGCGATCGGCCTCTGGGGCGGGATCGGCGGCCTGGCCGCGGCTTCCGGCCCGGTACTGGGCGGTCTGCTGGTCGCGGCCTTCGGCTGGCGGGCGGTGTTCTACGTGAACCTGCCGTTCGGCATCCTCGGACTTGTACTGACGGCACGTTACGTCGTGGCACCGCGGCGCAAGCGCGGCGCCGCACTCGACCTGCCCGGACAGGTACTGGGCATCCTGGCGCTGGTCGCGGTGGCGTTCGGCATCATCGAGGCGGGGCACACCGGCTGGACGGACCCGCTCGTCCTCTCCTCGCTGGCCCTCTTCGTACTCTGCGGCGCGGGCTTCCTGCTGGTGGAGAAGCGCACCGCCGACCCGATGCTGCCACTCGGGCTGTTCCGCGACGCCACCTTCTCCAGCGCCACGGCCGTCGGCCTCTTCCTGAACATCGGCTTCTACGGTCAGCTGTTCGTCGTCAGCTTCTACTTCCAGCAGTACCGCCATTACGCGGTCCTCTGGGCAGGGCTCGCACTCCTGCCGCAGACCGCCATGGCGGCCGTCGCCTCCACGCTCGGCGGTCGGATGACGGCACGCACCGGGCCCCGCAAACCGATGCTGCTGGGACTCGGGCTGGGCGCGTTGGGATTCGTCGGGCTGCTGCTGGCGGGCCGGTCAACGCCGTACCTTGAACTGGTGCTGCCACTGGCCGCCATCGGCTTCGGCACCGCCTTCACCATGCCGGCTGCGGTCGCCGCGGTCGTCGAATCGGCGCCCGCCCACCGGGCCGGGGTGGCATCGGGCGTACTCAACGCCGCCCGCCAGGTCGGCAGCGCGGTGGGCGTGGCCCTGCTGGGCGCACTGATCACCCAGACCCCCGACTTCGTCGACGGTATGCGCATCGGCACAGTGATCAGCGTGGCCTGTTTCGCCGCGGGAATCCTCCTGGCGCTCTGCGGCGTGGAGCGGGTGCGGGGAGAGTAGATTTCAGCCGTCCCGAAGGTCATCTCCGGAGGCCGTCCTCCAGACACCACACAGAAATCCGCTGTACGAGATTGTTGCCGAAGCCGCCGCGGTTCCAGGGCTGGGTGACGGGCTGAGTATGTCCCGAGGCGTCGGTGGCGCGGACGCTGAGTACGTGGCGGCCGGGCGTGGCCGTCCAGGGCGCCTGCCAGTACCGCCAGGCCCAGTCGCGCCCGTCCGGCGGCGCGAGGGAGGCGTCACGCCAGGAGTGCCCGTCGTCCGTGCTCACCTCGACCTTGGTGACCGGGGCGCGGCCGGACCAGGCCCGGCCTTCCAGGCGCACGGGGCCGGGGCGTACGACGCGGGTGCGCGTCATGAAGTCCGGGAAGCCGGGCGGGATCATCAGGGCCCGCGGGGCGATCCGGGTGACCGGCTCACCAGGCTCTTCGGCCTCCTGCCGGTAGCGGTAGGCCACGTCCTGCTGGAATCCGGTGAACGGGCTGTCGACGAGGGTGATGTCCCGCAGCCACTTCACGTGCGCCATGCCGTACCAGCCAGGGACCACCAGCCGCAGCGGACAGCCGTGCTGTGGCGGCAGCGGCGCGCCGTTCATTTCGTACGCCACCAGCACCTCCGGATCGCCGCCGGTCGCGTCCGCCAGTGGCAGGCTTCGCTGGTAGTCCTGCTCGATGCCGCGCTCGATGCCGTGATCGGCGCCGGTGAAGACGGCCTCGACCGCGTCCGGCTCCACGCCCGCCCTGTCGAGCAGCGTGCGCAGCGGTACCCCGGTCCACTCGGCGGTGCCGACCGCCTCGACCAGCCACGGCTGGCTCACGGGCCGTGGCGTGAGCCGGGCCCGGCCGTTGCCGGCGCACTCCATCGTCACCCGTTGGGTGACGGCCGGGAAGGACCGCAAGGTGGCCATGTCCAGGGTCAGCGGGGTACGTACTCGGCCGCGCACTGTCAGCTTCCACGTGCGGGCATCGGCTGCGGGGATGTCGTAGTGCACCAGTACGTAGTGCAGCCCGGGCGGGGTGAGGTCGTAGCGCAGGGCCTCCAGCGGCAGCCCGTGATTGCGGGCCGCGAGCGCGAGTTCCGCCAGGCTGATGCCCTCCGCGGGGGCTGCCAGCCGCGCCGGCGCGCTGAGCTCCGCAGTGAGGTCCGCAGTGGGGTCCGCACTGGGGTCCGCAGTGAGGTCCGCACTGGGGTCAATGTCGCGGCCGTCATCCATGCCTCCATGGTGCGCGCTCAGCCCGGCCCGGTCACGTACAGCGGTGGCCATTGCACGTAGAGCGGTGGCGATTGCACATGCCGTCGCCCAGGAGGACGCTGGTCATGTAAGCCCTGTGGTGTCTTTTGTGTGCTTCCCGGCCGCTGACGGCGCCGGGGCACCGGCGCGCACCTGCACCACCGGCGTCCCCAGCAGGGGAAATGCCCGGCGGATTGCGGGCTGTATCCCAGCGGGTTGCGGACAGGACCGTACCGCGCCGCTGCGAGGAGAGCGTCATGGACGGCACCACTCTGGAAGGGATGCGGACCGCACTGCGCGGCCCGGTCATCGCTCCACAGGACTCGGAGTACGACGAGTCCCGCAAGATTTACAACGCAATGATCGACCGGCGGCCGGCCGCCCTCGTGCGCTGCACGGACGCCGCTGACGTGATGAATGCTGTCGACTTCATCCGGGATCACGATCTCGAACTCGCGATCCGGGGCGGCGGACACAGCGGCGCCGGGCTGTCCTTGGTGGACGACGGCGTCACCATCGACCTGTCACCGATGCGCGGGGTGCGGGTCGATCACGTCGCGCGGACCGCCCAGGTCGGCGGCGGTACGCTGCTCGGCGACCTCGACCATGCCGCCCACGGCTTCGGCCTCGCCACCCCCGCCGGCATCATGTCGACGACGGGCGTCGGGGGCCTCACCCTTGGCGGCGGGCACGGCCACCTCACGCGTAAGTACGGCCTGACCGTGGACAACCTGCTGGCCGCGGACGTCGTACTCGCCGACGGCAGCTTCGTCACCGCGAACGAGAGGGATCACCCGGACCTGTTCTGGGCACTGCGGGGCGGCGGCGGGAACTTCGGCGTCGTCACGTCGTTCACCTTCCAACTGCACCCGGTGCACACCGTGGGCGTCGCGGTCACCCTATGGACGCTGGACCGCATCCGCGACGTACTGCAGTGGTACCGCGACTTCCTGCCGCAGGCGACCGAGGACCTGAACGGCTTCTTCGCGGAGCTCGTCGTGCCGCCCGCTCCGCCGTTCCCCGAAGAGATCCACGGGCACAAGATGTGCGGCGTGGTGTGGTGCTGGACGGGTGACCTCGACCGCTTGGAGGAGGTGTTCGCGCCGGTACAGGAGCCCGCTCCACCGGCCTTCCATTTCGCGGCACCGATGCCCTACCCCGCGCTGCAGAGCATGTTCGACGAGCTGATCCCCACCGGCCTGCAGTGGTACTGGCGCGGCGACCTGTTCGACCGGATCACGGACGACTCCATCGACGCCCACGCCAAGTACGCGGAGGCCAACCCCACCGCCCTGTCGACTCTCCACCTCTATCCGATCGACGGCGCCGCCCACCGCGTGAACCACGAGGACACCGCGTGGGGTTACCGCGACGCCGTCTGGTCCGGCGTCATCGCCGGCATCGACCCCGACCCGGCCAACGCCGAGACCATCAAGCGGTGGGCCGTCGACTACTGGGAAGCTCTGCACCCGCACTCCATGGGCGCCGCGTACGTGAACTTCATCGGCGCGGGCGAGTCCCAGCAACGGGTGAAGGCCACCTACCGCGACCACTACGACCGCCTCGCCGCGGTAAAACGCACCTACGACCCGCACAACCTCTTCCACACCAACCAGAACATCGAGCCTGCCCCATAGAGCTCGTAACACGATCACGATCCGGGCTTCTTGAGGCGTGTCCACGCACGCGCGGGTCGTTGGCGGTGCGCGCCCCGAAGGCGCGATGTCCTTCGGCGCGCGCGGCAGGGGTTCGGGTTCAGGCGTTGTAGCCGCCGTGGGCGTCCAGCACCGCGCCCGTGACGTACGACGCGGCGGGGCTCGCCAGGAAGGCGATCGCCGCGGCGATTTCGTCAGGGTGCCCCATGCGTTGCAGGGACAGCGAGCTGACCAGGGCATTGAGGGTCTCGGGGTCCGGCGGTTGCATGCCGCCCTCCATCAGTCCGGCCTCCACGACGTTGGCCGTGATGTTCCGGGGCCCGAGGTCGCGTGCGACGCCCATGGTGTACCTCTCGATCCCGGACTTGGTCGCCGAGTAGTCGGCAAGGCCGGGGGCGCCGACCCGGGAGCCCAGGCCGGAACTCACCGTGATGATGCGGCCGCCCGTGCGCAGCACTCGGGAGGCGGCCCGGATGACGGCGATCACGCCGAGGTAGTTGGTGGCGTGCATCCGGTCCAGTGCGGCGGTGTCGGCGTCCGGGTCGTCCACCGTGCGGCCCTGCTCCACCGAGATCGCCGCGTTGTTGACGAGAATGTCCAGGCCGCCCAAGTGCGCGACCACGTCGTCGATCAGCGCCGGCGCCTGACTCATGTCTGCCTGGTCGGACTTGAAGGCGATGGCCTTCGCTCCCTTGAGGCGAACGTCGTCGACGACGGCCTGCGCCTGCTTCTCGGAGCTGACATAGGTGAAGGCGACGTCGGCGCCCTGCTCGGCCAGCAGTCGTACGGTCGCGGCTCCCAGTCCGCGCGACCCCCCGGTGACCAGGGCGACCTTGCCCGTGAGTGGCTTGCTCATTCTTCTCACCTCGTTGATTGACCCTTCCCCGATAGTCGTAACGCTAATTGTTACGACACCTTGTTGCAACTATCGCTGTTACGACTGCGCTGTCGTAACATAAAGCGTTGCGGCCGAGAGGAGGAGTTCATGAGCGCCAACAGCAGGTTGACCCTTGCCACCCACGCGCTGGCCTGGATCGGTCTCTACCAGCGCCAGGGCCATGAGGTCGCCACCTCCGAGCAGATCGCGACCAGCGCGAACACCAACCCCGTGGTGATCAGGCGGCTGCTCGGCGAGCTGCGCAGGGCCGGGCTCGTGGAGTCCCGGCGGGGTGTGGGCGCGGGCTGGTCGCTGGCGCGCGAGCTGGGGTCGATGACCCTGCTCGACGTGTACGAGGCAGTGGAACCCGGCCCGCTGTTCGCGATGCACCGCACCACCCCGGACCAGGGATGCGTGGTGGGTTACGGCATCCAGCCGGCGATGCAGGGCGTCTACGAGGGCATCGAGGAGACCCTGAGACACGAGCTGGCCCGCGTCACGCTCGAGAACGTACTCCGGGACGTACTCGCGGCACCTCGCTAGCCTCCCCGTTACGCCCTGACATCACCAAGATCCCCATCCATGCCCAGGTCGGCGAACAGCCTGGCAACCAGTCACGCCATAGACGGTTGCAGTATTAGACCGCGTCCTACGAGCTCGTAACTTGATCTCGTTGAAGTGCCCGGGTCCGGCACGCGGTCGGCGAACTCGACTGGTCCCGCGCGTGCGTGGACGGCTCCCACATCCGCGCGAAAAAGGGGGCGCCGACACTGGTCCGTCGCCGGTCGACCGACGAAAGACGGGCAGCAAACACCACCTGATCTGCGACGGACGCGGCACCCCGGTCAAGGTCGTCACCACCGCGGCCAACGTCAACGACGTCACCCAGGCCCTCGCCCTGGTCGATGGCATCCCGCCCGTGGCCGGACGACCCGGCCGACCCGCGCCGTCACCCCGACTCACTCCTCGGTGACAAGGGCTACGACTCCAATCCCAACCGGCGGGAGCTGCGCAAGCGGCGGATCTTGCCGGTCAACTCCCGCAAGGGCACCCCGAACATCAAGGGCCTGGGCAAACTCCGCTACGTCGTGGAGCAGACCTTCGCCCTGCTCCACCAGTTCAAGCGCCTTGCCGTCCGCTGGGAACGCCGAACCGAACTCCACGATGCCTTCTTCTCGTTGGCCTGCAGTCTCATCTGCTGGAGACGCCTCAAGAAGGCCCGCCCGTGATCGTTTTACGAGCTCATAGGGCCCGAGGCCCGAGACCTGACGGCAATCAATTCGCCGCCGCGGGCCCGATGTTCCCGCGCAGAGGGTCCGCGCCGCGTCCACCCTCCTGCCGCCACTCCACCACATGCCACCTCGTGCCACCGAACCGGGGCCGGGGGCGGCTCCCCGCCGCTCCTATCGCCGTGTCGAGCCCCGTGGCCGGAGACGAGCCTTGGTCAGCCGTGGTGAGCGGGCCTCCTCGCCGGCGACAAGGGCCTGGAGGATGTCCAGCAGGGCTCCCACACTCTCCACCGGATTCAGCTCCACCGCCGAGATGGCAGGGCGACTGTTGCGCGCATGCTCGGAATCCGAGCCGGCCACCACCATGGTCCGCTCAGGCACCCCGACACCCCGCGCCATGAGCCCCTGCTGCACACCAGCCGCATGCCGCCCGGTGAGACAGAAAACCGCATCCGGTATACCGTCGTCGACGATCCGGCCTGCCAGCTCCACGCCGCCCTCGACGCCTGCCCGCTCGGCCAGTTCGTAGAGCCGGGGCGTGGTTCCCCGCTCGGCGCACCAGCTCAGGTAGGTGTCCTGGTGCTCGAGGTTCCACGCGTTCGGGTCGGTGCCGCGCACCAGCGCGATACTGCGCGCACCCCCGGCCTCCAGATGGGCCAGGACCTGGCGCGCGGAGGCCGCGTCGTCCTCCGAAGCCCAGTGCGAGAAGTCCGGGCGTCCGGGGACGCGGCCATAGGTGACGTAGGGGATGCCGCGCTTCTCCAACAGCGCGACGACCGGGTCGTCCAGGTGTGGGTTGGTGACGATGTAGCCGTCCATCGAGAACGTCAGCGGCGGTACCGGCGTCCGCGTCAGATCCGGTACGAGCATGAGACTCAGCCCCCGGGCCAGCGCCTGCGAGGCCGCCACGCCCACGAATCTCTCGAAGACGTCCACGCCGACCGGGGCGTAGTCACCCAGGGCGTCCAGGGAACGGAGTACCAGCCCGACCGCACCCATGGTGGACCGCCGCAGACCACGGGCGAGCGCGTCGGCCTCGTAACCCATCTCGTCGGCGACGGTGCGGA
Organism: Streptomyces sp. NPDC026301; assembly: GCF_055567935.1. Classification (NCBI taxonomy): domain Bacteria; kingdom Bacillati; phylum Actinomycetota; class Actinomycetes; order Kitasatosporales; family Streptomycetaceae; genus Streptomyces; species Streptomyces sp. NPDC026301. Next base: position 71,777 of record NZ_JBVHPN010000004.1, on the reverse strand, counting down.
TGTGCGCACGCGTGGCCTCGCTCAGGGTGCCTTTGCCGTTGAGGGCGTGCGAAACGGCGGTGATGGAGACACCGGCCCGCCGAGCCACGTCTTTGATGGTGATGCCGTGCGTCCGTGCCATGGCGCCGCCTGGGGTCTGGGGTCGGGTCGGGTCGGGGGGGCTGGTGTCGGGGACTGATCTCGGGGACTGATCTCGGGGGCTGCTCTCGGAGACGGATCTCGGGAGTCGCGGAAATCAATGCGCCGTCCAGCATTGTATAAAACGTTTTACATTCCTAGCGTGACTCCGCGCCGCACAGAACAGACAGACGTCGGGAGCGACGTCACTGGGCGCCCGAGTCCCCGAGCCCGGGAGGAACCCCGTGGAGCTGCACACCCTCAGGACCGAGACGACGGATCCCCGCGAACGCGGGTACCTGCTCGGCACACGATTCGGCGCCCAGGTCCGGCGTGCCACGGAGCTGTACTTGGAGCACTTCGCCGTACTGGGCATCCCGGCGGAACGGGCGCGTGACATCGCCGACCGCAGCCATGAGGCCCTGCGGGCCTGGGCGCCGGCTCTGGCCGAGGAATCGGACGCCTGCGCCGACGCGGCGGGCATCGAGCGCTGGATGGTGGCTGCCGTCGGTGCCCGTACCGAAATCCTCGCCGCCTGTCCGCCGGCCAAGGAGGGCGAGTGCTCGACGGCGGTATTCACGCCCGCGGGAGCCGCGCCGGAGACAGTACAGACGTGGGACTGGCACGAGTCGCTCGTACCGGACGCCCTGCTGCACGAGCTGACCCCGAGTACGGGGCGCACGGTCAAGCTCTTCACCGAGTTCGGCGCACCGGCAAAGATCGGCGTCAACAGCGCCGGTCTTGGTGTGCACTTCAACATCCTTTTCCACCGCTCCGACTCCGACGCCGGTGGAATCCCCGTACACGCGATCGCCCGCCGCATCCTCGACGAAGCCGACACCCTCGACCAGGCCATCGAGCTCGCCTCGACAGCGCCGGTGAGCGCCTCGACCTCGCTCACCGTGGTCACCGACGACTCTCCGGCTGCGAGTCTCGAGCTGTCCCCGGCCGGGCTCGCGGTGGTACCGGCCGGCGAGGACGGCTGGCTACTGCACACCAATCACTTCCTCGACCCCGGGCTCAGTGCCGGGGACACCGGCCGGGCCGACTCGTCGACGGCGGAACGCTTCGCGCACCTGCGCAAGGTCCGCTCGGCGCTGCCGGGCCTCGCTCCCGCCGAGCGGGCGAAGGCGCTGTGCGGCGACGCCGGAGCGGACGCTGTTGTCTGTATGCGGCCGGATACGGCGAAGCCGCTGCACGAGCAGTGGGGCACCCTGCTCACCATCGGCCTGGACGTCGACCGGTGCGCGCTGGACTACGTGGCGGGCACGCCGGACGAGGCTGCGCGGCAGGGCTTCGCTCGGTTCTGAACGGCGACGTTTCCCCTCTGGCTGTTCCTCTTCTGATCTTTTCTTCCCGGGCCCTCGCTCCGGAGCTCCCCCCCGGGGGGGGTTCCCCCCCGCCCCCGCCCCTCCCCCTCCCCTCCCTCCTCACTCCCTTCCCCTCACCTCCTTCCCCCTCGCCCTCCCTCCCCTCGACCTCCCCCGACCTTCCCCCTCCCGACCTTCCCTCCCTTGCCCTTGGAAGGATCTGCCATGACGGAGACCGTCAGACCCGGCCTGAAGGCACAGGTCGCCACAGCCACGCGCACCTTCTTCATCTCCGGTTTCGGAACAGCGCTGGAGTTCTACGACTTCATCATTTACGGCCTCGCCGCCGCGCTCGTCTTCCCGACCCTCTTCTTCCCCAGCTTCGACCCCACGGTGGGCACTCTCGTCGCCTTTGCGGCCTTCGGCAGCGGCTTCATCGCCCGCCCCCTCGGCGGCATCGTGATCGGCCACTTCGGCGACCGGATCGGGCGCAAGGCCATGCTGGTGCTCACGCTCCTGATCATGGGAACCAGTACCTTCCTCATCGGCTGCCTGCCCGACTACCGCACCGTGGGCGTCGCCGCGCCGATCATGCTCGTGGTCCTCCGTCTCATTCAGGGCTTCGCGGCCGGCGGCGAGTGGGGCGGCGCGTCCCTGTTCGGCATCGAGAACGCCCCGGAGAACCGCCGTGGCCTGTGGGGCAGCTTTACGAGCGCCGGCATCGGGGTCGGCAGCCTCTTCGGTACCGGCGTGTTCACCTTGATCACCCTGCTGTCGCAGAAGCAACTGCAGAACTGGGCATGGCGCGTGCCGTTCTGGCTGGGCGGCCTGCTGGTCCTGGCGGGCGTCGTGGCCCGCAGTCGTATGCCCCGGGAGGAGCGCCGCACCGAGCATGCACCCCGGGTGCCGATCCTGGAATCCATCAAGCGGCACCCGCGCCAGATGCTGCTGGCCATCGGCGTGGCCTTCGGCTACAACACCCTGGCCTACATCGGCACGATCTTCACCGTGACCTACGCCGAGGAACTCGGCTACAGCCACACCGAATCACTGTTGCTGCAGGCGGCGGGCTCCATCGCCTTCACCCTCGCCGTACCTGTCATGGCCCTCCTCTCCGACCGGATCGGCCGCAAGCCCGTGGTGATCCTCGGCACCCTCGCCTACGGGGCGTTCTTCTTCGCCTACTTCCCCATGGTGGACGGGCACATCCTGGTGCTGGCAACCGTCGCCTACATACTGGTGAACGTACTCATGGCCGCTCCCCAGGGCTGCATCCCGGCCTTCCTGGGCGAACAATTCGCGAGCGCCACCCGTTACTCCGCCATCTCCGCCACCTACCAGACCGGCGCGGCACTGGGCGGCGGCACAGCGGCCACCACCGCGACCGCCCTCTTCATCGCCTTCGACGGCAATCCGATCGGCGTCGGTATCTACTCCGGCGCAGCGGCAGTCATCCTGGCACTCTGCGCCTGGGGTCTGCGGGAGACCTTCAAGGTCCCGACGTCAGAACTCGGCACGCGTCCGCCGGCTAATCGTGACGCCGGCGGCCCTGGACGGTGCGGTCACCTGAAAGTCACCCACCCCACCAGGCGGCAATGACGCGGCCGCGTCGTCCTCTCTTCATTTCCTCCTTCTCGTGTCCTTATGTCCTTGGCGAGATCAGGTGGCGGGCGAGGGTTTGGGGATTGATCGGCGTGGGGGTGCGGGAGTTGATGGGCGAGGTGGGGTGTCGGCTCGGCCTTTTTCGTAGATGGTCAGGCCCGAAGAGCAGCCGAGGGGGACCAGGAGTAGTTCTACGAAGAGGGCCTTCCAGGCGTAGACGAGGTTGACGATCTTGGTGGCGTAGACGCAGGGGAGGTTGATGAGGACAGTGGCGAGGCGGAGGCGGCGTCTGCGGGCGGCGTAGAGCAAGGGTGGGGTGGTCAGGAGGAGTTCGGCGCCGGACCACCACGCGAGGGTCGTGCCCAGCGATTGATCCGTCGTCGCGGCCGCCACGAAAGGTGTGGCCCACCACAGCGGAGCGGTGAGGATTTCCAGGAGGGCGAGCAGCACCCAGACGGCGAGCAGTGGTTTGCGGACGATGAGCTCGCCGAGATGGAGGCGGACGTTCTGGCAGAAGCCGGCCATCCAGCGCCAGACCTGTTTTCGGAGGTAGGTGAGGGTTTCCGGGTCGGCGGCCCAGGCCGTGGCGTCGGGGACGTAGCGCGCCCGTCTGCCCTGGATCTGCTGGGACCAGGTGAAGTCCATGTCCTCGACGATGGTGCGTTCGGGAAAGCCGCCGAAGGCCATCAGGTCGGCGCGGCGGAAGACCGAGCAGCATCCGGAGCAGACCATGGGGCTGCCTGCGAGGGCCTGGATGGGGCGGTGGAAGTGGAAGCCGAAGAGGTATTCCGTGGAGCGGCCGCGCTCCCAGAGGGTGCGGGTGTGGCGGGTCTGGACATTGCCGGCGGCCACGGCGACCGTGGGGTCGGCGAAGACCGGCGTGACGCGCTCGATGTAGTCCGGCGCGAGGACGGTGTCGGCGTCGACCGCGAGGATCAGGTCCGTATCGCAGTGCGGCAGTGCGTGATTCTGGGCTCTGGCCTTGCTGCCGAGTTGGCGGGGCGGACGCAGGACAGTTACGTCGTGTGACGCGGCGACGTCCGCCGTGCGGTCCGTCGAGGCGTCGTCGATGACGATGACGCGGTCGGGCGGGACGGTCTGGCGCCGCAGCGCCGCGAGGGTCGCGGGCAGACCGGCTTCTTCGTTATGAGCTGGGACGATGGCGGTGACGCTGTACATGGCCTACTCCCCCGAGTTTGCGGATTCCAGTGGCGGCGAGGGCGATGAGGCCGATCGCGCCGTAGACGATGGTGCTGATGCCGATGACCGGCAGTCCTCCGTTCATGTCACCGACGGTAGCGGGAAAGCGAGTTGGCCGTTTTCCGGAGGCCGCCTCCTGTGGATAACCGCCGAAGACATTGACACGACGCCTCGCCGACGCCTCGCCGGTGCCTCGTCCCACACGCCTCACTTCGGCTCAGCCGTCCCCTTGCCGCCCGGCCTCCCGGACGTCAAGATGCGGGAACCGACGGGGCCCTTGGCCCACGCGCCGACCGTCCCCACCGGAGGCCACATGCGTCCGAGCCGCACCGTCCTCGCCCTGCTGTCCCTCTCCCTCTCCCTCGCCTTCGGCACGGCCCTGCTACCGGAGGCTTCGGCGTCGTCCCCACCGGAGGCTTCGGCGTCGGCGCTGCCGGAGACTTCGACGTGGGCCGGTATCGAAACGCACACGATCAGCACGCCCTCCGGCACGGTGACCACTCCGGACGGCCGCACCCGGCTCGCCGACCGGCAGGGACGGGTCCTCACTCTGCGCGGCCTCAACCTCGGCAAGACCGACACCGTCACGGAGCACCGCGTCGCGCGCCTGGCCTCCGAGGGCTTCACACTGATGCGGCTCAACATCCAGTGGGAGAAGCTGGAGCCGCGTGGCGGCCACTACGACACCGCCTACCTGCGCCATCTCGACCAAGTACTGGGCTGGGCCGACCGGTACGGAGTGCTGGTACTCGTCGACTGGCACCAGGACGTGTTCGGCCCGGCCTTCGGGCACAACGGCATCCCCACCTGGGCCACCCGCACCGACGGCCTGCCCTTCGAGCCGAACCCCGACGACTGGTTCTCCGACTACTTCCAGCCCGCCGTCCAGGCCGCCTTCACCCACCTGTACGACGATGCGGACCTGCGCGCCGCCCAGGCCGCCGCGTACGCCCGGGTCGCCGCGACGCTGCGCGGTCACCGCTCACTGCTGGGCTACGACCTGTTCAACGAGCCCTTCGGCCCGGTCCCCGGTGACCCCACCGACCCTGCCAACCAACTCGCCGCATCGGTAGCACTCGAACAGGACCGGCTGCCCGCGATGTACCGGCGCCTGATCCGCGCCGTGCGAGCCGTCGACCGCAACGCGTGGCTCTTCGTGGAACCGACCGTCCTGGTCGGCCAGGGTGTCCCGACCAGCCTGCCCGGCTTCCACGATCCGCGCCCCGGCGCCGGCCGCATCGGCTACGCCCCGCACTACTACGACACGGCCGTGGAATCGGGGAAGGACTGGGACCCGACCGGAGGGTTCATCGAGCACTACGAGGCGGCCATCGGCACCTACCCGGCCGCACACCGACTGCCCGTCCTGGTGGGCGAGTGGGGGCCGCCCCGGGCCACCACACCTGGGAACGCGGAACTGATCCGCCGACAGCTGCGTTCGATGCCGGGCTTCGCCTCCGGATGGGCCATGTGGTACGACTGCGACGCACCCCAAGGGGGCGGCTACTGCGTACGAGGCGCCGACGGTCGCCCGGCACCGGGCAAGGAAGCGGTGTTCGGCCCGTACGCGCGTGCCGTCGCGGGCGTTCCCGAGAGCGAGTCGTACACCCCGGCGACCGGCGAGTACCGCCTCACCCTGACCGCCAACCGGACAACGCGCCGGGCGTGGACGGAGATCGCCCTCCCTGCCACGGCGTATCCGCACGGCGTCAGGGTGTCAGTCGACGAGACGCCGGACGCCGTGGTGCGGATCGCGAACGGCATCGCCCGTGTCCGACTGCACTCAACGCATCCAGATACCACGGTCACGCTCACTGTGACTGCCCGTCAGCAACCGTAGGCAAGGGAGTACTCACTGATGCAGCGCCCCATCCCGTCGTCGCCCCCCTCCCCCGCCCCCGTGCACCTGGTGGCGGGAGCCAGCAGTGGTATCGGTGCCGCCGTGGCTGTGCAGGCGGCGGCGTCCGGTGCGCGTGTTGCCGTCTGCGGACGGCGGGGCGACGTGCTGCGTAAGGTCGCGGACGAATGCGGGGCCACGGCGTACGTCGCGGATGTCACCGACCGGGCGCAGGTCGAGGAGTTGGTGGCCGCCGTCGTACGGGATCACGGGCGCCTCGACGGTGTTGTCGCCAACGCGGGCGTGATGCGCCCGGGCGGGGTGCTCGATCTGACCGACGAGGACTGGGACGCGACCCTGCGCACCAACCTGACCTCTGTCTTCCTCCTCGCCCGTGCCGCGCTCCCCCATCTCATCGACTCCCAGGGGTCGTTCGTGACGGTCGGCTCGATAGCCGGGCTGCGTGCCTCGGGAGGGATGTCCGCGTACGCCGCCTCGAAGGCCGGTGCCGCCATGCTGACCGCCACTCTCGCGGCCGAGTTCGGGCCGCGTGGAGTACGTGCCAACACCGTGTGTCCCGGCTGGACGCGTACCGAAATGGCGGATGAGGAGATGCGGGAATTCGGCGGGCCGTTGGGGCTCGGCGTCGCGGAGTCCTACGCCGAGGTCACCGCCCTCGTACCGCAACGCCGCCCCGCCGAACCCCACGAAATCGCCGACGCCGTCCTGTGGCTCCTCGGCCCGCACTCCTCCTACGTCAACGGCACCACCCTCACCGCGGACGGCGGGACCACCATCGTCGACCCGGGCGCAGTACCGTTTGAGTTTCGGGTGTCGGAGCGGTGACAGTGCAGGGCTAGGACATGATGTCCCGTCAGACGCTCCTGAACACCTCGTCGTACGACAGGCGGGGTGCGCGGGGGCGGAAGGCCTCCGGGCCCGGGCGGCCGACGTTCGCCACGACCAGCGCGCGGTGTTGGCCGTCGGGGAAGAACTCCTCGGTGACGGCCTTGGCGTCGAAGCCCGCCATGGGGCCCACGGCGAGGCCGGCGGCCCGTACTCCGACGATGAAGTAGGCGATCTGGAGAGAGGCGTTGACCACGGCGGTGTCGTGCCGCATGGTCTCGTCGGCGAACAGGTCGCGGGCGTTCGGTACGTGCGGTGCGACCTTGGACAGCTTCTCGTGGAAATCGAGGTCGGCGGCGAGGACGACGACGAGCGGCGCCTGGCGCACCTTGGGCTGGTTGCCGGGTGCCATCCGCTCGACGAGTCGTGCGCGTGCCTCGTCGCTGCGGATCAGGACGGCGCGCAGGGGCTGGCTGTTGAGCGAGGTCGGAGCGTTCTTGATCAGCTCGTGGATGGCGGTGACCTGCTCGTCGGTCACCGGCTCGTCGGTGAAGGTGTTCGCGGTGTGGGCCTCCTTGAAGAGGAGGTTCTGCGCGTCAGTGGCGAGGGGGGAAATCATGGAATTCAAAGCGTTTCACCTCGTGAAATAAGAGAACCGTTGGATGTATTGGATGTAGGTGTGGACATGGACATGGGGGCGGGTGTGGCGCGGGGGTAGCTGCCGAGGAAGACGGTCCGGGCGTTGCGTCGGCGCAGGGCGGCGACGATGGAACCGACGGGGGGCTCGTCTATATGGCCTTCGCATTCGAGGAGGAAGGAGTAGCCGCCGAAGCCGGCGCCGCTGGGTCTGGACAGCACCGATGTCAGCGGCACGGACGTGCGGACGAACTCGTGCAGTACGTCGTGGAGGTCGCTGACCTTGCCCGCCAGCGGTACGACCATGGTGCTGCGGTCCGCACCCGTCGGCGGCGCTGACCGCTTGTTGCGTCGGGCCACCTTCACGAATCGGGTCATTGCGTCCGGACGGGTCCCTATGTCCTGCGCGACGATTTCGAGTCCGTATCTCCTCAGGGTCTTCGGTGAGGCGATGGCCGCGGTATCAGGTGTCCGTGAATTCCGCACTTCGCGGGCGGCCTGTGCGGTCGAGGAGGACGTGACGAATTCGGCGTGCGGGAGGTGGGTGTCGATCCAGGGGCGGCACTGGGCGTGGGCGTGTGGGTGCGTCAGTACCCGGCGTACGGAGGAGAGTGTGCCGCCCGGTGGTACGGCGAGCGCGAATTGGACGTGCAGCAGTGTTTCTCCGGTGATGCGCAGGTCGCCGCTGTGCGCGAGGGCGTCGACGGAGGCGGTGACGGCTCCCTCGACGGAGTTCTCCCAGGGCACGACCGCGGTGTCCGCCGCCCCGCTGCGGACTGCGTCGAGTGCCTGGCGGACGCCGGGGTACGGTACGGCCTCGCCGGGCCGTACCTTCAGGCCGGCGAGCGCGGCTTCGGTGAACGAACCGGACGGGCCCAGATAGGCGGTGGGCATCGGGACGGAGCCTCCTTGGTGCGTGCACCGTGAATCGACGCGGCTCACGGTGCATCGTGAATCGGCGCGGTCAGGCGCCCGCTTCGAGCCGTGGAGCGCGGATCGAGTCCGGGTCGATCAGGCGGAGCATGTCGACGGTGTCGAAGTAGTCCTCGAAGTGCACGGCCAGGCCGTCCGCGCCGAGCGTCCAGGAGTGGACGAAACGCAGGGTCGCCTTGCGGCCGTCGCGGGAGGTGACCTCCCGGTCCCCGAGCACCATCACCCGGTCGCCGTCGACCAGGAACTCGTGCGGGTCGAGGATCATCCCGCCCAGTACGCCGGGCACTCGGGCGAGGAACTCCCGCATGCCGTCGTGCCCGTACTTGGTTCCGCCCAGGCCCACTTCCCGCATGCCGTCGGGGTGCACCCAGACGACCGCGGGGTCGAAGCAGGACAGGATGGCGTCGATGTCCCGGCGGTGGAATGCGTCGTATGCGGCACGTATGCGCTTTTCCACGTCGGTGGCACTCACGAGGAAACCTTCTTCGCGTCGGTGGCGTTCACACGGAAACCTTCGTCGCGTCCTTCAGGGCGATGTCGTCCCTCAAGGCGATGTCGGGGAAATGTGCCCGCAGCGTGCGGCGGATGCCGTCGTGCCATTCGACGGTGCAGTCGCCGATCAGCGACCGCCGTTTGGTGCTGTCGAAGGCGTACGTCTCGCGGGTGACGGCGGTCTTCTCGAACTTCGCCTCGATGCCCGTGAGTTCGGACATGTACGTGGCGCAGTCGGTCATGCCGACCGGCTCGTCCCCGCCCCAGTTGACGATGGTCGCGGGCGTGCTCGCGATGGACCACAGCAGCGGTACCTGGTGCACGAGGTCGTCGGTGTGGATGAGGGATGCCCAGTTCTGGCCTTCGAGGGGGATGGGGATCGGCTCGCCGGCGAGCATCTTCTTGAAGTACATGACGGGTACGCCGCCGTAGGAGGCCGGTCCGTACGAGATGTTGAGGCGCGCGATGGTGGTGGGGACGCCGAGCGTGCGGGCGTACGCGCGGGCTGTGCCCTCCGCCGCGATCTTGCAGATGGGGTAGGTCGGCAGCCAGTCGGCCACGCCGTCCAGCGGGTCGGTCTCCTTGTACTGGTGGTCGAGCGTCTGGCGCTTGTAGAAGGCGCCGGTCGACACGTGCAGGAATGCCTCCGCCTTCCGGCAGTGCGTCATCAGCCGTCCGACGGCGACCGAGTTGACCTCGATGGCGGTGTCGAAGTCGCCGTCGTAGCCGCGGTGCACCGCGGAGTGCATGACGTGGGTGAAGTCGTCGGGCAGCGTGTCGAGGGGGTCGTCGCCGCCCATGTCCCAGTGGTACGTCGTGATGCCGCGGGCGCGCAGTTCGTCCTCGGCGCCGGGGGTGGTGAAGCGGCCGAGGCACCAGACCTCGTTGTCGGCGGCGAGGGCCTCGGCGACCGGGCGGGCCGCCTGACCGGTGCCACCGGTGATCAGAATTTTCTTTCCGCGCGTCAACGTCACGTCATGTCTCCTGTGCTCACTTGCCGTCGAGGGACCGGTCGAGCTCGGACCGGAGGATGGTCTGGAAGGCGGCGACGTGCTTGGGGCCCATGAGGGTGTAGTGCTCGCCGGGCACGTCGAGGTACCGGTTCTCCTCGCGGGTGTGCTCGTCCCAGCGGCGCAGCTCGTCGTTGAGCCAGTCCTCCTTGGTGCCGCGCAGCGGGATCGCGTAGAAGACGCTCATCGCGCGCACGGTGCCGCTCGGGTGGTATGTGCGGCCGAGTGCGGTCAGGCCGTCGGCGAGGTCGGCCCAGGCCGTGAACCGGGGCAGATCGAGGTCCAGTTCGGTCAGCCGCTCCGGCGGTGCGATCTCGATCAGGTGCTTGAGCTGCTCGTCCTTGCCGAGCGGCCGCAGCTGTGCGGGCAGCTCGGCGGCCTGCTGCTTGGAGATCAGCTCCAGGAACATCGCCAGGTTGACGGCGGTCTCGATGTAGTCGAGCTCGTCCATGCGGTACTTGATGTGGGGCGGGAGGTTGAAACTGCCGAGGAAGTCGACCCGCTCGCCCTCGGCCTCCAGGATCTTGGCGATCTCGAAGGCCACCGCCGAGCCAAAGGAGTAACCGGCCAGCGCGTACGGGCCGTGCGGCTGCTTCGCGCGGATGGCGTCCGCGTACGTACGGGCCATCTCGTCGAAGGACTCGAAGGGCTTCTCGCCGGGGTTGAAGCCGCGTGCCCGCAGCGCGTAGAAGGGGCGTTCCTGTACGAAGTACTTGGCCAGGTTGACGAAGACGAGCACCTCGCCGACGCCCGGGTGGACGCAGAACAGCGGCGTTTTGTCGCCACTGGTCTGCAGCGGGACGATCGGGTCGTACGCGGCCGGGTCGGCGTCCTCGGCCACCGTGAGCCGCTTGGCCAGTTCGCGGACGCTCGGCGCGGTGAGGATGGCGAGGACCGGCAGGTCCACGGCGCCGAGCCGGCTGCCCACCAGCCGCTTCATGCGCAGGATGTCCAGCGAGGTGCCGCCCAGGTCGAAGAAGCTCGCCGTGGCGCTGACCGTCCCGGGCTCCATGTCGAACAGTTCCGCGTAGATCTCCGCCAGGGCCTGTTCGGTCCCGCCCTCGGGGGCGGTGTATCCCCCGAGGTGGCGGGTGACCACGTCGTCGACGGCCGTCCGCTGCGCGGCGTAGTCGCCGGCCTCCAGGCGCTTTCGCATGAGGGAACGCTGGATCTTGCCGAGGCTGGTCTTGGGGAAGGCGTCCGCGGGCAGCGGCAGCAGCAGCGCCGGGCGGAAGCCCCAGGCCATGACGACGCTGTTGCGCACCGCGATCAGCAGGCGGTGCAGACCGGCCTCGTCGTCCGGGTCGAGGGTGGTCGCGAAGGCCACCACCAGCTGCTCGGTGTCGTTGCCCGCGGGGCGGGTCGGGAAGGCCGCGACGTAGGACTTCCGTACTCCGTCGAGGTCCTCCAGCAGCGCTTCCAGCTCGTGGCTGAAGTAGTTCACTCCATTGACGATGATGCTGTCCTTGCTGCGCCCGACGAGGGTGAGCCTGCCGTCGACGAGGCGCCCCAGGTCGCCGGTGCGGAACCAGCCGTCGGCGGTGAACGCGTCTTCGGTGGCCCGGGCGTTGTTGAAGTATCCGCCGGTGATCATGGGGCCGTTCAGCTGAACCTCGCCGACCTCGCCCTCGTCCAGTACGCGCTCCGCTTCGTCCTCGGCGACGACCCGGATGGTCAGCCCGGTCACCGGACGGCCGACCGCGGCGAACTCCGCGCCCAGGTCGGCCTCGGGGAACTCACGGTTGTAGATGCTGCCGGCGCAGGTCTCGGTCATGCCGAAGGCCGGCCACAGCACGTCGCGGGCCAGGCCGTACTTGGCGAGCTTGTCCAGGAACGCCACTCCGGTGGTGACGAGGTTGGCTTCGCCGCCGGAGACGATGTGGTCCAGCGTGGACAGGTCCAGCGACAGGCTGTCGGACGCGTTGTCGGGCAGCTGGTCCAGCGCCTGGTTGATCAGGCCGAGCAGGAAGTTGGGCGTGAAGGTCATCGTCACGCGGTGCGCGTCGATGAGCCGGAGGAAGCGCACCGGGTCGCCGAGGATCATGTCCGGGGTGGTCTGCAGTTGGTTCGCACCGACCGACAGCGGCAGCAGATGCGCCTCCAGCAGGGCGGCGACGTGATCGTAGGAGATCCAGTTGAGTGTGATGTCCGCCGAGGTGAGGCCCTGCGTGTCGGCCTTGGCCGCCATGGAGGCCAGCAGGTTGGCGTGGGTGAGCATCACGGCCTTGGAGTTGCCGGTGGATCCTGAGGTGAGGACCATCAGGGCGACATCGGTGGGCCGGGCCTCGGAGATCGTCACGTCGGCGGGGGCGACATCGCCCACGTGGGCGGTGAGTTCGCCGAGGGCCTCCACCTCCAGACCGGGTACCTCCGGCATTTCGTCACGCAGCCGCCCCGTGGTGACCAGCAGCGGATCGTCCAGCAGGGCGTTGACGTGCGCGAGCTGGGCGCTCCACCGCTCCTGGTCATTGCGGATGGGAACGAGGGGGCAGGCGGTCATGCCGCCGAGCAGACAGGCCCAGAAGGTGGGCAGGAAGTCGTCAGGGCGTTCCAGCAGCAGCGCGACCTTGCGGCCGGCTTCCGCGCCACGGGCGCGCAGTCCCGCCAGAATCCGGCGGGCCTCGTCCAGCAGCTCGGGGTACGGCTGGAGCCGGGTCTTTGCCGGATCGTCCGTCAGGCAGTACTGCAGCCCGTTGCCCGGGTGGTGCTGGGCGGCCCGGAGCAGCAGGTCAGCGAGGTGCGTGGCCGCCGGCTGGGAGCGAGGGGCCGTCGGGAAGGCGGTGGGTCCGGGTACGGATTCCTGAATCGTCGTCATCGTCCCTCTCCTGAGAGCAGGCACATGGGCAAGCGCATGGCCAAGCGCGTGGGCAGGCACATGGGCGGGCACATGGGCAGGCGTTGAACGGCTGCAAAGGCCGCGAGCTCCGCGTATTCGCCGGTGCGTTTCAAGCAGGGCAGGTGGCGACGGAATTGCGGTCGCCGGTACGAGATCAGACGCCTCCCCGATTGCTCGCTCATGTCCCATGAGTCACTCACCTGTTAAATCAGGCTGCTGCTGCCGCCGTTTTGACGGTGAGTCACCGTTCTCGACTCGGCAACGAAAGGGAAACCACGCGGGGTTGGGGGCATGTTGAGCTTCTTAACGCAACCCAAGGGCGTCAGACCGTCAGGCTGATTGCCGCGCTGCGAGGAAGGTGTAATTCATGAACGTTTACCGTCGTGAGAACCGAATGAGCCGGGATTCCGCCGCCGTATCGGGCGTGGCTGGGCGCCGGCGGTGGGTGACCGTCGCCGGGACGCTGGTGGCCGCGGTGGCGGTCATGGGCGTCGGTGGCGCCGGAACGGCTTCGGCGGCCACGATGACGACCGCCCACGCGGGCCACGCGACGGCACCCGCGTCCAGCCTCACCAGCCCCGTGGGCGAGTCGGTCGACCAGCTGTGGCACCACGTCGAGATGTACCACCTGAGCGACCCGTCCTGGGAGGTGACCAGCATGCTCACCGACCCCACCGGAAACCTCAAGATTCACGGGCAGATGCTGGACGACACGCTGTCCCCGCTCGTCGGGGCGGCCACCGGGGCCCTCGGCGGCTAGGCGTTCTCCCGACGCGGCGGGGAAACCGGCCGCGATATCGGCGGGGCCCGGGAATTCGCGAGCGAGCACCCGGGCCCGCCGACCGGGGAAAATGACTGCGCGTGCGTGGAGACCAAATCCGCCGGATAAGGCGTCTTGAGGCACCTTAAGGCGTCTGGTATGACGCGCTGCGTCAACGCATCATGGCATTACTGTTCCGGGCGGCCGGAATTCCCGGATTCCCGGATTACGGGGTTATGGGGTTGCGGGATCCTGGGTCGTGCGTCATCCACCCTGCCGTCGACCGTCCGCACGTGGCGCGCAGGGAGGGCGGTCAGGACGGCCAGGACGGCCCGACTGGCCCAAGTCGCCTCTGCAGGGCTAAGCTGATCATTGGCCCGGATGCCGCATCCCCCGTCGGTATCCGGGCTCTTTCCGTGCTGTACCCGTACCGGGTCGCGCCGGGCTCTGCGCCCGCCGCCCCGGGCGGCAGTACAGGCAGTACAGAGGGCCCCAGGTGAACCTGGGGCCCTCTGTTTGTACGGGCTCGTCCTGCCCCACCCCCGTGGAGGCGGGACGAGCCCGGGTCAGTGGGGCTCGCTCACGCGGTGAACGCGGGCGGGCGGACGGGCTCGGGCAGGAGCCGTGCGAGGTGCTTGGCCACGTCGAGGACCGTGCGGTCGGCCAGGTAGGGGCCGATGATCTGGATGGCCAGCGGCAGGCCGTCGGCGGTCTTGCCGGCGGGGATGACGGCGGCGGGGAGCTTGACGTGGCCGGCCATGTTCAGCCATGCCGTCTGGTCGAAGTACGGCCGCTTCTCGCCGTCGACGGTGATGGACCGGCCGGGAACCGGGGTGGCGGTCTGGTCGTCGACGGCCGCCGTCGGGGCGGCGGGCGTGATCAGTACGTCGTGGTCGGCGAAGTAGTCGGCCCAGCGGCCGCGCAGCTTCTCGCGCTCCTCGTTGGCGCGCATCCAGTCCCGGTGCCGCATCGTCCGCGAGTGCAGGAACAGGGCGCTCGGATCGTCGGCGGGGGTCTTCTCCGCGGCCGCGACGTCGGCGGCGAACGCCTCGTCGGTGGCGGTCGCGCTCGCCGTGGCGTACATGAGGCGCTGGAACAGCTTGTCGCTGTCGGCGAGGTCCACGGGGCGGGTGGCGTCGTCGACCGTGGCGCCGGTGGACCGTACGATCTCGGCGACCGCGGCCAGGAGTTCGCGGGTGTCCTTGTCGACGTGGCAGTACGGGTCGTCCTGCCAGAGGCCGATCCGGTAGTCGCCGAGGCGCTGGTGCTTCGGTGCCGGGAGGTCGATCTTCCAGGCGGCGGCGTCGGCCGGGGCCGGTGCGGCGAGCACGTCCAGGAGGACGTCGAGGTCCTCGGGCGTGCGGGCGATCGGGCCGAGGGTGATCATGTCGGAGCTGGTGAGCCAGCCGGGCGGGCGCGGGATGTGGCCGCGGGTCGGCACGATGCCGAAGCTGGGGCGCAGCGCGTACACGCCGCAGTACGCGGCCGGGAGCCGGAGGGATCCGGCGAGGTCCGAGCCGACTTCGAGGCTGGTGAGTCCGGCGGCGACAGCGGCGGCCGGGCCGCCGGAGGAACCGCCGGCGGTCTTGGTGTCGTCGTGGGGGTTCTTCGTCGTGCCGAAGAGGGGGTTCGAGGTCTGGATGTCCTGGCACATCGTCGGGACGTTGGTCTTGCCGACGATGAGGGCGCCGGCGGCGCGGAGCCGGGCGACGGCGTCGGCGTCCTGGTCGGGCACGTGGTCGGCGAGGTCCGGGGAGCCGCTGGTGGTGCGCAGTCCGCGCGTCTCCAGGGCGTCCTTCACGGTGAGGGGCAGGCCGTGCAGCGGGCCGAGCGGCTTGCCGGTCTCGGCCAGGTGACGGTCCGCCTCGTCGGCGGCCGCGCGGGCGCCGTCGGCGTCGAGGGTGACGACCGCGTTCAGGTCCTCGGTTGTGGCGATGTGCTGGAGGTACTGCTCCAGCAGGGCACGGCTGGTGATCTTGCGCTGGCGCAGCGCGGCGAGCTGTTCGCGTGCGGGGGCCAGGTGCAGAGCGTTGTGGGGAGTCTTGCGCGGGGCCTGCGCCGCGCCGGCGCGTGCGCGGGCGGCGGCGGGTGAGGCCATGGAGGCCGCTGCGGCGATGGCCGTGGAGGCGATGAGGAGGGTGCGTCGGAGGATCACGAACGGGCTCCAGATGTGGTGCTGTGAGAGGTGGTGGCGTGGGGGCTCTCGGGCGGCGGGGCGAAGTACGAGGCGACGCGCTGAAGGTGCGTCAGTTCGTCTTCGGTGGTGCTGAGGGGCAGCTCCGCGTCGGCGTACTCGGCGGGGATTTCGAGGGGGTCGTTCGCGCGGTGCCGTAGGAGGGCGTCGCGTATCTGGTCGGCGGTGACGGCCGCGGCGAGGTCGGCGCCGGTGCGCCCTTCGGCCCGGTGCCGGGTCTCGGACGTCTCCCGCGCGGCCGGGTCGAGGTAGCGGCGCAGCAGCTTCTGGCCCTGGCGGATCTCGACGCGGCGGCGCAGCAGGGGGAAGTGGGCGCTGCGGCCGCGCAGCAGGTCGTCGCGGTGCGGGGCCGGGCGGCGCAGGGTGATGCCGGGGTCGGCCCGGTCCAGCGCGGCCCACAGGTGGCGCAGCTGCCGGTAGCGGAGGTGGGCGGTCGTCCAGTCGCGGGCTGCGGCGGTCCGGCGGGCCAGCGTGGGGAGGAAGTAGCCGATCTGGGTGGCGGTGGCGCCGATGTCGCCGCACGCCCAGGCGAACGGGTCGAGCTGCTCGACGCCGAAGCCCGCCTCGGCTCCGACGACCGCGCCGATCCGGATGGTGCTGTAGCCGAGGGTGATGATCGCGCCGGCCGTGATGAGCCGCAGGCCCCAGGTGATCGAGGGGTTGCTCGCGGTGCGGGCGTACTTCCAGCAGGACCGCGCGAGGTAGAGCTCGGCGACGGTGTAGGTGCCGAAGTACAGCAGCACGTACGCCTGGTAGTACGGGTCGTGCGCGTAGTACGTGGCGAAGTCGGCGGGGCGGGTCGTCGCCGGGGTGAGCAGGGCGAACAGTACGGCCATGCCGGCGATGACCGCGGCGGCCGCGATGAGCAGGAGGCGGCTGCGGCGGCGGGCTTCGGCGGCCGGCTTCGACCAGTACGCGAGGACGGTGGCCTGGAGCGCGAAGACGAGGATCACGCAGCTCTGGGCGAGCGGTACGGAGATGTTGGTGACGCCGAAGACGTCGTCGATGCGCACCCACACCCAGGTGAGGGAGACGGCGTAGCTGATCGCGGAGAAACCGTACGTGAAGGCCAGCGCGATCAGGGCACGGTCGCGGCGGCTCTTGGCGAGGTCGCGCAGCAGGAAGAGGAATCCGCTGCCGGCGATCGCCAGACACAAGGGGTGGAGGATGTCTTTCACGGGGCCTGATTCGGTCAGCGCAGCAGCGTACGGGCGATGGGGTCGGCGTCCCGGGAGACATGGGAGGCCGTGGCGCGGGAGGTGCTCACGTGCTCCTGCAGGAGGGAACCGAGCATTTCGGCTTCGAACTCCTCGGGTTCGTTGTAGCGGGTCCGGCCCAGGACGAGCTGAACGGTGCTGGGGTCGATGCCGGTGATCAGGCCGCCGAGGCTGTCTGGGGCGACCGGTGTCTTGCCGCGGTGCCGTCTGAGCATGTGCGCGAACTCGTGACCGACGATGATCTCGGCGTGTGCGCGGCTGATGCCCGTGTCGTAGAAGACGTAGTCCGTGGTGTCCGTGGCGAGCCACATGCCGCAGGGGGCGGAGGCGTCCAGGGAGTCCGCGTCGGCCGGGTCCGGGGAGAACGGCATGAGCCGGATCGACCGGCCGAATCGATTCTCCATGAACGGCACCAGGTCGAGGACGCTGTCCACGGGCGGCAGGTCCAGCTCTGCCACGAACGCCCGGCTGCGACGCTCGACTTCGTCGGCCCCGCGGTCACGGCGGTCGGCCCCCCGGTCACGACGGCTGCGCCACATGCGGCTCCCTCTCAAGATCGACCCCCTGGGGCCCGTCACGGCGAGCCCCTCTCGGGGTCGGCGGGCAGACCCTCCTGCTCCCGCACGGCGTCGATCGCCTCCAGGACCTTGCGCTGACTCGTGTCGGACAGGCCCATCGCGCGCAGGGCGATCTCCCGCACGCCGGCCTCGCTGAGCTTCCGCAGCAGCTCGAACTGGTCCGCGACCTTCCGCGTGATCTCGTCCTCGACGAAGTAGCCGGCCTCCACGCCGAAGAACCGCGCGAGGAGCGGCACGAGGGTGATGGTCGGAGTCCGTTCGCCCTTGCGCAGCATGCCGATGTAGGCGCCGGTGCAGCTGTCGTCGCCGTACGACGAGATCGTCCGGGCCACGTGCGCGTTGCTGAACTCCTTGGTCCCCGGCGCGCGCACCCGGTCGAAGAGGAAGTTCAGCCGGTCGGCGAACGAAGCGCCTGGTCCCGGGACGGGAACGGGCACGGACGCGGGAACCGCGGGGGGCTCCCCCGGCGTCCCGGCGTCGGCACGGTCGTCCATCACGGCCACGGCTGCTTCCTCTCGATCAGCCTAAACTATAGTTGACGCCGCAGCGTGACCGGAAGCCCGGGTTCTGTGCGGAATACGACGCAACCGACAGCGAACCCCGGCGAATGCCTTCGCCGGGGTTCGCTGTACGACCGGTGACCGGCCTCAGTCCGTGCCGGACTCCATCGCCGCGCGGTCCAGCACCGCGTCCTCGGCCGAGACCTCGCCGCGCGAGGCGATGGCCTGGGCGCCGCCCTGGTCCATGGCGCCGATCAGACCGGTCGAGGCCGCCTGCGCGGCGCCGATCGGGGTCGGGTGCACGCTGCCGACCAGACCCAGGCCCGCGTACTGCTCAAGGCGGGCACGCGAGTCGGCGATGTCCAGGTTCCGCATGGTGAGCTGGCCGATCCGGTCCACCGGGCCGAACGCCGAGTCCTCGGTGCGCTCCATGGAGAGCTTGTCCGGGTGGTAGCTGAACGCCGGGCCCTTGGTGTCGAGGACCGAGTAGTCCTCGCCGCGCCGCAGCCGCAGCGTCACCTCGCCGGTGACGGCCGCACCGACCCAGCGCTGCAGCGACTCGCGGATCATCAGCGCCTGGGGGTCCAGCCAGCGGCCCTCGTACATCAGCCGGCCGAGACGCCGGCCCTCGTTGTGGTACGCCGCCAGGGTGTCCTCGTTGTGGATCGCGTTGACCAGGCGCTCGTACACGATGTGCAGCAGCGCCATGCCCGGCGCCTCGTAGATGCCGCGGCTCTTGGCCTCGATGATCCGGTTCTCGATCTGGTCGGACATGCCGAGGCCGTGCCGGCCGCCGATCGCGTTGGCCTCCATGACGAGGTCGACCGGGGAGGCGAATTCCTTGCCGTTGATGGTGACCGGGCGACCCTGGTCGAAGCCGACCGTCACGTCCTCAGTGTCGATCTCCACCGACGGGTCCCAGAACCGCACACCCATGATCGGGTCGACGGTCTCGATGCCGGTGTCGAGGTGCTCAAGGGTCTTGGCCTCGTGCGTGGCGCCCCAGATGTTGGCGTCCGTGGAGTACGCCTTCTCCGTCGAGTCCCGGTAGGGCAGCCCGTGCGCGAGCAGCCACTCCGACATCTCCTTGCGGCCGCCGAGCTCCGTGACGAAGTCCGCGTCCAGCCAGGGCTTGTAGATCCGCAGGTGCGGGTTGGCGAGCAGCCCGTAACGGTAGAACCGCTCGATGTCGTTGCCCTTGAACGTGGAGCCGTCGCCCCAGATCTGCACCCCGTCCTCGAGCATGGCGCGCACCAGCAGCGTGCCGGTCACGGCGCGACCCAGCGGCGTGGTGTTGAAGTACGGGCGCCCGCCCGACCGGATGTGGAAAGCGCCGCACGCGAGCGCGGCCAGCCCTTCCTCGACCAGCGCGGCGCGGCAGTCGACGAGCCGGGTGATCTCGGCGCCGTACGCGGAGGCACGGCCGGGCACGGACGCGATGTCGGGCTCGTCGTACTGACCGATGTCGGCGGTGTACGTGCACGGGACGGCGCCCTTGTCGCGCATCCAGGCGACGGCGACCGAGGTGTCGAGCCCGCCGGAGAAGGCAATGCCGACGCGCTCGCCGGTGGGGAGTGAGGTGAGGACCTTGGACATAGCAAGATTATGCAACATCACGCATGACCATGCAAGGCGGGGGCGGTGCACCCCCGCCTTGCCGGGGTGAGCTCGCTCACTTCCGCAGCGTCACCGTGAATTCCCGGTCCATGGAGATCCGGTCGGTGCGGATCGTCGTCACTCCCGTCTTCGCGTCGTAGGACCAGCCCGTCCCGGCCTGTGCGAGCGAGGCCGCGGAGTCGGTCCGGTGCAGGGCGCGGCCCCCCAGCGAGACCCGGCGCGGGGCGGCGTCCGTGTGGATCGTGAAGCGGTACGACCGCGCTTCGGGCTTGCCGGTGTACGTGCCCTTGCTCGCGCCGACTTCGACGTCGACGCCGTGCCTGTCCTCGTCCATGGTCACGCGCTGCGTCGCCGCCGCGCCGGACGCGTACTTGCGCGTCACACCGTCGTCCTCGTACAGCGTGTACCCGCTGTGCCCCTTCGGGTACAGGTCCCAGCCCAGTTCGTGCCGGTCACGGGTCTTGTACGACGTCGTGCCCTGCGGCCACATCGGGACGATCGCGCCGTCCCGGACGAAGAGGGGAAGCGTGTCGAGGGGCGCGTGGTAGCCGTTCACCGTGGTCGGACCGTGGTACTTCTTGCCCGTCCAGTAGTCCGTCCAGGTGCCCTTGGGCAGATAGATGCCGTCGCGGGTGTCGGAATCCTTGTACACCGGCGCGACGAGGAAGTCGGAGCCGGCGAGGTACTCGTATTTTGCGTCGGGGCCGAGGGTGCGGGGGTCGTCCGGGTATTCCAGGTACAGCGGGCGGACGCCGCCGACGCCGGTCTTCGCGGCCTCGGCGGCCAGCGTGTACAGGTACGGCAGCAGCCGCTCGCGCAGCTGAAGGTACTTGCGGTTGATGGACGTGTAGGGCTCGCCGTCGACCCACGGCTGCTGGTTGATCTTCTTGCCGGTGCTGATGTCCTTCGCCCAGCCGTCCATCGTCATGATGGCGGGCAGGAACGTCTTGGCCTGGAGGTCACGCGCGTACATCTTCGCGTCGTGGGAGTAGATCGAACCCACGTCGCCGGTGTTGTACGCGATGCCGGACATCGTCGCGCCCGCGTACGTCGGAATCTGCCAGCGCACGAAGTCCCACGACAGCTTCTGGTCGCCCGACCACAGGACACCGCACCGCTGCGCGCCCGCCCATGACACCGGCAGCCACACGAATCCGCGCGCGTCGCTGTTGTCCTCGATGCCGGCCTTCGCCTTGTCGCAGCCGTCGAGCGCCATGCCGTAACCGTTGCCGACCCAGGCGACGTCGAGCTTCGCGACGCGCTGGCCCGCCTTGACCTGATCGGCGAGCTTGTCCAGCCCGTCCTGGGTCCACAGGCCCAGCTCGGCGCCGCGCTCCCGCAGCCCCTTGCCGGTCTCGGCGAGATTCTCGTAGCCGCAGCCGTATCCGTCGTTGACCAGCATCCAGCCCAGCGGCAGCTGATGCTGCACATAACCGTCGGCGACCTTGAGGGAGTCGAGCGTGTGGCGCTCGCCCTGGTTGGCGTTGTGCAGATAGCAGTCGGCATCGCCCGGTTCGAGTCCGTACACCGGTGGCATGAACGGCTTGCCGACCAGGGAGGTGTACTTGCCGATGACCTTCTTCGCGTCGCCGAGGAAGTAGTACGCGTCGAGGCGGCGCTCCTGCTGCCCCGTCTGCACCGAGGAGCCGAAGTGGTACACACCGGGGGCGAAGGTGTTGCGGTAGACGCCGTATCCCGCCGAGGAGAGGTAGAACGGCTGCGAGTTGTTGTAACCGCCCTCGTTCCAGTTCGTGTTGTTGGCGACGTACACCGTCTTGTCGCGGTGCGAGAACGAGCCGTTCTGCTCGCCGCCCCCGAAGAACTGCTCGCCGCTCCCCCGCTCCAGGCTCTGCCGCATGCCGCTCGTCGACCAGCGGAGGGGCTTGTCCTCCTGCCAGATGCGGGTCTTGTTGTCGGCCTTGTAGAGACCGAACCGCAGCGGCTTCTTGTAGACGCGCAACACCGCTTCGGAAGACCGGATGCCGTAGTACGCACCCGCGTCGAAGGAGGTGGTGTGCTTCTGGAGGGCGGGCCGCTTGCGGACGATCTGCGAGCCGGCCGGGTCGCTGAAGTCGCCCGACGGGTCGGCTTGGAGGCGGAGTTGACCTCCTGTCAGGAAGTCCGCCTTCGCCTTCAGCGGGCCGGCCGCGAAGCGGTAGCTGCCGTCCCGTCCCTCGAAGGACGTCAGGTCGCCCGCGTCGGTCGTCTCCGGCAGATACGCCTTGCCGACGAAGGAGTTGTCGTGCACGTCGTACGGGACGACCACGACGTGGTACGTGCCGTTGGCCTTCGGAATCACCGTGGCCTCGGGGTCGGCCGCGCCCGCGCCGCTGGCGACCTGCTTGCCCGCGTCGTCGTAGACGTACATGTCGAAGTCGTCGGTGGGCCGCTCGGTCCACTCGATCGAAATCGGCACGCCGCCCTCGGGGTTGTCGTCCCAATAGCCGTCCGGCACGGAGACCTTGAGGTCGAACCGGTCACAGACCTTGCCGGCCGGGTCCTGCGAAGCGGGCGGACACTTCTTGGGGTCGCTCACGGTCCCCGCGGCGTACACCGGGCTCTGCCAGGTCACGCTCTTGTGGTCGCCGTCCAGCACACCGCTCGCCGGTGTCGCGGCGCTCGCCGGCTGCGTGGGAGCGGCCAGGAGGGCCGCGGCGAGGGCGGTGACGATCCCGGCCGTGGCACCCCCCGCCCACCGTGAACGGTGCCGCACTCTTCGGCGCATTCTTCGCATAGGACCAACTCCAAGCCGACGCTAGCTGTCTAATCTTGCTTGAAAGTGCACTGCTGCGAGCATGTTCACGCAGTACGGTCCACCTTCAGGCATAGACATGTCAACGGATGGGGGGAGGTCACCCGACACGACCCGGCGGATACGCGGCCGATAACTCGAACGGGCCTGTCCTCTGCGTGGCTGACGGGGACTCAGCTCGAGAAGTGGTGCTCTCTGTGCAGGGGGACACACCCAACTACAGGAGAGTCATGCGTACCGCACTGCAGAGACACGGGGCGAGGGCTGCGACCGCCGCCCTCGCCTTCACCCTCGCCTTCGCTTTCACCCCGCTCGGCGGCGTGGCCACCGCCGATGCCTCGCGCCACGGCGACGACGCCCGGAAGCCCATCGAGGTGAGCATCGGCGCCTCCGGCATCCAGGCACCGCACACCGCGCAGGCCGGGCTGGCCGAGTTCCACGTCAAGACCGACGACCCCAAGGGCCGCTTCGTCCAGGCGTTCCGGCCGCACCGGGGCGTCACGACGCACAAGGTGCTCGCCGACCTGGCCAAGGCCGTCGGCGACAGCCCCGCTGCCGCCGCCAAGGGCGTCTCATCGATTCGCGGCGAGGCGGAGCTGTACGGCGGGGCCCAGGTCACCCCGTCCGTGTCGGCGACCTTCAGCACTCCGATCACCGCGGGCACCGTCGTCCTGCTGGACTTCACCGCCTTCCTCAAGGACTCGGCCCATCCGGTCACCCGCACCCTGGAACTGCGCGGCGGACCGTCCCGGGGCCGCGCCGACTTCCCCGACAGCATCGTGACCACGAAGGAGACCAAGGCCGGTCCCCGCTTCGAGGTGCACGGCCTGCGCAAGGCCGAGGACAACATCCTGGTGCACAACGCGTCGGACGAAATCCACGAGATGGGGCTCCAGCCCGTCCCGCGGGGCACCACGGACGCGCAGATCCAGAAGGCGTTCAGCGGCACCGCGGCCGGCTCGCCGCCCTTCACCGGTCCGTCCCTCGGTCTCGGCGCCATCTCCCCCGGCCGCACCGCCCTCCTGAGTAACCATCACCTTCCCCGGGGCACGTACGCGCTGCTCTGCTTCGTCCCGGACGACAAGACCGGGCACCCGCACGTCGCCGAGGGAATGCACAAGGTCGTGGTGCTGAACTGAGGCAGATCTGTCGGCTCCGTGGCCGGCATGCTCCCCACGGACACCGCCCTATGGGCCCCGGACTCCACTCCTCCGGCGAGGGAGCCCGGGGCCTCGGCGGAGCTAGCGCTCGTCCCGTTCGGCCGGAGTCTGCAGGTTGGCCATGGCGGAGCTCATGTGCTCGTGCAGGATGGCCAGCGCCGCGTCGGTGTCCGCGCGTTCGATGGCGTCGACGATGGGGGCGTGGTGGGCGGCGGACATGGTGACCTTGCGCTGTTCGCCGGCGGCGCTCATCACGACGACGCGCGTGGGGCCTTCCAGGTGGCGCCAGGTCTTCACCAGCATGGAGTTGTCCGACAGTTCGCACAGCAGGAGGTGGAAGGCGAGGTCCGCCTCCACCTGCTCCTCCAGGCCGTTGGACGGCCCGAAGGCCTTCTCCAGGCGGTGCAGTGCCTCGCGCAGTGCCGTTACCGCCGCCTGGCGGTCGGGGGAGGCGATGACCTGTGCCACGGCGAGGCCTTCGAGGGCCTCTCGTACCTGGAACAGCTCGCGCACTTCGCGCGGTGACAGGGCCCGCACCCGCAGCATGCCCCGGGCGCCGGCGACGACCAGTCCTTCTTGCTGCAGGTGTCGCAGTGCCTCCCGCACGGTGCCGCGGCTGACCGACATGCGCGAGGCGATCTCCACCTCGCCCAGGTGATCCCCGGGCCGGTACTGGCCGGTGGTGATCGCGGAACGCAAGGCCGCCAGGGCGCGTTCGCGCAGCGTCGACCGGTCGAGGTTCGGCAACGCCGGAACGGTCATGGCCGTCTCCCCCTTCAGCGATGTACGGCGATGTACGGCGGCGCCCTGCTCGGACACAGCAGCGCGCGGGCTCGGG
Organism: Streptomyces sp. NPDC026301; assembly: GCF_055567935.1. Taxonomy (NCBI): domain Bacteria; kingdom Bacillati; phylum Actinomycetota; class Actinomycetes; order Kitasatosporales; family Streptomycetaceae; genus Streptomyces; species Streptomyces sp. NPDC026301. The sequence continues at coordinate 47,342 of NZ_JBVHPN010000004.1, read as the reverse complement.
AAGTCTACTGTCAACTGTTGACCGCCGACCATGTGGGCATGGCGCCGCCCGGGTCATAGAAATCGCGCGTCCGAGGCGTTGACAAGCGCCATCGCGGCGCTCAGTATCGACACCGCCTGTTGACTGTTAACAGTCAACACTGAGAGGCAGGCGCGTTGCGATCAAGGAGGATCCGCATGGTCAGCTCCATGCCACCGGCACCGGCACCACCACCGCCACCGGCCCGGCCGAGGGCCGAGGGGTCACCGGAACGCCGCCGGGTGGCCGTCGGCTGCGGCGTCGGCGCGGTCATCGAGACCTACGACTTCATCGGCTTCGGCACGGCCGCCGCCCTGTACTTCGGGGACGTCTTCTTCCCCGGTTCCGAGCCGCTGGCCGCGATGCTGCTGTCGTTCGCCACCTTGGGGATCGGCTTCGCCGCCCGCCCGCTGGGCGGCATCATCGCCGGTCACCTCGGCGACCGCATCGGCCGCAAGCCGGTGCTCGTCGGCTCCCTGCTGATCATGGGGGTCGCCACCGTCCTCATCGGCTGCCTGCCCACGTACCAGATGGTCGGCCTGTGGGCGCCGATTCTGCTGGTCATCGTCCGCATCGTGCAGGGGCTCGCCTTCGGTGCCGAGTGGGGCGGCGCCATCCTGATGACCTTCGAGCACGCCCCGTGGCGCAAGCGCGGCCTGTACACCGGCATCACCCAGGCCGGCTTCCCCGTCGGCCTGCTCCTCTCCAACCTGGCGTTCCTGGTCAGCACCCGCACGCTGGAGGGCTCCTGGGCCTGGCGCGTCCCCTTCCTCCTCAGCTCCGTACTGATCGTCGTGGGCATCCTCATCCGGCTGAAGATCGATGAGTCGCCGGAGTTCGAGGAGCTCAAGGAGACCGGCCAGGTCGCCAGGAATCCGCTGCTGGAGGTGGTCCGCGACGACTGGCGCAACGTGGTGCGCGCCTTCTGCCTCCGGACGGCGGAGACCGCCGGCTACGCCGTCTCGATCACCTTCGTACTGTCCTACCTGGACGACGACGCCGCGCCGAACGTCTCCGGAACCGTCTCCCTCACCGCCCTCGTGACGGCCGCCGCGCTCGGCATCCTCGCCACCGTCTTCTGGGGTGCGCTCTCCGACCGGATCGGGCGACGCCCGGTCTATCTGCTGGGCTCGGCGGTCACACTGCTGTGGGGCGTCCCGATGTTCTTGCTGGTGGGCACCGAGAGCGCGGTGCTGGTGCTGCTGACCTTCGTCGTCAGCTACTGCCTCTGCCAGAACTCGCTGGCCGGCGTGCAAGGCGCCTGGTTCTCCGAGCTGTTCGCCACCAAGACGCGGACCGCCGGCACCTCCCTCGCGTACCAGCTCTCCGCGGTGGTCTCCGGCTTCACGCCCATGATCGCCACCGCGCTGTACTCCGCCACGGGCTGGGCCGGCCCCGCCGTCCTGTTCAGCTGCTACGGCCTGCTGGGGCTCGTGGCGACGCTGCTGACCCGCGAGACGTGGGGGCCCGGGGACCGCACGCCGGCCGATCACACGCGCACGCCCGAACCCGCACCACTCCCCCAGTAAGCAAGGAGCACCGAAGAGTGAGCTCTACCGACACCACACTCCGCACCGGCCCCGCCCCTACGGACGCCACCGACGCCACCGACCGCACCCAACGGGTCAGCGCGCTGCGCGACTCGGCGTATCGCATCCGGCGCCACGCCCTGGACATGGGCGAGGTCCAGGGCCAGGGATACATCGGCCAGGCGCTCGGCGTCGCGGACATTCTCGCCGTCGCCTACAAGGACGTACTGAACTACCGTCCGGACGAGCCCACTTGGCCGGGGCGCGACCGGTTCCTGCTCTCGATCGGCCACTACGCCATCGCCCTGTACGCGGCGCTGGCCGAGGCCGGCACCCTGGACGTCGCGGAGCTGGCCACCTACGGCAGCGACGACTCGCGGCTGCCCATGTCCGGGATGGCCTCCTACACCCCCGGCATGGAGATCTCCGGCGGCTCGCTCGGCCACGGCCTGGGCGTCGCGGTGGGGATGGCGCTGGGCCTGCGTCACCAGGGCAGTGCGGCACGCGTGTACAACCTGCTCTCCGACGGTGAGCTGGATGAGGGCTCCACCTGGGAGGCCGCCCTGGCCGGTGCCCACCACGGTCTGGACAACGTCACCGCCATCGTCGATGTCAACGCCCTCCAGGCCGACGGCCCCACCGCGGGCGTGCTGCGCACCGAGCCCGTCACCGACAAGTGGGAGGCGTTCGGCTGGCGCGCCATACGGGTGGACGGCAACGACATCGATGCCCTCCTCACCGCCTTCGACACCCTGCGCACCCACCGGGGCTCGCCCTCGGTACTGATCTGCGACACCCGGATCGGATGCGGCGTGCCTCTGCTGGAGACCCGGGAGAAGGCGCACTTCATGCGGGTCGAGGAGCACGAATGGCAGGTCGCCCGCGACCAGTTGGACGGGACACACCACCACCGCATCCGGAAGGACACCGACGCATGAACGCCCCCGCCGCGGCCCAGGCCGCACCGCGCAAGCTCACCACCTCGGCCATGATCGCCTCGATCGCGGAGGAGGGGCAGCGCACCGCCAAGGCACCCTTCGGCCATGCGCTGGCCCGGCTCGCCGAGGAGCGCCCGGAGATCGTCGGGCTCTCCGCCGACCTGGCCAAGTACACCGACATGCACGTCTTCCGAGCGGCCCACCCGGACCGGTTCTTCCAGATGGGCATGGCGGAACAGTCCATGCTGGGGGCCGCCGCCGGCCTGGCGGAGGTGGGCCTGGTGCCGTTCGCCTCCACGTACTCCGTCTTCGCCACCCGCCGCGCGTACGACTTCCTGTGCCTGGACATCGCCGAGCCGGGACTCAACGTCAATGTCGTCGGCGCGCTGCCGGGCCTCACCACCGGTTACGGGCCCAGCCATCAGGCCACCGAGGACCTGGCCATCCTGCGCGGCATCCCCGGCCTCACCATCGTCGACCCGGCCGACTCGGTGGACATCGAGCAGGCCGTCCCGGCCCTGGCCGCCACTCCGGGGCCGACCTATCTGCGGCTGCTGCGCGGCGCCGTGCCGACCGTGCTCGACGAGTACGACTACCGCTTCGAGGTGGGGCGGGCCGCGGAGCTGCGCACCGGCCGCGACGTGCTGTTCATCTCCACGGGCCTGATGACGACACGGGCCCTGACCGCGGCGCGGGAACTGGCGGCCGATCACATCGATGTTGCCGTGCTGCACGTGCCGACCATCAAGCCCCTGGACAGCGAGGCGATTCTGCGCGAGACGGCGAAGGGGCGGCTGGTGGTGACACTGGAGAACCACACCGTCATCGGCGGCCTGGCCGAGTCCGTGGCCTCCTGCCTCGCCTACGCCGGAGCGGGGGTACGCATCGTACCGATCGGCCTCCCCGACGCCTTCCTGGCCGCGGGCGCGCTGCCGACGCTGCACGACCGGTACGGACTGTCCGTGGCCGCCATCAAGGCGCGCGTACGGGACGAGTTGTGCGCACCCGGCCCCGGAAACCACTGAATTCCGCCACCCGTCCCCAGAGCCCTTTCCTCTTTCATCCGTACCACTCGACCGCCGCAAAGGAAGCAAGCACCCATGACCAGCACCGCCAACTCCATCGCCAACCCCACCGCCGCCGTTCCTCGCACCGCCCTTGTCACCGGCGCCGGATCCCTCCGCGGTATCGGCCGGGCCACCGCGCACGCCCTGGCCGCGGACGGTTACCACATCGCCGTACTGGATCTGGACAAGGAAGCCGCCGAGCACGCCGCCGAGGAGGTGGCCCAGGCCCATGGCGTGCAGGCGCTGGGCCTGGCCGCCGACGTGACCGACCCCGACGCCGTGCACGCCGCCGTGGAATCCGTCGAGGCCGCACTGCCGCCGGTCGGCGCCCTGGTCAACAACGCCGGCATCACCTCGCCGACCCGCTTCCTCGATGTCTCGGCCGAGGAGTGGGACCGCATCTTCGACGTCAACGTCCGCGGCAGCTTCCTCCTCACCCGCCGGGTGGCCCCCGGCATGGCCGAGCGCGGCTTCGGCCGCATCATCCACCTGTCGTCGGTCTCGGCCGAGCGCGGCGGTGGCGTCTTCGGCGGTGTGGCCTACTCGGCGGCCAAGGCGGCCCTGCTCGGCTTCTCGCGCGCCCTGGCCCGCGAGCTCGGCCCCTCCGGCGTCACCGTCAACTCCGTCGCCCCGGGCCTGATCGACACCGACATCACGTCCGGCAAGCTCGACCCGCAACGCAAGGCCGCGATGATCGACGACATCCCGATGCGCCGCGCCGGCAGCGTCACCGATGTCGCCGACGTCATCGCCTTCCTGGCCCGCCCGGCCTCCGGCTACCTCACCGGTGTCACCTACGACATCAACGGCGGGTCACACATCCACTGACCCTTTCCCCGGCCGGGTCCGCGTCCCTGTCCCGCGCACACGCCCTCGTGGGCGAGGTGCCGCCGCGGCGGACGATGACGACTGCCGCGAGGCCGATGGCCAGGCCCAGCAAGGTCTGAAGGCCGAACGTCTCACCGAACATGACGGCTCCCCAGACCGCCGTGACAGGGGCCATGAGGAACATGAGCGTATTGACCTCGGTGACTCCGGAGCGCTTCAGGATGAGCCAGTACAACCCGTACCCGCCAAAGGTGGACAGGGCCACGAGCCAGGCGATCGCGGCCCAGAACGAGGGCTCGGCGGGGGGCTTCGCGGCTCCGGTGCTCGCGGCGAGCGCCGTGAAGATGACGGTACTGGTGACGCAGTGGACGGTCATCGACACCGCAGGCGCGACCCGCGTGCGGGAACGGCTTTCCAGGAATGTGGCCGCGACCAGCGAAAACATTCCGAGGAACGGGATGAGGTAGGCCCACCAGGCCACGCCGGTGCGCGCCGCGGCATCGGCCGTGGTGACGAGGGCGACGCCGCTCACCCCCAGGCACAGGCCGAGCCACTGCGTGCGCGAGACGTACTGACGCAGCAACGGGCCGGCGAGCGCTCCGGCGACGAGGGGCTGGACACCGTCGATCAGGGCCGTGGTGCCGCTGGAGACCCCGAGCTGGATCGCGTAGTAGACGGTGAGCAGATAGCCGCTCTGCGACAGCACGCCGACCACGGCCTGCCTGGCCACGTCCCGCACCGCCAGGCCCCGCCACGACGCTCTGGCGGCGGTCGCGGCGACGGCGATCAGGATGACGGTCAGCGGCAGGAACCGCCACATCAGGACCGTGACCGCGGAAGCGCTGCCGGCCCCGAGCTTGGCCCCGATGAACCCGGAACTCCAGCACAGCACGAAGGCGATCGAGAGCAGGAAGTGCACGTCTCACCCTCCAGTAAACAGATCGGTATACCCCTTCACCCTTCACTATACAGATCGGTATACTTTTGGGCATGGGTACTACGGAGAAGTCGCGGCGGATCAGGATGACGCCTGCCGCGCTGCGCGTCCTGGAGGCCGCTGCACGGCTGTTCTACGAGCGCGGGATCCATGCCGTCGGCGTGGACCTGATCGCCGCCGAGGCCGGGGTGACCAAGAAGACCCTCTACGACCGGTTCGGCTCCAAGGAGCAGATCGTCGTGGAGTACCTCGCGGACCGCGACGAGCGTTGGCGGGCCTTCCTCGCCGAGCGCCTGGCGGCCGCGGACCCGGCGCCGTCGGCACGTGTCCTGGCCGTCTTCGACGCCTCGCACGCGTGGTCGTCGGAGCACAGCTCCAAGGGGTGCAGCATGGTCAACGCCCACGCCGAGATCAGCGATCCGGCCCACCCGGCCCATCCGGTCATCACCGGGCAGAAGCAGTGGATGCTCGACCTGTTCAGCCGCCTCGCCGGGGAGATCGCCCCCGACGGAGCCGACCAGCTGGCCCGGACGCTCATGCTGCTGCACGAAGGAGCGCTCGTCGCCCACGGCCTGAGCATCTTTCCTGACCCCATCCGCCATGCCCGCGAACAGGCACAAGCCCTCCTTGCCGGGACGCGGACCCAGTAGCGGGAACTCCCCGGACGCTGCTGGGCGGTGACGGCCCCCGGGGTCACTCCGCGATGCCCACCTGTGCCACCACCCTCTCCACCCGCCCCCGGACGAGGTATTCGCCGGGGACCGCGTTGCGGCGGCCGTAGGTTTCGGCGTGCTGCGGGCCCATGTAGCGGGCGGCGAGGCGGGTGGCCCAGGTGAGGAGGGGGGCGGGGGCGGGGGCCAGGCGGGCGGTGCCGTTGAGTTGTACGTAGGCGTACGGGGCTGTCTGGTCGTCGACGCAGAGGCTGAAGCGGCCGCTGCGGCGCAGGGCGCGGGCCTTCAGGGAGTCGCCCCAGACCGTGAAGACGACCTCGGTGACGGTCCCGGTACCGGTGGCGTCGGGGACCTCGTCGAGCAGGAACCAGACCGGCGTGACGTGCGGTTCGCCGGCGGCCCGGGTCACGGCGAGCTTCCCGGTGCGGGTGCCGGCCGAGACGAATGTCTTCCATTCGGTGTCGGTCATGGTGCGCATGGGGTGCTTTCCTTTGCGGCGTTTTGTGCCGGTGATTTTCGGCGTTGTGTAGTGGCGGTGGTCAGGCGCGGCGGGCGGCCTTGCGGAGGGCTTCGGCGCGGTCGGTGCGTTCCCAGGTGAAGTCGGGGAGTTCGCGGCCGAAGTGGCCGTAGGCGGCGGTCTGCGCGTAGATGGGGCGCAGCAGGTCGAGGTCGCGGATGATCGCGGCGGGGCGGAGGTCGAAGACCTCGGTGACGGCGCGCTCGATGCGGGCCTGGGAGACGGTGGCCGTGCCGAAGGTCTCCACGAACAGGCCGACCGGCTCGGCCTTGCCGATGGCGTAGGCGACCTGCACCTCGCAGCGGGTCGCGAGCCCGGCCGCGACGACGTTCTTCGCCACCCAGCGCATCGCGTACGCGGCGGAGCGGTCGACCTTGGAGGGGTCCTTGCCGGAGAAGGCGCCGCCGCCGTGCCGGGACATACCGCCGTACGTATCGATGATGATCTTGCGGCCGGTGAGGCCCGCGTCGCCCATCGGGCCGCCGGTCTCGAACCGTCCCGTCGGGTTGACCAGCAGGCGGTAGCCGTCCGTCTCCAGGTCCAGGCCCGCTTCGGCGAGGTCCTTCAGGACGGATTCGACGACGTACGTGCGGAGGTCGGGTGCGAGGACGGAGTCGAGGTCGAGGCCCGCGGCGTGCTGCGAGGAGACCACGACGGTGTCCAGCCGGACCGGCTTGCTGCCCAGGTACTCCACGGTGACCTGGGTCTTGCCGTCGGGACGGAGGTAGGGCAGCGTGCCGTCCTTGCGTACCTCCGTGAGCCGGCGGGAGAGGCGGTGCGCGAGCTGGACTGGCAGGGGCATCAGCTCGGGGGTCTCCGTGCAGGCGTAGCCGAACATCAGGCCCTGGTCGCCGGCGCCCTGCTCGTCGAGCGCGTCCCCGCCCCCGCCGACCCGCTTCTCGTACGCGGTGTCCACGCCCTGCGCGATGTCCGGGGACTGGACGCCGAGCGAGACGCTGACGCCGCAGGAGGCCCCGTCGAAGCCCTTGTCCGACGCGTCGTAGCCGATGGCGAGGATCTTCTCGCGGACCAGGGCAGCGAGGTCGGCGTACGCGCGCGTCGTGACCTCGCCGGCGAGGTGCACCTGACCGGTGGTGATCAGCGTCTCCACGGCGACCCGGGACGCCGGGTCCTGTGCGAGGAGTGCGTCGAGGACGGTGTCGCTGATCTGGTCGGCGATCTTGTCGGGGTGGCCCTCGGTGACGGATTCGGAGGTGAACAGACGGCGGGACATGGCGCTCCCAGGGGTTGCGGCGGCTGCCGGCTCGGTGGCGGAGAGGGAGGTGCGGGGTGGGCCGTGGGCCGGAGTGCTCCGTCGCGGGGGTCGGCGAAGCACTCCGGCGGTCTGTGGGGGCCGGGGACAGTGGCCGCGCGGCATGGGCCGGGCGGACCCCGGGCCTACGCTGCGCGGCAGCGCAGCAGGACGAGTGTGGGGTTGGCACGCCAGTCGTCCCAGTAGGCGTCGCCGAGGGCGGCGACTCCCTCCGGGGCGATGTGCACCGGCTCCCAGGTGATGTCGGTGAAGCCGGTGGCCTTCAGGGCGCTTTCGTAGACGTCGCGGCGCGGGAAGTGCGCGGTGATCGTGACAGGGGGTTCCAGGAGCGCGGTGATCGAGGCGCGGGGGCCCGCTTCGGCCTGCTCGTCGAACTCGTGCAGGAAGCCGTACTTCCGGGTGGACGGGCCGTCGAAGCGGTAGTCCGGGTTCTGGGTGAGGGTGAGGAATTCCCCGCCGGGTGCGAGGGCGCTCCGTACGCCCTCGCACATCCGCTTCATGGCGGTGCCGCTCTCCGCGTAGTTGAGCAGATAGGCGGCGGTGACCAGGTCGAAGGGGGCGTCGGGGAGCGTCATGGCGGCCACGTCGGCGACCGCGTAACGCACCCCTGCGGGCCGCTGTTCCTCGATGGCGCGGGCCGCCTCGATCATGGCCGGCGAGATGTCGACGCCGAGCACGTCAGCGGCGCCCAGCGCCTTGATCCGCCGGGTGTAGAACCCGGTGCCGCACGCCAGGTCCAGGACCGAGCGCCCGACCACGTCGTCCAACATGCCCAGGAAGCTGGGGAGTTCGGAGTACCTGATCATCGGCAGCGACTTGAAGCCCTCGTAGGCCACGCCGATCTCGTCGTACTGGTCAACGCTCATGTCGCTTCTCTCTTCTCGGGCCGCGGGAGGCGGCCGTCTTGGGCCGTGGAGTGCGGCGTCGGGTGCGGCCGTCAGGCGGTGGACCCGTCGGCCGCTACTGCGGAGGCGCGCCGGGCGCGGAGGGCGACCAGGGCGCCGATCAGGGAGACCAGGACGATGGCGGCTCCCACGTAGGCGAGCGTGTTGACGGCGGCGCCGGAGCCGAGCATCCGTGAACCGGTCCAGGAGCCCGCGGCGTTACCGAGGTTGAAGGCGGAGGTGTTGGCCGCGAGGACCAGGGTCGAGCCGCCGCCCGCCGCACCCAGCGCCCAGGCCTGCAGCGGCGGTACGAGCGCGCCGGAGGCCAGGCCGATCAGCAGGACCGCGATCACGGTGGGGACCGCGGCGCCCGCGCCGAAGCCGATCAGCAGGAGCATCGCGGCGAGCACGGCGAGCATCCCGGCGATCGTGCCGCGCAGGGACCGGTCGGCGAGCTTGCCGCCCAGCGCGTTGCCGATGAAGCCGCCGAGTCCGAAGACGAAGAGCATGGCGGCCGCCACGCCCTCGCTGAAGCCGGTGACCTGGCGCAGCAGCGGGGTGATGTAGCTGTAGAGCAGGAACCAGCCGGTCTGCGAGACGACGGTGACGCCCATCGCCCACAGGACCTGGGACCTGCCGAGCGCGCCGACCTCGGCGCGGAAGGACACCTTCGCGCCGCCGCCCAGCCCGTTGGGCACCAGGAAGCCGATGGCCAGCACGCCGACCACGGCGGCCACCGCCACCGTCCAGAAGGTGGCCCGCCAGCCCCACGTCTCACCGATCACGGTGCCGATGGGGCCGCCGAGTACGGTCGCGAGGCCGAGGCCGCCGGCGACCCAGGCGATGGCCGACGCCTGCCGGCCCGGGGGCGAGAGCCGTACCGCCAGCAGGATGCTCGCGGCGGCGAAGGTGCTGTGGGTGAGCGCGCCGATCGTCCGGGCGCCCATCAGGATGCCGAAGGTGGGCGCCAGCGCGCCGAGGACATTGGCGACGCCGAAGACCGCGAGCAGCGCGAGGGCCAGGGTCTTCGGTGCGACGCGCGCGGTGAGCACGGTGACGATGGGGCCGCCGATGGCGACGGCGAACGCGTACGCGCTGAGCAGCTGGCCCGCCGTCGCCACGGTCACGTGCAGGTCGTGGGAGACGTGGAGGAGCAGCCCGATCAATGCGAACTCCGCCGAGCAGAGGGCGAAGACGGAGAGCGAGAGGGCGAGCAGCGGTACGACGGAGAACCGCTCGGCCGCCGGATCGGCAGCCGTGGCGGAGGCCGCGGGCACCGCCGGGCCGCCGGCCCCGTCGTCGGGGGCCAGGGCCGTGGGTTGCGGATTCGATGAGGCGGACAAGGGGGTGACCTCCTAGCCATGAGGCCGGCCGCGGTCGCTCGGTTCGACCGTCGTTCCCGGCCTGCGTTTATGTCGACACGCTCTATGTCGTTGACTTAGTACATCGCGAAACTTGTATGTCGCGAGCCTTGTATGTCGTATCGACCTATGGCGAGTTTAGCCGTATGCTCGTGAGCCATGTCAAGCACACTGGATCTGGCCGTACTGGGCTTCCTCCACGAAGAGCCCCTGCACGGGTACGAGCTGCGCGTCCGCCTCGCCCGGCTGACCGGGCACGTGCGTGCCGTCAGCCAGGGCACGCTCTACCCGGCCATCAAGCGCATGGAGAAGGCGGGGCTGCTGCGGCGCTCGCCGGAACAGGGGGCCGCGGCGGCGCCCCGCCATGTGCTGACCCTGACCGGGCAGGGCGAGGAACGGCTCATGGAGCTGCTGCGCAAGCCCGAGGAGCCGTTCATCACCGACGAGAACCGCTGGTTCGTGCTGCTCGCCTTCCTGCGTCACCTGGCGGACCCGGCGGCGCAGGCGGAGGTGCTGCAGCGGCGGCTGGACTTCCTGAGCGAGCCCAGCAGTTACTTCTACGAGGGCGACCGGCCGCTGCGTGCCCAGGACCTCGACGACCCCTTCCGCCAGGGCATCCTGACCATCGCGCGGGCCACTTCGAAGGCGGAGCTCAGCTGGCTGCGGCAGACGCTGACGGAGCTGACCAGCGCGGCCGGGGCGGAGTCCACTCCCTGACGGCCGCGAAGAAGTCCTCCGCGGTGCGGATGGGGACCAGGGACCGGCTCTCCTCGGCGCTCATGAAGCCGTGGTTCGCGGCCTTGAGCGCCAGCGAGACCAGCCGGTTCCAGTACCCCTCGGTGTCCAGCAGCATCAGCGGCTTGCGGTGATGGCCGAGCACCAGCCCCGCCCACACCTCGAACAGCTCCTCCAGAGTGCCCACCCCGCCGGGCAGTGCGACGAAGCAGTCCCCCAGCTCCGCCATCAGCGCCTTGCGCTCCTGCATGGTGTCCACCACCCGGAGGTCGGTGAGGGACGTGTGGGCGACCTCCGCGTCGACCAGGGACTGCGGGATGACGCCGGTGACCTTGCCGCCATGGGCCAGCGCGGCGTCGGCGATCACCCCCATCAGGCCGACGCTGCCCCCGCCGTAGACGATCTCGCAGCCCTGCCGGGCGAGCCCGGCCGCGAACCGTCCCGCCTCCTCGGCGAAGGCCGGCCGGCTGCCCGACGAGGAACCGGCGTAGAGGGTGACACGCATATCTGGACCTCCTTGGTGGGGTACGCGGCCGGGACCGGTGCCGCACCGGTCCCGGCCGCGTACGGTCTCTTCCGCGATTACGGGCTGACCCGGCCGAACTTCTCGAACGCGGTGTGCGTGAGCGGCATCAGCCGCGCGAACTCCGTCTCCATGCCCTCCGCCACCAGCTCGATCTCCCGCTGCGGCGAGGACGGGTAGGCGGCGTCGGGCCGGTTGGTCCGCAGCCCCAGGAAGTGCATGAGCGCCCGCGCGTTGCAGGTCGCGTACACCGAGGAGTACGTCGCCACGGGCAGCACCATGCGGGCTATCTCGCGGGCGATGCCGCCGTCCAGCATCCGGCTGTACTCGCGGAACGCCGCCCCGTACACGGACCGCGCCGAGGAGACCACCTCCTCCAGGTCGCCCGGGGCGCCCGGCACGTAGTGGTAGTGGCCCGGCTTGCCCTCCTGGCGGAGCAGCCGGGCGCCGTCGGGGACGTAGAAGACGGGGCTCATCTCCCGGTAGCGCGCGCTCTCCTCGTTGAACGACCAGGTGCGGTGGCGCATGAGGTGGCGCACCGTGAAGATCGGCGCGTGGATCAGGAACGTCATGTAGTTGTGTTCGAAAGGGCTGCCGTGGCGGCTGCGCATCAGGTAGTTGATGAGCCCCGCGGCATACGAGTCGCCGCGCTCCTCCTGATGCGCCCGCTCGCCCGCGGTGGACACCCGCGCGGCCCGTACGACACCGATGTCGTCGGCCCGGTGGTCCACCAGCTCGACCGTGATGTCGCTGCACAGCTCGATGTCGGTACCGGTGTCGAGGTCGAGCGACGGGACGGTCACCGGGGTTTCGGTCATGGACGTCATGGTTGTCCGCCTGCTTCTGTCAGGGAGCCGTGAGCTCCGGTTCGAGGGAAGGACGCTCGTCGCGTGCCGTGCGTGCGGTGGCGTTCGGCGACTGGCACGCCAGCACGGCGGCGAGCAGGACAGCGAGGGAGGAGAGGACCGCCCCCGGCCCGGTGCCGGCGTCCCCGGGGAACAGCGCGTCGACGAGCAGCGCGCCCACGGTCTGCCCCGCCACCATGGCCAGCCCCGTCACCAGCACGCCGATGCGGCGCACCAGGAGGACCGAGGCGAGGACGAACACCAGGCCGAGGAGCCCGCCGGAGTACAGCAGCGGGTCGCCGGGCCAGTGGCGCGGGAGGCCGGCGCGGGCGATGTCGACGCACAGGGCGGCGCCGAGCACCACGGCCGCGAGCAGGAAATTCAGGGTCACGGACGGGTAGGGGGTGCGGGCCTCGACGTTGAGCCGGCCGTTGACCGCCATCTGCCAGGACAGCCCGATGCCGGCCAGCAGGGGGAGGGCGGCGAGCCATACGGCGCCGGTGGCCAGCGAGCCGAGCAGCGGTACGGCCACCGCCGCCAGCGCGAGCGCGGCACCGGCGATCCGGCGGGGCGTGACCCGGCAGGCGTCGCCGGGCCCGAGCCCGAAGTGGTCGACCCACAGGCCGCTCAGAGTCTGGCCGCCGACCAGCGCGACCGTGTATGCGGCGGTGCCCAGGGCGCCGGTGCTGACGCCCTGGGAGAGGACGACGACGCCGCCGACGAGACCGCCGAGGAAGTGGTGGGGGCGCAGCCTGCCGGGCGCGCCGGGCGGCGTGCGCAGGGCGGCCGCCAGGCGGCGTACACCGGCCCGGAAGGCCGGCAGCCAGGGGCAGACGAGCAGCAGGACCAGCAGTCCGGCGCCGTCCGACAGGGCCGCGGCGGCCACACCGTCGTGCACTCGGCCGCCCAGCCTGCCGTTCACCCACGCCTGGAGGGAGAGCACCGCGCCGGCCGCGACCGCCAGGGCCACGGCCACCGCCCGGACGGTGGCGGCCCGGGGCACCGCCGGCCCCGGCCGCCGTACGCGGGCGCTCCGTGTGCCGGTGCTCATATGCCGTACGCGGCGCTGAGCTTGCCGACGAGGTACGCGCCCGACGTGGTCGGGGCGTGCCGCGGCGGGTTGTCGGGGCCGGTGCAGGTGGGGATGCACTCGATGGGCGCCGTGTAGTTGGGCTGGAGGAAGAAGGGGAGGGAGTAGCGCTCGCGGTGGGCGACCTCGCGGGGCGGGTTGACGACCCGGTGCACGGTGCTGACCCAGCGGTCGTTGGTCCACACGGCCATCAGGTCGCCGATGTTGACCACGAAGGTGCCCTCGACGGCCGGCACGTCCAGCCATCGGCCCGCCTTGTCCCGTACCTGAAGGCCGCCGGGCGCGCCGTCCTGGTACAGGATGGTCAGCAGGCCCCAGTCGCTGTGCATGCCCTTGCGGAGCTGGCCGGGCTGCGGCGGGTTCTCCTGGCCCGGGTAGTAGTTGGCCGTCATGTTCGAGATGTGGTGGTCGATCTTGTCGTCGAACCAGGTCTCGGGCAGCTCCAGCGCCAGCGCCATCAGCCGGGCCAGCTCCCGGGCGAGGTGTTCCATCTCGCGGTAGTACGCGAGGTAGGCGGCGCGGAAGCCGTCCAGCACCGGCCACTTGTTGAGGCTGACCAGGCCGCGCCGCGCGTCGTCGGGGATGCCGGTCGCGCCGACGTCGCCGAGCCGGTTGTAGGTGTACGTCTCGGAGAGGTCGGCGAGCTTTCTGGCCTGCTCGGCGTCCACGCCGTCGTTCGCCGCCGCGAGGTTGCCCTCGACGCCGAAGCCGCGCATCAGCGGGTCGTCCGGGTCGGCGAGCAGCCGGCGCTTCTCCTCCGGCGCGAGGGCGAAGAACCGCTTGGTCGCCTCGTACACCTCGCGGATCCGGGACTCGGGCACGCCGTGTCCGGTGATCGCCATGAAGCCGCTGTTCTCGCAGACCTCGCCGATCGCGCGGGCGACCGCCAGCCGCCGGAAGGGGTCGCCCTTGCGGGCCGAGGAGATGTCGATCACGGGCACATAGCCGTGGGCGAGGGTGACCGGTGTACCGTCCGCCGCCGGGGCGCCTGCCCGGCCGGCCGTCGAATCAGTGAGCATGTGTCACCTTCCTTGCGCAGTCGCGTGTTCGGGGGCCTGGACGATCGCGGAGACCCAGGTGAGGCCGGCTCCCGCGCCGATGAGCAGCGCCATCTCGCCCGGCGCCAGGATCCGGCGCTCGTACAGGTCGTTGAGGTCGGCGCCCCAGTCGCCGCAGCCCAGATGCCCGGTCAGGTCGTCGAAGCGCAGATACTCGACGTCCAGCAGGTCCCGCAGCGCGGGCAGGTAGAGGGAGTTCACGCCGGAGGTCCCGATGCGCGGCAGGACCACGTACCGCAGCCTGCGGTCGCCGGGGCCGGTCCCCGCGTCGTCCAGGGTCGCCTTGACCAGGCTCGTGATGTGGTCGTACGCGACCGAGGACAGCAGTTCCGATCCGGCGCGGGCGGAGTCCAGGACGCTGAAGGGCAGCTCGACCTGCATCGGCATGTCGGCGAACGGCCGGTCGCCGCGGACCAGGATCTCCAGCTCCGGCGCGACGTAGGTGTTGACCGCGCGCAGCGCGAACGCGGCGCCGGGCTCCCCGGTGCGGTCGAGCAGGATCGCGGTGCCCGAGTCGCCGAGCGGCATGGAGGGCTGGAAGTTCCAGCGGTCGATGCCCGGCAGGACGAACCGGTCGGAGCTGGCGACCAGGGCCTTGCGGGTGCCGGGGTCGGCGGTGAGCCGCAGGGCGGCGTCCTGCAGGGCCAGCCCGCCGCCGTCGCAGCCCTGGTGGAGCGCGAGCGGCAGGCAGTCGGCGGCGCCGAGCAGCTTGGCGATGTAGTGCGGGGGCGACCACATGTCGTGGCCCTGGTGGTAGATCCAGCTGTGGACCAGCAGGTCCAGCTCGCCGCCGTCCCAGCCGGCGCGCTCCAGCGCGATCCGGGCCGCCCGTACCGCCATGTCCGGCGCGGAGATGTCCGCCGCCACCGGGAGCGCCGTGATGCCCATGCGCTCGGCCACTTCAGGGAGGAGCCGGCCTTCGGCCACCGCCTGGGCGGCGGTGTCCAGGGCCGGCGGAGTCCATGCCCCAACTGCCCGTATCTGCACGTCGGTTCCGAATTTCATACCGCTTCCCTCCGGGAACGGGCCGCCGTCGACCGTTATGCAAGCAGTCGGCCCTGGTCTCTGTCAATACTGTCATTGACAGAGACCAGGGCCAGTCAAAATCCGGGATTCAGTTGTCACATGGGGCCGTCGCGGCGGGCCGCGACCACGCACACCACGGCCGCCAGCCCCGCAGCCGACAGCAGCACCCACGCCCCGCCCGCGAACTGCTCGTAGAGCCGCCCGAAGGCGAACGGACCGGCCGCCGCGCCGAGCGAGACGCCCATCTGCGTCACGGCGGTGGCCTGCTTCTCACGGCCCGGATACGAGGCCCCGGCGACGTGGTGCAGCACCCCGGCCCAGCCCCAGCCGCCCGCGTAGGCGAGGAAGGCCCCGGCGGCGCTGCCCACCGCGCCGCCCCCGGCCAGCAGCGCGGTACCCGCCGTGCCCACCGCGAACATCACCCACAGCAGCCGCCACGTCCGGTGCCCCGCCCGGTCCGTCAGCCAGCCCGCGCCGAGCCGCGCCAGTACGGACAGTCCCGCGGCCCCGGCCGCCAGGAAGCCCGCCGTGCCGAGGGCGAACCCGTCGTCCTCCAGGGTCAGTACGAGGAATCCGCCCAGGCTGTTGCCGATCGCCGCGCCCAGCAGTCCCGCCGCGGCCAGTGCCACCAGCCGCCGGTCCCACGGCACCGCGCCCCGCGGGCCGCCCCGCGGCTCCGGTGTGCGCTCGCGGCGTACCCGCGCCAGCAGCACCACCGCGTAGCCGCCGCACACGGCCGCGCCGCCCGCGAAGACCGCCCGCCAGCCCAGCGGGACCGCGAACAGCGGGACCGTGACACTGCACAGCAGCGTCGTGGCCGGCACCGCGGCCTGCTTGAGGCCGAACGCCCGCCCCTGCGCGCCCGGCGGACAGCGGCGCATCAGCAAGAAGTTGGTGTACGGCTGGCTGAAGCCGTACGCGCAGCCGCCGAGCACCGCACCGGCCCACAGGCCCGTGCCCGGCACCACGGCGCCCGTGGCGAGCGCGGCCGCGGTGGCCAGCAGCGCCGCGGCGACCACCGTCCCGGCGTCCACCGGGATCCTGGCCGACCGGCTGGCGCAGGCGCCGAGCAGCGACCCCAGCCAGTAGACCGCCAGCAGGGCACCGAACGTGCCGGTGGTCCAGTGCAGTTCACGGCAGATCAGGCTGTCGGCGGCGCCCGGCAGGAAGACCGGCATCGAGGTGAGCGTGGTCACCGCGGCCACATGCCACGCGGTGCCGAGGCCGCGGCCCGCCCGGGGCCGCGGGTCACGGGCGCCGGACGGCTGCCCCGCCCGGCCCGCGAGGACCGTCCGCGGGAGCGAGCCGCTCATACGGCCACCTCGCTGCGGTCCACCGGACGCGGCGCGGCCCCCAGGCCCAGCAGCGCGCTCGCGACCGCGTCGGTGTCCTCCAGCGTGACCGAGCCGACGCACGGCCGGATCCCCGCCGCGGTCACCCAGTGCACCCCCTCCGTCGGGACGCCGAGCGCGAATCTTCGCGGATGCGCGCGGCCGTCCGCCGCGACCAGGCGCCCCGGCCGGCCGGTCACGGCCAGCGCGCCCGTGTCGTACGCCGGCCCTTCCGGGTCGGGGACAACGAAAGAGGTGGCCTCGCCGCGTGCCAGGAGGTCCCGCAGCAGCGGGTCGGCGGTGCGCCGGACGTCGGACTCCGGCAGCCGCGCCTCGATCAGCGCGCCGGCCCGCACCGGCTCCCCCGGCACCACGGGCGAGGTGGCGAGGAACCCCCGCCCGTCGGCGTCCGGTTCGACCCGCAGCCGCGGGCCGAGCAGCCGCAGCACCCCCGCGTCCATGAGCGCCACCGCCTCCTCCGTACGCCGGCGGGGCGGCCCGATGGAGAGGAAGGCGTTCAACGGCGTGTACCAGCCGCGCAGTTCGGCACGGTAGGAGCCGCCGGTGATCCCGGCGTGGTCGACGACCCGGCGGATCACATTGCGCAGGTCCCGCAGCACGTCCAGGGCGGCCTTGACCGGGTCGGAGACATTGCCGCGCCCCGCGCGTTCGGCGTCCCGCCGCAGGTACTCCCGCGCCCAGACGCCGTAGTCGGCCGCTCCGCCGAAGGACAGCCCCGCGTACGGCTCGGCGATGCGCCGCCAGCTCCACCGGTCCCCCGCGGGAATCCCGTACGCGTCGAGCAGGGCGCCCTCCCCCGGCCCGCCGCCCTCGGCCGTCAGGAACCGGCCCCGGAACTCGCGGACGCCGGCCGGGGCGGTGCCCCGCGCCCGCAGCAGCGTGCCGTAATAGACGGTCTCCACCTCCTTGGCGACCAGCGGCCACACGTCCCGCCGGAAGGAGAGATCGCGCCGCTCGGCGGCGCGCCGGCGCAGCCGGGCGATCGCCGCCGGGGTCAGCAGCAGCGGCGTGTGCATCCCGTGGGCGCCCTTCTCGTTCTCGCCGCGGGCGTGGTACGGGACACCGCGCCGGGAGCCCGCGAACAGCACCGGCTCCCGGCCGGACCGCCGGTAGACCAGCCTGCCCTGCGCGTCCCTGACGAAGGATCCGCCGCGGCCCTGCGTGAACAGGGCCATGTAGTCGAAGAAGTTGAGGCCGAGGCCGCGCAGCAGCACGGAGCTGCCGGGCGCGATGCCCGTCAGATCGACGTCGGCGGGGTTGGCCGGGCCGATGTACCGAAGGCCGTTGCGCTCGGCGTACACCCCCAGCTCGGTCCCGGCCTCCGTCGGGGCCATCGGTATGTGCCCCTGGGCCAGCACCACCGCGTCCAGACCGAGGAGCACCGGACCGCCGGCCAGCCGTACGCCCTGCCCCGCCGCGTCCTCGAAGAGCCGTACGGCGCGGTCCTGGTGGATGCGTACCGTCATGCCCTGCGGCAGCCGGCTCACGATGTACCGCAGCGCCCAGCAGAGATACCGGCCGTACAACGCGCGCGTCGGGTAGTCGTCGGGTCCGGGTGCGGCCTCGCCGGGGCGGGCCGAGAAGCCGGCCCACTCGTGCAGGCTCGGGCCGCTGAGCACCGGCACGTCCCGCCCCACCGTGCTGTCGGCGAACACCGTGACCTGGGAGGCGACCGTGTTCATCAGCAGCGCGCCGGACTGGTCGGTCCGCCACACGGCGCCGGCCCCCGGCGGGTACGGGTCGATCAGATGGACCGTCACCGACCGCGGCCGGTCCCGTGCCACCGCCACCCTGGCCGCCAGCCGCTCCAGGACGGACAGCCCGCGCGGACCCGTACCGATGACGGCGATATTCATCCTCGTGCTCACCCAGATCTCCTGGTCTCAAGGGGGGAGTGCCGGTGGCGTGCCGGAAGCGGCACCCGTAAGCGGTGCCGTACTGCGAGGACGTGCTCAAAGGCGGAACGTGCACCGGGCGAGAGGGCCACGGTGGTCGAGCGGATCGCCGGTGCGCGGCGGCGCCGGTCGCGCCGTGTGCGCAGCGGATGAGGGGCTGCTCCCGGTCCTGGAGCGGCGCGTGGTACACCCCGGTGAAGCCATGCATCTCCCCCGTGCATCGCATATCCAGATCATGGTGCCCGACCCGGCGGAGAGACAGAAATAGCTCTTGAGCCGCACTTATAGCCGGTACGCATCAATGGATCGGCAGATGGCATGAGTGGCACGGGAACAGGGGCGCCGGGCAGGCCGACGGGCCGGGCGGCGGGCGCCCGGCCGGTGGTCGGCGCGGTCTCGTCCTCCGGCGGCCGGGCGCCGGGATCTCAGGAGGAGGGCAGGCCGTCGCGTTGCTCGTCCCGGTCCCGCCGCTCGGACGGCAGCAGTCCCGCCACGGAGGAAGCGCGCCGGTAGCAGGCGAGCGCGGCCCGTACCTCGCCGTCGGCCTCGTACAGATCCGCCAGCTCCAGGTGGACGCTCGCCGCCTGGCGGTCCGCGCCGAGGGCGGCCAGCTCGGCCGCCGCGTCCTCGAACCGGTCGGCCGCGCCGCGGTCGCCCAACGCCCATCCGGACCGCCCCTGCACGAGCAGGGCATGGGCCCGGACGCGCCGCCAGGACGGGCCGACGCGCTCCTCGGCGGCCCAGGCGAGGTCGCGGGCGCCTGCCGCGTCCCCGGCCGCGAGCAGCCGGCCGGCCAGCGCGACCTCGCCGTACGCGACGTCCACGGGCGTGCCCCACTCCGCGAGCACCTCCCGCGCCGCCGCGAGGCCGGAGTCCTGGCCGCTCGTGTGCGGGCCGCTCTCCTGTGAGCCGCTCCGGCCGCCGAGCACCGCGGCGGCCGCGGTGCGCAGCCGGGCGACGGGCAGGCCTGCGCCGCCGTCGCGGCAGGCGTCGACGGCGCGCTCGGCGAGCGCCGCGGCGTGCCGTGCCCGGCCCGCCGCCCTGGCCGCCTCGGCAGCCGCGTCGTACGCCAGCGCCCACTCCTGCCGCCCGTCGAGCGCGGCGGCGGTGGCCGTGGCCCGGTCGAGGAGTTCGGCGGCCGCGCCGTCCTGGCCCAGGTCCCAGCGGAACTCCGCGACCAGTCCCGCCAGTTCGAGACCCATGGGCGTGCCGGTCAGGCCCGCGTCCTCCGCGCCGCGCAGGGCGTCCTCCGCCTGTGCGGCGGCCGCGCGCAGCTCGCCGGTCTCCCTGAGGCAGCGCAGCAGACCGGTCAGTACCTCGGTGTGCAGGACGTGGTCCTCGTCCCGGTCGCCGAAGGTGTCCAGCCACTGGCGGCGGAGCGTCGCCGCCTCGGCGGGCCGGTCCAGTCGTTCCAGGGCCGCGGCCCGGCCGAGCAGGGCGTCGGCGAACAGTGCGGGCGCGGCCGAGCCGTCGCCGCCGACGTCGGTGAACCGGTCGAGCGCGGCCGCCGCGTCCCCGGTGAGCAGGGCGAGCCGGGCCCGGGACAGCGCGTAGGACGCTTCCAGGGCGGCGTCCAGCGGGGCTTGGGGCCGGGCGATGCCGGTGTCGCCGACCAGTTCGTCGGCCGTGATGCCGAGCCGGGCGGCGAGTTTGAGGAGGACCTCGTCCGTGGGCGGGCGTTTGCCGCTCTCCAGGAGGCTGATGTAGCTGGCGGACAGTTCACCGCCGCCCAGCTCGGCCTGGCTGAGTGCCTGCTGTCGGCGCAGCGCGCGCAGCCGACGGCCAAAGGACAGCTGGTCCACTGGCCCTCCTCACTTTTACCGGTCACGGATCAGCAACAGGGTTTGTCACCCCTCGTTCCCCCGTTGTGAAGCCGTCGCATGCTACCGCGTGACGAAGAGCTGACAGCTTCCCGGGCAGATTTCCTTGCCTCTGTCACTCCCGATGCTGTCACTTCCCATGACGCATATGTCACAAACGGTCAATGACTTCACCGTCGCAGCACGGCATGGCGGAGGCGGCCGCGAAGGTCGCGGCGGTCCGCAGGACACGGTCGCCCTGCTCCGGCGGACCGACGGTGATCCGTACGCCCTCGCCAGGGCGCAGCGTGACATCGGCGCCCGCGGCCCGGCCGACCAGCGCGAAGCGGGTGCTCGCCGGGCCCAGCGGCAGCCAGAGCTGGTTCGTCTCGCTCGGGGGTACCTGGAAGCCCAGCAGCCGCAGCTCCTCGCGCAGCCGCTCCCGTTCCCGCACGACGGCGTCCGTCCTGGCCCGCACCTCGGAGGGGGTCCGCAGCGAGGCGAGCGCGACGAGCTGGGCGAGCATGCTCACCTCGTGCGGCAGTATCTGACGCTGCATCATCTCGACGGTGCCGGGGGCGCAGGCCGCGTAGGCGAGGCGCAGCCCGTCCAGCCCGTGCACGACGGACAGGTTGCGGACCACCACGAGGCGCGGGTACCGGGCGATCAGCCCCGCGGCGGGCGTGAAGCCGGGGTCGCGGACGAACTCCCAGTGCGTCTCGTCCAGGACGACCATCGCCTCCGGGTCGACCGCGTCCAGGAACCGGCACAGCTCCGGGCCCCTGATCACCGATCCGGTGGGGTCCTGCGGGTTGCTGAGAAAGACGACGGAGTTCCGGCCGGTGGCACGGGCGGCCAGGGCCCGCAGATCCTGGTGGCCGTCGGCGGTCGACGGGACGCGCGTGCACACGGCGGCCGGCAGCCGGCGGGCGAGGTCCGCGTACAGGTCGAAGCCGCCGTGCGGGACGACGAGTTCGAGGGGGGCGCCGGGCGCGCCGGAGGCCACGCTCCGCAGCAGGGCGAAGGCGAGGCTGGGCCCGCCGGCGCCGAGTACGACGCTGTCCTCCAGTACGCCGATGCGCTGCGCGATCTCCGCGACGAGCTCCACACAGAGCGGCCCCAGCGAGGGGTCGGTCCGGCCGAGCGCCTGCCGCGCCGCGCGCAGGGCGCTGGGCAGCGGGGCGTGCGCGTTTCTGTCGGATGTTCCGTCGCAGGACCGGGTGTTGATGTGCTGCACCGAGTTCCCCTTCCCCCTGTGGTGATCACTGTCGCAGCTCGGCGTAGAAGCCCTCCGGGCCAAAAGACACGCCCCAGTCGGACGCCTCGGATGCTAGGCAGCGCCGCACGCGGAACGGAAATATCAACCGCGCCGCATTCATGCGGAACCTGAATGGATCGGCCGTCGTGCGGCGGTCGCCGCCACGTCCCGGTACGGGCGGGCACCACCTGCACTTATACCGGCCTCGCATGAATCGCTACAGGGAGTCATTTCCCTGCCGCCGTCAGCAATGGCTAGCGTGCAGCCACGCCCCCGACAGGTCCGCCCATTCCGGCATGTACGGAAATAGCTCGGCCTCCTTCCAGTAAGGCAACCGTAAAGAAACTTCCGGAGAGGAATCGTGCGGAGATGGAAATAGCCGACGACGACGGGGGCGACGGCACCGCGCAGGGTAAAAACTCGGCTATGCCCGGTCCGGCCCTGCCATCGTTACGTAATCTCCTCGACATGGGGATAGAGCTGCACCATCTACGGGGTTTTCTGCTGCTTGCCGAGGAACGGCACTTCACTCGGGCGGCCGAAAAGCTGCATCTGTCCCAGCCCAGCCTGAGCCGCAACATCCGGCGGCTGGAGGAACACCTGGGTGTCCGGTTACTCGCCCGGACCACCCGGCACGTCGATCTCACCCCGGCCGGAAACCGGCTCTACGGGCAATTGGCGGCCATACTGCCGCGGCTGGAGGAGGCACTGCGTCCCGACCGGTCGGGGGAGGTCCTCCGGCTCGGTTTCACCTGGGGCTTTCCGGCCCGGTGGGCACATGCGGCCATGGGCGCCTTCCATGAGGAGACCGGCGTACGCGTCGATCCGATCCGCAAGGACGAGGCGCTGGCCGGCCTGGACCACGGGGACGCGGACGTGGCCATCGTGCGCGGCCCGGTCACGGCGAACGGCGTACGCGTCGTCGTACTCGGCGAGGAACGGCGCATCGCGGCCGTCGCGGCACACTCACCGATCAGCTCCCGGGAATACCTCACCTGGTCCGAATTGCCGGAGCTGCCGTTCGTGGTGAATTCGGTGAGCGGCACGACCCAGCTCTCCGAATGGCCCGCTGACAACCGTCCGACCGCCTCCGCCACGTGCACCAATTTCGACGAGTGGCTGGAGGCGGTGGCCGCGGGCCGCGGAATCGGAGTGGTACCGGAGCCCATCGCGCACTCCCACATCCACCCCACGGTCGTGTTCGTGCCGCTGGTGGGCGCGCCGCCCTCGCAGCTGCAGCTCGTGGTGCCCCGGCAGGGGGCGCATCCGCTGGTGAACACCTTCATCGCCATCGCGCAGAAGGCGGCCGCCGCGCATCTCAGACGCCCCGCGCCGCCCGACGGGCCCGGACCCGGCAAGCGGCGCGGCACCGGCCGTACGCCCTGATGTCCCGGCCCGCGCACCCACTGTCCGTGACGAACAGCCGGTGCACGGGCCCGAGTTCACCCCCTCAGCTCGGGGAACTGGTCCTCGCACCAGTCGTCGGCGCCGCCCGCCGCCACGGCGGCCGCCTCCTCCTCGCGCAGCACCGCCCGCCGGATCTTGCCCGACTCGGTCTTCGGCAGCGGCGTACGGAACTCCAGTCTGCGCACCCGCTTGTAGGGCGCGAGCCCGGCCCGCGCGTGGGCGAGCAGCGCGCGGGCCGTATCGGCGTCCGGGTGGTACCCGGCGGTCAGTTCGATGTACGCCTTGGGGACCGCGAGGCGCAGTGGATCGGGGCTCGGCACGACGGCCGCCTCGGCGACGGCCGGGTGTTCCAGCAGCGCGCTCTCCAGCTCGAACGGTGAGATCCGGTAGTCCGACGCCTTGAAGACGTCGTCCGCGCGGCCGACGTAGGTGTACCAGCCGTCGGCGTCCCGGGCCGCGATGTCACCGGTGTGGTACAGCCCGTCCGTGCCGGGGATCACCGGCTGCCCGGCGGCGCCGGCGTAGCCCGCCATCAGCCCGACCGGCCGGGCCGCCAGGTCGAGGCAGATCTCGCCCTCGGCCGCGGCGTCGGTCCGCCGCTCGCCCGTGACCGGGTCGGCCAGCACGATCCGGTAGCCCGGCAGCTCGACGCCCATGGAGCCGGGCCGTCCCGGGTGGCCGGGCGGGTGCCCGATCTGTGCCGTGGTCTCGGTCTGCCCGTAGCCGTCCCGTACGGTCACGCCCCAGGCCCGCCGGACCTTCTCCACCGTGTCGGGGTCCAGGGGCTCGCCCGCGCTGACGGCCTCGCGCAGCGTCACGGGCCAGCGGCCGAGGTCCTCCTGGAGGAGCATCCGCCAGACGGTCGGCGGCGCGCACATCGTGGTGGCCCGCTGTTCGCTCAGGGCCCGCAGCAGTCCGCGCGCGGTGAACCGCCGCTGATTGACCGTGAGCACGGTGGCCTGCGCGTTCCAGGGCGCGAACAGGGAGCTCCAGGCGTGCTTGGCCCAGCCCGGCGAGGAGACGTTGACATGGACGTCGCCGGGCCGCAGGCCGAGCCAGAACATGGTCGACAGATGCCCCACCGGATAGCTGGTGTGCGTGTGCTGGACGATCTTCGGCAGTGACGTGGTCCCCGACGTGAAGTAGAAGAGCAGCGGGGCGTCCGCGGGGAGGTCGGGGCGGGGTGCCGCCGGGGCGTCGTCGCGCCGCAGTTCGGCGAACGGGGTCCAGCCGAACACCCCGCCGTCCAGCGCGATGCGGTTGCGCAGGGCGGGCAGCCCCGGGAAGCGCTCTGCGTACGCGGACTCCGCGACGACGTGCCGGACGCCGGCGCGCTGCATGCGGTCCCGCAGGTCCTCCCGGCCCAGTTGGGTGCTCACGGGCACGACCACGGCGCCGATCTTGAAGGCGGCGAGCATCGTCTCCCACAGCTCGGTCCGGTTGCCGGTCATCAGCAGCAGCCGGTCGCCGGGGGCCACGCCGAGAGCGGCGAGCTGCCCGGCCAACCGGGTCGAGCGGGCGGCGAGTTCGGCGTAGGACATCCGGGAGAAGCGGCTGCGCCCGTCGGCCCCATGGGTCATCACCCGCAGGGCGGCGGTGTGGTTGCCCTGGGCGATCACATCGAACCAGTCGAGCGCCCAGTTGAAGGAGCCGGCCCGGCGCAGCGCCGCCAGGTCCAGGGCCGCGGGGTCCGGGGCTCCGCCCGCGGCGGCGCGGCGCAGCAGCCCGTCCCGCACCTCGCGGAACGCCTCGTGGGCGGCGTGGTTGCTGATGAGGGCCGTGGTCGCGGGCGGCCGGGGCGAACTGGTCGCGTACCGGGTCGTGTTCATCCGATGCCTCCATGGGGCTCCGCTCCCCCGTACGGGCGGAAGCGCGACGGCGACTTGACAATCCCCAACGATCCTTGACCAGCCTCCATTTCTTGTCAATGACAATATTGACACGCACTTCGCGGTGCTGCTTGCATGACCGCAGCCGACCGCTCACCGACGCGAAGGGCCGAACCCTCCATGGACACTCCGCAGCCGATCGGGATCGTGGGCCTGGGCGCGCACGTCCCGCCCGATGTCGTCGACAACGCCCGCATCGCCGCCTGGAGCGGGGCCGACCCGGCCTGGATCGAAGAACGCACCGGGATCCTCGAACGGCGCTACGTCACGCCCGGCACGACGACGTCCCGGCTCGCCGCCGAGGCCGCCGCACGGGCGCTGCGCGACAGCCCGGACGCCGCGGCGGACCTCGGCGTCCTCATCGTGGCGACCTCCACTCCCGACCAGCCCCAGCCCTCCACCGCCGTGCTGCTGCAGCAGGAACTCGGCCTCAGCAACGTCCCGTCCTTCGACGTCAACGCCGTGTGCAGCGGCTTCCTCTACGCGCTCGCGGTGGCCGAGTCGATGCTCAGCCACCGCATGGCGGGCCGGTACGGCCTGGTCGTCGGCGCGGACCTGTACTCCTCGCTCATGGACCGGACCGACCGGCGCACCGTCAGCCTCTTCGGCGACGGCGCGGGCGCTGCCGTACTCGGTCCGGTACCGCACGGATACGGGCTGCGCGGCCTGGAGCTCCAGGCCCACGGCGAGTACCGCGACTTCGTCGAGGTGGTCGCGGGCGGCACCCGCAAGCCTTCCGACGCCGCGGCCCGTGAGGCCGGCGAGCACCTCTTCCGGATGCAGGGCAGGCCGGTACGCGACTACGCGCTGCGCACCCTGCCCAAGGTCATCGCGGCAGCCCTGGACCAGGCCGGGCTCGGCCTGCACGACGTGGACCGCTTCATCCTCCACCAGGCCAACACCCGCCTGGTGGAGGCATGCGTGGCCGAGCTGGGCGTGGACCCGGAGCGGGTGCCGCTGACCGCCCCGGTCTACGGCAACACCGCCGCCGCCTCCCTCCCGCTCACCCTCGACAGCGCGCACCGCCGCCGCCCCTTCACCCGCGGCGAGCACCTGGTGCTGGCCGGCGTCGGCGGCGGCATGACGGCCGGCGCCGCCGTCCTGACCTGGTACTAGGCCGGGTCGCCGACGCGCAGGCACAACACCGGCACGACACCGCCCACCGACGACAGGAAGGCTGTCCGTTCATGTCCGCATCCCCGCCGTCCCGGCAGACCGCGACGCGGCGCCTGTACGAGCTCAACGACCCGATGCCCAGTGAAGTACGCGCCGGAGCCCGCAAGTTCGCCTCCGTACAGGCGCTCAACGAGCTGGTCGGGGTGCTTCCCTTCGCCGCGTGGCTCGGCCGGGCGCCGAGCCTGGCCCGCAAGCAGATGCTGATGGCCAAGGTCCAGGACGAGGTCGGCCACGGCCATGTCGCGGCCAGAGTCGCCCAGGACCTGGGCAGCGACTGGGAGTCCATCCTGGTCGACTACGTCGAGGGCCGCGCCAAGGTGCACAACATCTTCCATTACGACTTCGAGAGCTGGGAGGAGTTCGGGCCCGGGCTGCTGCTGATGAACTCCGCCGCGATCGTGCAGTTCCAGTCCCTGATGCAGGGCGTGTACCTGCCGTACGCACGGGCGCTGCGCAAGATCGAGCGCGAGGAGTCCTTCCACTACCAGCACGCGCTGGACATGACGCACGAGGTCCTGCACTCCGGCGACGCCGCCCAGCGCCGCCGTACGCAGGAGGCGTTCGAGGTCTGGATGCGGCGGGTCCTGGCGTACTTCGGGCCCCCGGACACCGAGACGCTGCCCACCAACCCGATGTACCTCGCCGGGCTCAAGCCGCACGGCAACGACGAGCTGCGGCAGCGCTGGCTGACCCGCATCGTCCCGGTCTTCCGCGACCTCGGCATCCATGTCGACCCGGCGCTGGTGCGCGAGACGGCGCCCGGCGAGTGGGAGTTCGACATGCCCGACTGGGCCGAGGTGAAGCGGGTGATCTCGGGCGGCGGACCGGCCTCCGAGGCCCGGCTGGCCTGGGTACGCGGCGTCCTCGACCGGAACGCCGGGGACAGCGCCGTGCGGAGGGCCGCCTGATGACCAAAACCCCTGAAATCCCCGACATCCCTGACATCGCGCAGCAGAACCCCGACGGCCTCCTCGTGTTCGAGGTGTTCCTGCAGAGCGGCAGCACCACCCCGCTCGCCCACGTCGGCTCGCTGCTGGCCGGGGACGAGGCCCAGGCATGGCGGCTGGCCCGCGAGACCTACGGACGGCGCGACAACGCGGTACGGATGTGGGTGGTACAGCGCACCGACGTGCACGCGGCCGAGTCCGACGGCCGCCGCCTGCTGGACGGCAAGTCCCGGATGTCCTACCGGCTGCCGGCCTTCCCGCAGGAGCGGCGCCGCCGCCGGGCCGGGCTGCACCGCGACCCGGGCCCGGCACCGGATGCCGCCCCCTCCCCCACGCCCCCGCCCGCGCCGGACGGCGTCGCGGTGCTCTGGCCGGCGCTCGCCGACGACCTCTTCCTGCACGCCCACCGGCTCGCCGAGCGGACCGTGGACTACACGGAGCTGGAGGAGGCCCTCGCGGTCGGCTCGATCGCCCAGGAGGACTTGGCCCACGCCCGTACCCTCCTCGGGCTCCTGGGCTACGACGAGGCGGCCGCCGACGCCCACTTCTTCGACCGCCCGGCGGCGCTGTGGCAGCCCACCGCGCTCACCGCGAGCGCACGGGACGGCCGCGCGTGGGCCGTCGCCCGGGGGCTCTACCTCGCCGCCGGCACGGCAGCGCTGGCGCTGTGCTCCCTCGACGCGCCCGGCGGCGACGGCGCCACCGCCGCGGCGCTGACCGCGGTGGCCGACGAGCAACGGCTGCACCTCGCCCACTGGTCCGCGCGCGTCACGCAGTACGCCCGGCGCGGGCGGACCGAGGACATGGCGGCCGCCCTGGCCACCGCGGGCCGGGAAGCCGCAGGCCTCTTCGGCGAGCCGGCCCTCGCCGCGCCGGGCGCGGACACCGCTCCGGGAGGCCCCGCGGAGGTCCCCGCCGACGCGCTCACCGAGCGGTTCCAGCACCTGGTCCGGGACGCCGGCCTGCCGCCTTCCCTGGTCCCCGCGCTCCCGGCGCGCCCGCACGGCCGGGTCACCGGCGACGCCTCCCCCGGCCTCGGCGAGGTGCTCGCCGAGCTGCGGACGGTACGCGCCCAGTACCGGCAGGGGGCGTTCCTGTGACGGCGGCGGACGACACGGCGGGCCGGGTGCGCACAGCGGTGCACGCGGTCCGGGACCCCGAGATCGATGTGACCCTTGCCGACCTGGGGGTGCTGCGCTCGCTGACCGTGCGCGGCGACGCGGTCGACATCGTGCTCGCCCCCACCCGGACGGCGTGCCCGGGGCGGACGGCGATGGAGCGCGCGGTGCGTGCGGCGGTCGCCACGGTCCTGCCCTCGGCGGCCGTGGGCATCGAGTGGCAGCCGGGCGCCTGGCGGGCCGAGCACGTGTCGGAACGCGGGCTGCGGGCGCTGCGCGGCTGCGGCTACGGCGTCGCGGGCCGCGGAGCGGCGGGCGCCGAGGCGCCCACCGTACAGCTGCGCCGCTGCCCGTACTGCGGCTCCGGCGTGGTGGAAAGCATGGGGCGGTTCGGCGGCAGCGTGTGCCGTACGCCCTTCCTGTGCCGCAGCTGCGGCTCGGCATTCGACGAACTGGGCACGGCCCGTGACATCAAGTGAGGTCATCAAGTGAGGTGGGGCGGATGAGGCTGGACGGCAAGGTCGCGGTGGTGACCGGCGGCACCAGGGGACTCGGGCGGGCGATCGCCGAACGGTATCTGCGCGAGGGCGCGTCGGTGATGTGCGCCGCGCGCAACCCGCACGACATCGACACCCTCCTGGAGAACTCGCAGGGCCGCGCCCGGTACTGCTACACCGATGTGACCGACGAGGACTCGGTCGGCAAGCTGATGCGGGAGACGGCGGACGCCTTCGGGCGGATCGACATCCTGGTCGCCAACGCCGGCGTCAGCCGGGACGGCAAGATCGGCCGGCTCGCGCCCGCCGCCTGGCAGGAGATGGTGGCCACCAACCTCAACGGCGTGTACCTGTGCACGCACGCCGTCCTCCCGTACATGGCGGCCCAGGCGGCAGGGCGGATCATCAACCTCTCGTCCAGCATGGCCACCCGGGTGGCCATCGGCGCCGCCGGTTACTGCGCCACCAAGGCCGCCGTGGAGATGTTCACCCGGGTCTCGGCGATGGAACTGGCCCCGAAGGGCATCCTCGTCAACTCCTTGGCGCCGGGCATCGTCGACGAGGGCATGGGCCGCGACCTGACCGACAACGAGCGGGTCTGGTCGGCCTACCGGCGCCGGTTCGCGCTGGGCCGCCCCGGGCGCGCGGACGAGGTCGCGGACGCCGCCGTCTATCTGGCCTCCGAGGAGGCCACCTATGTCAACGGGCACGTGCTGGAGGTCAATGGAGGTCTGCTGTGGGCATGACGCACTCGTCCGTTGTGGGCGTGACCCACTCGTCTGCCGCGGTCCGGCTGGAGGTCGCCGGCGGGATCGGCCGCATCCTGCTCGACCGGCCGCCGGTGAACGCGCTGGACCGCGACGCCCAGGCCGACCTGGAGCGGGCCGCGCACGAGGCGGCATCCCGCCGGGACGTCCGGGTCGTCGTCCTCGTCGGCGGGCCGCGGATGTTCTCGGCGGGTGGCGACATCAAAGAGATGGCGGCCATGAGCTACCCCGACATGATCCACCACTCGGCCCGGCTGCAGGCCGCCTTCACCGCCGTGGCGGACATCCCGCAGCCGGTCGTCGCGGCCGTCGCCGGTGCCGCGCTCGGCGGCGGCTGCGAGCTGGCGCTCACCGCCGACCTGCGGATCTGCGGTGAGAGCAGCCGGTTCGGGCTGCCGGAGATCAAGCTCGGCGTCATTCCCGGCGCGGGCGGCACCCAGCGGCTGCCCCGGCTGGTCGGCCTGGGCCGCGCCAAGGAGCTGGTCCTCTCCGGGCGCGCGGTGGACAGCGCGGAGGCCCTGCGCATCGGGCTGGTGGACCAGGTCGTGCCGGACGACCGGGTGGTGGCCGAGGCGATGGCGGTGGCCGGGCGCTTCGCCGAGGGGCCCGCGTACGCCCTGCGGGCCGCGAAGGCCGCCGTCGACCGCGGCACCCGGACCGATCTGACGGCCGGCCTGGAGATCGAACGGGCCCTGTTCGCCGGGCTGTTCGCGACGCCGGACCGTACTGCCGGTATGCGATCGTTCGTGGAACAGGGGCCGGGGCGGGCGGAGTTCGGCGACGACGACGGCGCGGCCGCATGACGAGCCCCACGGCCCGGCCGGAGCGGGCGGGTCCCGCCCGGCCGGGCCTCCGTGAGGCGCTCACCCGGCCGGGCCTCCGTGAGGTACTGGCCGGCGGGCACCCCTCGTACTCCTTCGAGTTCTTCCCGCCCCGTACGGAGGCGGGGACGCGAACGCTGTGGCAGGCGATCCGCCGGGTCGAGGCGGTCGCGCCCGCCTTCGTCTCCGTCACGTACGGCGCGGGCGGCTCCTCCCGGCACCGCACCGTGGAGATGACCCGGCGGATCGCGGCGGCGACCACCCTGCGCCCGGTCGCCCACCTCACCGCCGTCGGGCACTCCGTCACCGAGCTGCGCCACATCATCGGCCAGTACGCGGATGCCGGGGTCCGGGACGTACTGGCGCTGCGCGGTGACCCGCCGGGCGACCCGCAAGGCCCCTGGACGCCGCACCCGCGAGGACTCCGGCACGCCGCCCAGCTCGTCGAACTGATCCGCGCCATGGGCGACTTCAGCATCGGCGTGGCCGCCTTCCCCGAGCGCCATCCGCGCTCGCCGGACTGGGAGAGCGACATCCGGCACTTCGTCGCCAAGTGCCGGGCGGGCGCCGACTACGCCGTCACCCAGATGTTCTTCCACGTCGAGGACTATCTGCGGCTGCGCGACCGGGTCGCCGCCGCGGGCTGCGACATCCCGATCATTCCCGAGATCATGCCCGCCACCGACGCCCGGCAGATCCGCCGCTTCGCCGAGCTCAGTAACGCCCGCTTCCCCGCCGACCTCGCCCGGCGGCTGGAGGCGGCCCGCGGCGACGCGGCCGCCGGGCACCGCATCGGCGTCGACCATGCCACGGCCATGGCCCGGCGGCTGCTCGCCGAAGGCGCGCCCGGCCTGCACTACATCACCCTCAACCGGTCCACCGCCACGCTCGAGATCCACCGGAACCTCCGGGGAACGCCCGAGTACGCCGCGAGCGGGCCCGCCGAGCCTCAGGAGAGAGCGCCGTCATGCGCATCGCCGTCACCGGTTCCATCGCCACCGACTATCTGACGACCTTCGCCGGGCGCTTCGCCGACCAGCTGCTGCCCGACCAGCTGGCCCATGTGTCGCTGTCCTTCCTCGTCGACGACCTCGAAGTGCGGCGCGGCGGCACCGCGGCCAACATCGCCTTCGGCCTGGGTTCGCTCGGGCTGCGCCCCCTGCTGCTCGGCGCGGTCGGGGCCGATTTCGCGCCGTACCGCGACCGGCTGGAGGCGCACGGCGTGGACACCCGGCACGTGCGGGTCTCCGAACGCCTCCGTACCGCGCGCTTCATGTGCACCACCGACCTCGACCAGAACCAGATCGCCTCGTTCTACGCGGGCGCCATGGCCGAGTCCGCGCTCCTCGACCTCGCCCCGCTCGCCGCCTCGCCCGACCGGCCGGGACTGGTCGTGATCTCCGCCGGCGATCCCGCGGCCATGGCGCGCCACACCGCCCAGTGCCGCGAGCTGGGGCTGCCGTTCGCCGCCGACCCCTCGCAGCAGCTCGCCCGCCTCGGCCCGGACCAGGCCCGCGATCTCGTCACCGGCGCCCGCTGGCTGTTCACCAACGCCTACGAGGCCGCCTTGCTCACCGAGACCACCGGCTGGCGCCGCGAGGAGATCCTCGCGCGCGTCGGTACCTGGATCACCACCCGCGGCGGGGACGGCGTCGTCATCGAGTCGGCGGCCGGCGACCGCACCGCGATTCCGGCCGTCGCGACCGCCTCCCCCGCCGACCCGACCGGCGGTGGCGACGCCTTCCGCGCGGGCTTCCTCGCCGCGACGGCCCGGGGAGCGCACGTGGTGGACGCGGCCCGGCTGGGCTGCGCGCTGGCGACGGCGGCCCTGGAGACCATCGGCCCCCAGCAGTACACGGTCACTCCGCACACCCTGCTGTCCCGCGTCGCCACGGCCTACGGCCCGCCGGCGGCCCACGCGGTCTCAGCCATCCTGGCCGTCCCCGAGCCTGCCGGCTGACCTGCGCCGAGGAACCCTTGGCGGCACTGCCGGGCCTCTTTACACTGAGCGCGCCCCGCCCCGATCTGCGCCACCAGCCGCGCATCCCACTGGAGGGCACCGTGTCCGTCTCGATCGAAGAACTCTGCGAGACCGCAGGCGAGATCCTGCGCACCACGCGCTACATGGCGCTGGGCACCGCTTCGGCCGCCGGGGTCCCGATGGTGACTCCGCTGGCCCACGCCTGGGACGACCAGGACGCCTTCTACTGGTTCTCCGCAGTGGACTCCGTGCACTCCCTGAACATCGAGCAGAACCCGGAGGTCTCGCTCGTCGTCTTCGACTCCGATCCGGCCGACGGGGGTGGCCAGGGCCTCTACGCACGCGGTCGGGCCGAGATGCTGCACGGCGACGCGCTGGCCGAGGGCTGCGAGGTCTACTACACCCGCCGCTACCCGGACCCGGCGGCACGCGCGAAGCGGTACCAACCGCCCGCGCGGTTCCGGGACCCCGCCCCCAACCGGCTCTACCGGGCGCGGATCGAGTCGTACTCAGTACTGAGCCCCACCGGCCACCCCGTGCACGGGGACGAGGTCAGCCACCGCGTCACCATCCCGTTCCGCACCGACCGCCTCTGACGGCCGCGGGCCGGGCCCCGCCTCACCGGGGAGACGGGGCCCGCGTATCAGGATTTCCGGCTCAGCTGTGGTACTGGATGTAGCCGTTGCCGTCGCGGTCGGAGCCGCTCTTGGTGTAGGCGTGGACGTCCGAGCGACTGCCGGAGGGCTTGTACAGATAGATCGTGTCGCGGTCGTTGTTCCACAGGAAGTTGCAGTTGTCGCGGTAGACCACGTTGCGCGCGTCGGAGTCGGTGCCGTAGCCGCCGCGGAGCTTCACGTAGTCGCCGGGCTGAAGATAGTGGCCGGCGGTGAACTTGAAGCGATTGCCGGCGGCGTCCTTGACGACATAGCCCTTGAGGTTGATCGTCGCCGAGGACGAGTAGTTCTTGATCGTCAGATACTCCTCGTCGGTGTTGCCGGAGGAGCAGCTGTTGGAGTCCCGGCCGGGGGCGTCGTACTGGACTCCGCGGACCTTCAGCGCCGAGTGGTACTCGGCGGCCTGGGCCGGGGTGGCGGCGAGGACGGCCAGCGCGCCGGCGGCGACGGCGGTGGCTATGACAGGGCGCTTGCGCAAGGGAATCCCCCATGTTCACGGTCTGATGGAGCGACAGGAGCTTATACACATTGTGAAGGATTGGTGAATAGCCAGTGATGATTCCGGAGGCCGCGACCTACTTTTCCGAAGTACGGGCGCCCGCCCCGCGCTGCCACCGGCGGCGCGCCCGCAGGAAGCTCGACCAGTCCTGGTAGCCGAGCAGCTGGGCGATCTCGTACCGCGGGATCGAGGGGTCGCGCAGCAGGTTCTCGGCGACGCCGCGCCGCACCTCGTCGAGGATCGCCCGGAAGGTCGTGCCCTCGTTCGCCAGGCGTCGTCGCAGGGTCCGCGGTGCGTAGTGCAACCGCTCGGCGACGCCCTCAAGACCGATGTCGAGCGAGTCCTGGCCGAGCAGGTGGGCGCGGACCCGGGCCGCGACGCCGGTGCAGTGCAGACGCTCGGTCCGGACCCGCTCACACTGCTCGATCATGACCAGCGCGGTGTGCGCGTTCGCCATCGGCGGCACTTGATCGAGGTACCGGACATCGAAGACAAGCTCGGCACGGGGGTGGCCGAAGCGCACCGGAACCCGGAAATGGTCCCGGTACACCGGTGGCCGCCGGGCCTCGTCGACCTCGAACGGCAGCCTGACCTCACGCAGGGGGACCTGGTTCGCGCCCGGGAAGACTTCGCGCTGGATCTGCACGGTGGCGGCGACGTCCCGCTCCACGACGAAGCGCCGGATGTCCTCGGGCACGTCGTCGGCCTCCATGGCGAGGACGTACTGTCCCGGCTCCCCGAGGTGGGCCGTCATCGTCGAAAAGGCGAAGGTGAGAAGCGCGTACCGCAGGCCGTACCGGATCGTCTCCCGCACCGACGAGCACGCCGCGAGCAGATATCCGAAGTAGCCGTACGCCGTCAGGTGGTAGAGCCGCCCGAGCTCGATGCCCAGGCCCGGACGGTTGTCGAAGGCGGCGAGCAGGTTGCGGATCACCGCGATCTCCTGCTGTGCCTCCAGCAGTTCGCCGGGGTCGGCCAGGCTGCGCGGGGTGATGCGGGAGCCCCGCAGCAGGGTGCCGACGTCGACTCCTTGCCGAGCGGCCCACTCACACAGGATCGCGACGCCGACCATCGTGCGCGGGTGGTCCCACGGATCCCTCATGGTCGCGATCACCTGGGGTGACGCGTGACTCGCGGGTCCGCCGGCCGCGGGTCCGCCGGGAGTCATGTGGCCAGTTTCGCCAACGGGCGATCCGGCGTCAATCGACCGGCACCGCTTCGGTGGCCACAACGGCCGAGGTGTGGCCTCCCGTGCCCTGCCGGTCAGCGGAATCCGTCCTTACCTTGAAGACGACGTTGAAGACCTTGGAGTCCTTGGAGTCCTTGGAGCACCAGGGGATCGCCAAGGGATCACCAAGGGATGGATCGCCACCGGCATCACAAGACGACGGGAACCGAGAACGAGGAGAAGGCCGCATGCCTCTGGACCCCGCATCACAGGCGCTGCTCGCCCGGTTGGCCGAGGCCGAAGGCCCGGCGACCCATGAGTCGACACCGGCCATCGCCCGGATGAGCGGGCCGATCCTCGCCGGCCTGAGTGGACCGGGCCCGGAGGTCGGATCGGTACGGAACCTCAAACTGGACGGAAAGGGCGGCCAGTTCAGAGCCCGCATACTCAAGCCCGACGGCGAACCGAAGGCGATCATCGTGTACTTCCACGGCGGAGGCTGGGTGCTCGGTGACATCGACCTGCAGTACGACCACCTGGGCCGCCAACTGGCGAACACCACGCGCTCGACCGTGGTGCTCGTCAATTACCGCAAGGCTCCGGAGCATCCCTTCCCGGCCGCGATCGAAGACAGCTATGCCGGTCTGGTCTGGGTGGCCGACCATGCCGCGGAGCTGGCGCCCGAGGGTGTCCCGCTGATCGTCGCCGGCGACAGTGCCGGCGGAAACATCAGCGCGGTGCTGACGCTGTGGGCGCGCGACAAGGCGGGGCCGAAGATCGACTACCAGGTCCTGATCTATCCCGTGACCGACTGCGACCTCAACACGCCCTCCTGCCTCGCGCCCGAGAACCAACTGCTGCTCAGCCGGGACACCATGATCTGGTTCTGGGGGCACTACCTCGCGGACGAGGAAGCCCGCAAGAACCCTGACGCGTCCCCGCTGCGCGCCGACAGCCACGCGGGGCTGCCCCCGGCCCTGGTCTACGTGGCCGAGTACGACCCGTTGCACGACGAAGGCGTCGCGTACGCAAAGGCCCTGGAGGCCGCCGGGGTCGCGGTCACGCTCGAAGAGGCCAAGGGCCAGATGCACGCGTACTTCCAGATGGCGAAGCTGCTGCCGGGGTACGACGAGGGGATGCGGCTCGTCGCCGAGCACATCAACGACTTCGTCGCCTCGTACGACAAGGGAGGCGTGCTCCATGCCTGACCACACACCTGACCCCGCGCCGGGTCCCATGCCCGGTCCCATTCCTGGCCCCGCTTCCGGTCATGAGGTGATCATCATCGGTGCCGGGTTCGCGGGCATGTACCAGTTGCACCGGCTGCGCGGGCTCGGCTTCGACGCACGCGTCATCGAGGCCGGCGACGATGTCGGCGGCACCTGGTACTGGAACCGCTATCCAGGGGCGCGCTGCGACATCGAGTCGGTCGAGTACTCGTACTCCTTCGATCCGGAGCTGGAGCAGGAGTGGAACTGGAGCGAGCGGTACGCCGCGCAACCGGAACTGCTCTCCTATGCGCAGCATGTCGCGCAGCGGTACGACCTGCGCAAGGACATCGTCTTCAACTCCCGTGTCGAGAAGCTGGACTGGGACGATGACGCGCGTCGGTGGACGGTGACGACCGACGACGGCACGGCGCGCACCGCGCGGTACGTGATCGCGGCGACCGGATGCCTCTCGGTACCGTCCCGGCCGCGGTTCGAAGGGCTGGCGGACTTCGCGGGAGAGGTGTACTGGACGTCCCGCTGGCCGCACGAGGGCGTCGACCTGGCCGGCAAACGCGTCGCCGTGATCGGCACCGGTTCCTCCGGGCTGCAGACGATCACCGCGATCGCGCCGGTCGTCGGCGAGCTCACGGTCTTCCAGCGCACGCCGAGCTTCGCCGTACCGGCGCACAACGGCCCGAACGACGAGCGGCTGGCCGACGCCAGGACGCGCTACCGCGAGATCCGGGAGTACAGCCGGCTGTCGCGCACCGGATTCCAGTGCCGCAGCGGCACGCGGTCCCTGGTGGAGACCGAGCCCGAGGAGGTCCGGCGCGAGTTCGACACGCGCTGGGCCGACGGCGGCCTGTGCTTCTCCAGCGCCTACCAGGACATCCTCAAGGACATGAAGGCCAATGAGGTCGCCGCCGAGTACGTACGCGGCCGGATCCGGGAAAAGGTCAAGGATCCGCGGCTGGCGGAGAAACTGTCGCCGCGTACGTACCCGATCGCCAGCAAGCGGATGTGCGTCGATACCGGCTACTTCGAGGTCTACAACCAGGACAACGTGTCGCTGATCGACATCAACGAGCAGCCGATCCGCCGCATCGACCGGCGCGGGATCGTCGCGGGCGAGACCCGGCACGAGTTCGATGTGATCATCCTGGCCACGGGCTTCGACGCAATGACCGGCGCGCTGAGCGCCATGAACATCCGCGGCGCGGGCCGAACCCTGCGGGAGAAGTGGGCGCACGGTCCGCGGACGTATCTGGGCGTGATGTCGGCCGGCTTCCCGAACCTGTTCATGGTCACCGGCCCGCAGAGCCCGTCGGTGCTGTCCAACATGATGACCTCGATCGAGTACCACGTCGACTGGATCACCCGGGCACTGGAGTACCTCCGTGAGCACGGCCTGCACCGCATGGAGCCGGCGCCCGACGCCGAGGACAACTGGGTGAACACCACCAACGACATCGCGGCCCTCACCGTGATGCCGCGGGCCGCATCGTGGTACATGGGCGCCAACATCCCAGGGAAACAGCGGGTGTTCATGCCGTTCGCCGGCGGTGTCGGCACCTACAAACAGATCGGTGACGGGGTGGCGGTGGCGCACTACCACGGGTTCGAACTGACCTGAGAGGAGCAGCACCCCTCGCCCTTCCGCGCCCGCGCGCAACCGGCTGCCGATCAGATCGGCAGGTGCGGGCGCAGGCGGTGCGCCGCGGCGGCCACAGCGGCGCCGACCGCGAGCACCGCGCTGCCCATCAGCAGGAAGTAAACGGGCAGCGGGAGCACCGCGGTCAGCCGGTAGAGCTGGCCGCCCAGGACGACGCCGACCGCGGCGAACAGGCCGTTGAGGCCGAGGAACCGGCTCGTGAAACCAGCCGGGGCGACCGCCGCGGCGAGGGCGAGGCCGGCCGGGGCGAGGACGATCTCACCGAAGGAGTACAGCAGATAGACCGCGATCAGCCACGCCGTGGAGACCGGGCCGTCCTGAGCGCGCAGGGCGGCCACGGCCATGACGACGAAGCTCAGACCCGCGACACCCAACGCGCCCGCGACCTTCGTGACCACGGCGGCGCGCCACCGCGACACGAACGCGGCCAGCAGCAGTACGAACAGTGGGTGCA
This sequence comes from Streptomyces sp. NPDC026301, assembly GCF_055567935.1. NCBI lineage: Bacteria > Bacillati > Actinomycetota > Actinomycetes > Kitasatosporales > Streptomycetaceae > Streptomyces > Streptomyces sp. NPDC026301. The sequence goes on along the minus strand of NZ_JBVHPN010000004.1, from coordinate 9,457 downwards.
CCGACTGGAGCCAGCTCGCCGGCACGTCGAAGCCGAGGACGGTGCGGTCCGTGTGGCGCTCCGCGAAGAGGGCGAGCGCCGAGCCGCTCTGGGCGAAAATCATCCAGAAGGCGGCGGAGGCCGCCATCACGGCCGTGAACGCGGCGAGCGGTTCGCCGTCGACGGGCAGCCGGCGGCGCAGCGCGCGCAGATAGAGGAAGGGCGTGGCGAGGGTGGCCAGGCCCAGCAGTGCCAGCACCGCGGTCAGCGGCAGCACGCCGAGGGCGACCGCGGTGACCGCGGCGGCCGCGACCGCCAGGACCACGGCCGCTCGACGGGCCGCGGTGCGGACCTCGTCGGGCGAGAGCGGGCGCGTCGGGGCACGGCCGACCCCTTCGAAGGCGCGGAGGCCGATGCCGAACTGCGCCAGGCCCGCCGCCATGCCGAACGCGGCAGCGGCGAAGCCGAGGTGCCAGGCGACCTTCTCGGCGAGCAGTCCGGTGACGAGGGGGGCGAGCAGCGCGGAGACCTGAATGCACATGTAGAAGCGGCGGAACGCCTCTTCGCGCCGCTCGCCGCCGCTCACGGCGGCCACCATCGCGGCCAGGGACGGCTTGGCCAGGCCCGTGCCCATGACGATGAGGGCGAGCCCGGCGTAGAGCGTGGGGGCGGGGGTGAGGGACAGGACGGCGTGCCCCGCCGCGATGAGAGCACCGCCGCAGAGCACGGCTCGACGGGCACCGAGCACCCGGTCGGCCAGCCAGCCGCCGGGCAGCTGGGCCATGAAGGTCAGGGACATGTACGTGGCGAACAGCGCGGTGGCCGTCCGGGGGGCCATGCCCATGCCGCCGTCGGCAGGGCTCGCGGTGAGGTACAGGACCAGGATCGCGCTCATCCCGAAGAAGCTGAACCGCTCCCAGAGGTCGACACCGAGCAACGTGCGGAACCCGCGTCGCGTCCCTGGGCCCGGCGCGCCGCCGACCTGCGTGGGCGGCGCGGCCGGGTCAGGCGGCGGCCAGGTCATGGGCGCGCAGCGGCTCCCACCAGGCCCGGTTCTCGCGGTACCAGGCGACGGTCTCGGCCAGGGCCGCGTCGAAGCTCCGCTCCGGCCGGTATCCGAGCTCCGTGCGGATCTTGGTGAAGTCGACGGAGTAGCGCCTGTCGTGTCCCTTGCGGTCGGGGACGGGGTCGACCATCTCCCAGCCGACGCCGCAGGCGGCGAGCAGCCGCCGGGTCAGCTCACGGTTCGTCAGCTCCGTACCGCCGCCGATGTTGTAGATCTCGCCGGGCCTGCCCCGGAGCCGTACGAGTTCGATGCCTCGTACGTGGTCGTCGATGTGCAGCCACTCCCGGACGTTCAGGCCGTCGCCGTACAGCGGCACCTTGCGGCCTTGGAGGAGGTTGGTGACGAAGAGCGGAATGACTTTTTCCGGGAACTGGTGGTGCCCGAAGTTGTTGGTGCAGCGCAGGATCCGCGTGTCCAGGCCGTGGGTGTGGTGGTAGGCCAGGACGAGCAGGTCGCTCGCGGCCTTGGAGGCCGAGTACGGGGACGTCGGGCGCAGCGGCTCCGTTTCGAGGCAGGCGTGGTCCACGGAGCCGTACACCTCGTCCGTGGAGATGTGGACGAAGGTGCCGATGCCGTGCCGCGCGGCCGCGTCGAGGAGGACTTGGGTACCCACTACGTTCGTTCGCACGAAGGGGTCGGCGCCGGTGATCGAACGGTCCACGTGGGTCTCGGCCGCGAAGTGGACGATCTGGTCGTGTTCCGCTGCCAGTTGGTCCACCAGAGCGGCGTCGCAGATGTCACCGTGCTGGAAGGCGAACGCGGCGTTGTCGCGCACCGCGTCGAGGTTGGCCCGGTTGCCCGCGTAGGTGAGCTTGTCGAGGACGGTGACGGCGACGTCGCCGGGGCCGTTGGTACCGAGCAGCGTACGGACGTAGTGCGAGCCGATGAAGCCGGCTCCTCCGGTGATCAGGATCCTGTGGGTCATGAGGAAATCTGCACCTTGCTGTTGTCGCCGAGGATGAGCCGGTGCGCCGCACGGGTCCGGGGCGCGGGAGTGACCTGTACGTTCCGTCCCACGAGGGAGGACTCCAGCCGACGGACGCCGGTGATGGAGGAGTCGCCGAGCACGATCGAGAACTCGATCTCGCTGTCCTCCACCCGGCAGTTGTCGGCGATCGAGGTGAAGGGGCCGACGTAGGAGTGGGAGATCGTGGTACCGACTCCGATGATCGCGGGTCCGACGATGCGTGACGCGCGGATCACGGCGCCTTCGGCGATCTCGACGCGTCCGATGATTTCGCTGGTGTCGTCCAGATCGCCGTCGATCCGGGTGACCAGGGTCTCCAGAATGGTCCGGTTGGCCTCCAGCATGTCCTCGACTCCGCCGGTGTCCTTCCAGTAGCCGGAGATCGTCGTGGAACGGATGTCCTTGCCCTGCTTGATCAGCCATTCGATGGCGTGGGTGATCTCCAGCTCGTCACGCCAGGACGGCTCGATCGCCCGGACCGCCTCGTGGACCGCGGGGGTGAAGAGATAGACGCCGACCAGGGCGAGGTCGCTCTTGGGATGGGTCGGCTTCTCCTCAAGGCCGATCACCCGGCCGGTCGCGTCGAGTTCGGCCACCCCGAAGGCCCGGGGGTCGGGTACCTGGGTCAGGAGGATCTGCGCGTCGGGGCGTTCCTCGCGGAACGTGTCGACGAGCCCGGTGATGCCGCCGAGGATGAAGTTGTCGCCGAGGTACATCACGAAGTCGTCGTCGCCGAGGAAGTCCCGCGCGATCAGCACCGCGTGGGCGAGCCCCAGTGGCTCCTCCTGCGGGAGGTAGGTGACGCGGAGCCCCATCTTCGAGCCGTCGCCCACCGCTTCCCGGATCTCCTGGGCGGTCTCGCCGACGATGATGCCGACCTCTTCGATCCCGGCGTCCGCGATCGCTTCGAGGCCGTAGAAGAGGACGGGCTTGTTGGCCACGGGGACCATTTGCTTCGCCGAGGTGTGGGTGATCGGCCTGAGCCGAGTCCCCGACCCCCCGGACAGGACGAGTGCCTTCACGTGTTCGCTCCGTGGGTCTGCGGCGCAACGCCGGCAAGCGGGTGGGAGAAGCTCACGGTGTTACCGAGTGCGGTACTGAGCGGTCAGCCGCTCCAGGATCGGCACCGTCTCGTTCGGGGAGGGCTCGGCCAGGGCTTCCTGGCGGAGGCGCTCCGCCGCCGCACGGAAGGAAGGCTCCGCCAGTACCCGGACGAGCATTTCGCGCAGCCGGTCCGGCTTCAGTTCCGCCGCCGGAATGCAGAGCCCGGCACCGACGCGCTCCAGGTGTTGGCCCTTGACCGGGGTGTCCCAGGTGGCGGCGATCACGACCTGGGGTACGCCGCACACCATGGCCGTGCCCCAGGTGCCCGATCCGCCGTGGTGGACGATGGCCGAGCAGCTCGGCAGGAGGGCCTGCAGGGGGATGAAGTCGACGAGGCGGGCGTTGTCCGGCACCGCTCGCAGGTTCTCGCGCTGGAGGCTGTCCATCGTGGCGACGATTTCGATGTCGAGGTCGGCCACGGCGTCGAGCAGGTCGGCCTGGGAGACGTAGTCCAGGCCGCGCTCCCGCCCGGCCACACCGAGGGTGAGACAGACCCTGGGGCGCTTCGGGGGCTCGTACACCCACTCCGGTACGACCGAGGGGCCGTTGTACGGCACGTAACGGCTGGGGATCGTCTTGAGGCCGGACTTCAGCCGTGCGCTCTCGGGCAGCAGGTCCACCGTCCACTGACCGGTGACGAGCTCCTCGTCGAAGGTGTCGCCGAAGCGGGCGGCGACACCGCCCAGCCAGTCGGCGAGCGGGTCGCTCCGCCGGTCCGCCGGGCGTGCGCGGTTGAGCGCGAGGAACTCCTCCCTGGCCCGCATCGTCACGTCCTGGCCCCAGACGATACGGCCGTGTGCCGCGCCGACGGCCCGCGCGGCGATGGCACCGGCGTAGGTGCCCAGTTCCCACAGCACCAGCTCGGGCTGCCAGGTGCGGGCGAAGCGCACCATCCCGTCCACGAAGGTGTCGTTGTTCAGTGTGGTGTGGAACCGGTCGACCAGCGATGCGTGCAGCTCGTGGAGGTATTCCCAGGTCAGCGTCTCCGGGGTGGAGAACGTGAAGTCCCACTCCCGGCTGTACGAGGTCACGCCGGACGGGGAGGGGGCGAACATGGCGTGGTCGGTGCCGACCGCGACGGCGGGCAGGCCGGCCTGGACGATGTCGTCGACCAGCACCGGGTGGCCGGCGACCAGCACCTCGTGCCCCGCGTTCTGCAGCGCCCAGGCCGTGCTGACCACCTTGTAGAAGTGCGTCTTGATGCCGACGCAGGCCAGGAGTACTCGCATGATCAACCTCTCGGTGTGCGGGCGGCCACCTCGGCGACCAGGGTGGGGAGCGCGACGGCTCGGTCCGTCACCGGCCGCCAGCCGGTGACGCGGGTGAAGGCGGAGGCGTCCACCTCCATGCCCTGCAGGTCGGTGGCCTCGGCCTCGGCCGGCGGCGGGACCTCGACGACCGGCACGCGGGCCGCCCCTGTGTGGTCCGCCACGGCCGCGGCGATCGCGGTGAACATGTCGCCGAGCGGCTCGCTGTGCCCGGTGCCGATGAGCCAGTGGTGTCCGCCGAGCGCGTCGACGTGGTCGAGCGCGGCGACGAAGGCCCGGGCGACATCCGTCACGTGGATCATCTCCCGGCGCACGGTCCGGTCCCACAGCTCCAGCCGCCGGCCCTCCAGGGCCCGCCGGATCATGGTGACCACCACCCCGCGATCGGCCGCCGTCTCCCGCGGGCCCGGGCCGAAGATGGTCGGCATCCGCAGGGAGACGGCCCGGAGCACGCCCTCGTCGTGGGCGGCCTTCAGCGCAAGCTCGGCCCGGAGCTTCTGCCGGGGGTAGGCGCTCTGGGGTGCGTCCGGCTCCGAACCGTCGATGCGGACCTTGCCGGGGACGCCGACCGACGCCACCGATCCGGCGAACAGCACAGCGGGGCGCCGGCCCGGCACCGCGTTGTTCCGCAACACGTCGATGAGGTCGTGCACCAGGCCGACGTTGACCCGCTCGATGAGCGGGTCGGCACCCGCCGCACGCCACGACGTCGTACTGGCGATCTTCGCGACGAGGTGCACGATGGTGTCCGCGCCCTCGACGGCCGCGGCCAGCTGCGCCGGGTCGGTCAGGTCGGCCGTCACCGGCTCCACCGCGGCCCGGGCGTCGTCCGGTACGGCCGCCGGGCGCCGGGAGACCAGCCGCAGCCGGATGTCCCGCGCGGCCAGCTCGCGGGTGAGGGCGGTGCCCAGATAGCCGGACGCGCCCAGGACGACAACCAGCGGCCGGGTGGCGGCGGCCGTCACAACGCCGCCTCGAGCGCGAGGCTGGTCCGGTAGTCCGGCAGGATGCCCAGGTCGCGCGCCTCGGCCAGGGTGGGGGCCACGGTGTCGCGCTCGGACAGGACCGGCTCGACGCCCTCCACCGTGACGGGCAGTCCGAGTGCCGGGTCCAGCGGGGAAACGGCGTGCTCGTTCTCCGTTACGAACGGCCCGGACATCAGGTACACCATCGCGGTGTCGTCCTCCAGCGCGACAAACGCATGGCCCACGCCGACGGGCAGATACGTCGACCGGAAGTGCTCCTGGTCGAGGAGGACCGCGTCCCACCGGCCGAAGGTCGGCGATCCGACCCGGAGGTCGACGACGAGGTCGAGCGCCCGGCCCCGCGCGCAGTAGACGTGCTTGGCCGTGCCCGGCGGGGTCGTGGTGAAGTGCACGCCCCGGACCACCCCCCTGCGGGAGTGGCTCTGGCTGGCCTGGAAGACGGGGAAGGGGTGCCCGGTCGCGTCGCTGAACAACGGTCGCTGATACGTGGCCACGAACAGGCCACGGTCGTCGGGGAACACCTGGGGGGTGAACTCGAAGGCGCCCTCGACGGCGAGTTCCCGGGCGGTCGCGGCGGCTGCTGTCCTACCTGTCTGTCGGGCCTGTTGGGTGTGTTGGGTCTGTCGGGTCGTCATACGGGGATCCCCTGGGTCCTCACCACTCGACGGCGTGTGAATTGAGTACGGCCATGAGCGTGCGGGCCTGCACGTTCACGTAACGGCCGTACCGCAGCAATGTGTTCAGCTGTCCGGCCGTGAGCCACCGGTAGCCCGGCGGCGGCTCGTCGGGCGCCTCGGTCTCGTCGGCCTCGACGATCAGATAGCGTGCCTGCGCGTTGCGGAAGCGGCCGCCTTCCTCCGAGTGCACGGCCTCGTAGCGGATCCGGTCGGGGCCGGCCGCGAGCACCGAGTCGAGGAAGGGGGGCCGGGCGTCCCCGGTGAGGTGCGCGTAGTGCCGCGGCGTGTACTGGACCGTCGGCGCGAGCTCGATCGAGTCGATGAAACCGGCCTCCACCCGGGCATGCGCGAGGAGGTGCGGGACGCCGCCGAACCTCCGGGTGACGAACGCGATGACCCCGGAGTCCCGGGGTTCGAACAGGGGCTGTGTCCACGCGCCGACTTCGCGGTTGGACGCCTGCACCCGCACGGCGACCACACGGAAGTACCAATCGAGCTCGTGGTCGATGGAGTCCGTGCCGCGCCGCCAGCCGGCCACCCCGGCCAGCGGAATCCTGCGTACGTCGACGGAATGGCGAGACCGCTCCGCCGCGTACCACGACAGCAGCGCGGCATCGGAGTGCAGGGCACCTGTCTCCTCGAAGGGGACGGGGAGGCAGGCGAGCACGGTGCGCGAATCCATGTTCACCACATCGTCACGCCGCAGCAGTTCGCCGAGCTGACCGAGCGTCAGCCAGCAGAAGTCGTCGTCGACCACGACGTCCTGGGTCGTCTCGACGACCACGTTGCGGTTGAACTTCCGGTAGAACCAGGCACCGTGCTCGGACTGCAGCACGTCGACCAGTACGGTCGCATCGGCCGCGCCGGTGAAGTACTCCAGGTACTTCACGTCGGCGCCCCTGTGGGCCTTGGTGTAGTTACTGCGGGTGGCCTGCACCGTCGGCGACAGCTGGAGCAGATTGGTGTTACCGGGCTCCATCTTCGCCTGCATCAGGAAGTGCAGGACGCCGTCGAACTCCTTGGCGAGGATGCCGAGGATGCCGATCTCGGGCTGATTGATGATCGGCTGCTGCCACTCGGGGAAGGGCCCCTCCCCCACGGTGACGTGCAGACCTTCGACGCTGAAGAACCGGCCCGTGTCATGGCGCAGGTTTCCCGTCTCCGGGTCGAACGACCAGGCGTCCATCTCCGCGAACGGGATCCGCTCCACCCGGAACCGGTTCACCATGGAGCGGTACCCGAGCCAGCCCGTGAAGGCGTCGACGGACATCCGGGATCCGGCGTCGCCGGTGGCGGCGGACCGGGCCAGCCGCGCCGGCAGCCCTACGTCCTCACGTGCGCTGAGCGTTGCTGTGGTCGGCATCGGCTCGTCCTCTTCCGTCGTCCGCTCACTCGCCCCACTTCATGTAGATGACCGGCGGCTCGCGGCCCGGCAGCTGCCGGAGCGGGGCGTGGTCGAGGCCGAAGACCTCGCGCAGGGCCGTGGTCTCGCCCGGCCACTTGGGGTGGGCCAGCTCGTCGAACGCGAGGATGCTGCCCTTGGTCAGGTGCGGCCGGATCGCTTCGAGGAGTTCCTTGGTCGGCTGGTAGAGGTCCAGGTCGAAGTAGGCCAGGGCGATGACCGTCTCCGGGTTGTCCTCCAGGTACCGCGGAACGGTCTCGCGGACGTCGCCCTGGACGACGAAGGACCGTTGGGTGTGTCCGAACGGCTCGGACGCCTCGTGGGCCGCGAGGACCTCGCGCAGGTGGTCGACCTCACCCTCCGGCGTCGCGAACCGGCCCGCGACGGCGCTGGTGCTGACCTTGTCGACGTCCTTGATGTCTTCGGGGAAGCCGGTGAAGGTGTCGAAGCCGACGATGCGGCGCAGCGAGTTGTACGGCTCGTAGATGCTGCGCAGGGCCGTGAGGGTGGCCAGGTGGCGGCCGTGCAGCACGCCGAACTCCATGATGGTGCCCGGGACTTCGGGCAGCATGCGGTACAGCGCGTCCATGGAGAGCAGGTCGGCGAGCTGGTGGCGGCGCAGATAGACGGGCAGGTTGTCGATCAGGTATTCCGGCGGGATGGGGCTTTCGACGAGGAGCTTCGTCAGCCGCTCGCGCGCGTCGCGTTCCTGGTCCGACTCGTGGGGAACGATGCTCGGGTCGGTGAATCCGTCCTTGGCCATGAGAAGGCCGGTCCTTTCGTCGGTGAGTCAGGAAAGCCAGGCGTCGGGTGCGGGTCCGCCGCGGCCGACCGGGGGGAAGAGAGCGTCGAGCCGGTCCAGTACGTCCTGGGGCAGTGGCGAGTCCAGGGCGGCCTGGGCTCCGTCCAGGTGGGCTTCGGTGCGGGGACCGATGACGAGCCCGGTCACACCGGGGCGCGACAGGACCCAGGCCATGCCGACCTCCGCGGGGTCCCGCCCGAGGTCGGCGCAGAGCTTCTCGTACGCCTCGATCGTGGCGCGGTGGCGTTCCAGGGCCTCGCTCGCGCGTCCCTGGCCCGATTTGACCGCGGTGTTCTCCCGCAGCTTGCGCAGTACGCCGCTGAGCAGGCCGCCGTGCAGCGGTGACCAGACGAGGACGCCGAGTCCGTAGCTCCGCGCCGCGGGAATCACCTCCAGCTCGGCGTGCCGGGTCACGAGGTTGTACACACACTGCTCGGCGGCGAGGCCGAGGAAGTGGCGCTGCCGTGCGGCCTCTTGCGCGCAGGCGATGTCCCAGCCGGCGAAGTTCGAGGAGCCGACGTAGCGGACCTTGCCCTGGGCCACGAGGATCTCCATGGCCTGCCAGATCTCGTCCCAGCGGACGCTCCGGTCCAGGTGGTGGATCTGGTACAGGTCGATCCAGTCGGTGCCGAGTCGCCTCAGGGACGCCTCACAGGCGGAGATGATGTGCCGTGTGGACAGGCCCTGCTGGTTGGGCCCCTCGCCCATGGGGTCGCCCACCTTGGTCGCGAGGACGACCTCGTCGCGCCGGGCGGGGCGGCCGGTCAGCCAGCTGCCGATGACCTCCTCGGCGTGGCCCTTGTGGACGCGCCAGCCATAGGTGTTGGCGGTGTCGAGGAAGGTGATGCCCCGCGCGACCGCGTGGTCGAGCAGCCGGTGCGCGCCGGGTTCGTCCACTCGGCCACCGAAGTTGACGGTGCCGAAGGCGAGCTTGCTGATCTCCAGCCCCGTCCGGCCGAGCCGGGTGTGGAGCGGGCTGCGGCTCATGTGTCGTACTCCCCACTGCGTCGACGGACCTTGCGCTGTGTGTCTCAGCATGAACAGGCCCTCTCGAACGGACCTGGTGTTCAACTGGACCCGCCGAGGAGGCCCCCGACGACGCGGGGCCGGGGGGGGGGGGGGGGGGGGGGGGGGGGGGGGGGGGGGGGGGGGGGGGGGGGGGGGGGGGGAGGGGGGGGGGGGGGTTGGTTCTTCTTCCCCCCTCGG